>JBGOUY010000116.1:0-12432 GCA_041477795.1 bacterium
CGGAACTGGCGTGGGGGAAGTGTCTGGAGCGTCTCGGGGTCCACGAGTACGCCGGAGGGCTGGTGGAATGCTCCCGCGAGATTCTTGCCGGATGCGATATCGATCGCCGTCTTGCCGCCCACGCTGCTGTCCACCTGGGCCAGCAGGGTGGTGGGCACCTGGAAGAACGGCACGCCGCGCATGAAGGTGGCCGCGGCGAAGCCGGTCAGGTCGCCGATCACGCCTCCGCCGAAGGCGATCAGCACCGTCTTGCGGTTGGCCTCCAGCGCCATCAGACGGTCGTAAACGCGCTCCAGGGTCGCCAGGGTCTTGTACTGCTCGCCATCGGGCAGGACGATCGTTTCCACGCGCAGCGGCAGGCCGCGCAGGGCGCGTTCGATGCGGCCCGGGTAGAGGCCCTGCAGCGTCTCGTTGGTGACGACCAGCACCCGCTCGCGGGCCACCGGCCCCACCAGGCGGGGCAGCGCCTCGTCCAGCAGGCCCGCCCCGATCAGGATGGGGTAGCGGCCGCTGGGCAGGGTGACGTCGAGGGTCTTCATGGCAATGAAAGGGGCATCGCGCCGGGCGCTCGTTAAGAGAACCAGTCTAGGGAAATGCCCGGGGGCTGGCAAGATTGGCGCTTCGGCCGGCCCCGCCCGACCGGCGGCAGGGCAGGCGCGCGGCCCGGCCCATGCCTCCGCACGGCGTTGCCCGTTGCGGGAACGATGGCATAGACTGGACGAGCCGGGCGGACCGGTCGTGCTCCCCTCCGCAGGCGGGACCCATGAATGACGCCTTGGACGCCAAGCTGACGCAACTGCTGGAGACCCTGCCCGATACGCCCGGCGTCTACCTGCACAAGGACGCCGGCGGGCGCGTGCTCTACATTGGCAAGGCCAAGAGCCTGCGCAACCGCGTGCGCTCCTACTTCCAGCAATCCGCCGCCCACACGCCCCGCATCGCCGCCATGGTGCACCAGGTGCGCGACGTGGAGCTGTTCCAGACGCGCAGCGAGGCCGAGGCGCTGATCCTGGAAGCCAACCTGATCAAGAAGCACCGTCCGCGCTACAACATCAACTACAAGGACGACAAGTCCTATCCCTTCTTCAAGCTCACCGTGGGCGAGATGTACCCGCGCCTGTACCTGACGCGGGAAAAGTTCGACAAGGATGCGGAGTTCTTCGGCCCCTACGCCTCGGTGAAGGACGCGCGCGAGACGCTCTATACCATCCGCCGCCACTTCAAGCTGCGCACCAGCAAGATGAAGCTGGACGGCACGCGCACCTACCGGCCCTGCATCAACTTCCAGCTCGGCAAGTGCCTGGCGCCCTGCCGGGGCGTGGTGCCGGTGGAGGAATACGGGCGCATCGTGGAGCAGGTGCGCCTGTTCCTGCAGGGGCGCGACCGGGAGCTGATCGCGCGCATGGAGTCCGAGATGGCCGCCTGCGCCCAGGCCCAGCGCTACGAGGAGGCCGCCCGCCTGCGCGACGGCATCCGGGCCGTGCAGCGCACGATGGAAAAGCAGCGCGTGCTCGTGCCCGATCCCAAGGCGGATCAGGATGTGCTGGGGCTGGCGCGCGAGTCGCACTTTGCCGGCATCGAGATGCTCTTCATCCGCAACGGGCGCCTGATCGGCACCGACTTCATGCTCTTCGAGCGCACGGAGGGCATGACGGACGCGGAGATCCTGCGGAGCTGGATGGGGCGGCTCTACACGCGGCCGGCCGCGCTGCTGCCCAAGGAAATCCTGCTTCCCGAGCCCGTGGAGGACATGGACGTGTTCGAGTCCTTCCTTTCGGCGGAAAAAGGCAGCCGCGTGCGCATCCTGCCCGTGCAGCGCGGCGACAAGCGGCGCCTGATCGAGCTGGCCGAGTCCAACGCGGCGCGCACCCTGAGCGAGCGCATCGCGCACCACGTGGGCGACGACACGGTGCTGGAGGAGGTGCGCCGCCAGCTCCACCTGCGCCGCCTGCCGCACCGGGTGGAGGCCTTCGACATCTCCAACATCCAGGGCACCGATCCGGTGGCCTCCCTGGTGGTGTGGGAGGACAACCAGCCCCTGAAGAGCGAATACCGCAAGTTCAAGGTGCGCTCGGTGACCGGGCCGGACGACTTCCAGGCCATGTTCGAGGTCATCACGCGGCGCTTCCGCCGTTCCAGCAGCGGCGAGCAGCCGTTGCCGGACCTGATCCTGATCGACGGCGGCAAGGGCCAGGTCAACGTGGCGCAGCTCGCCTTGGAGCAGCTTGGCGTCTCGCCCACCCAGGTGGACCTGATCGGCCTGGCCAAGGGCCGCTCAGAGCGCCGCCGCGGCCAGCGCCGGCCGGGCGGGGAGGACTACGAGTACGTCGTCAAGCCGCTCATGAAGGGCGAGCAGCGCCTCAAGCGCAATTCGACCACGCTGCACTTCCTGCAGCGCATCCGCGACGAGTCGCACCGCTTCGCCATCACGTTCCACCGCAGCCTGCGCAAGCGCAGGGCGCTCTCCACGGAGCTGGAGGCGCTGCAGGGCGTGGGGCCCAAGCACGCGCGCACGCTGCTGCGGCACTTCGGCAGCCTCAAGCGCGTGCAGGCCGCGGAACTGGACGCGCTGCAGCGCGTGCCGGGGCTGCCGCTCAAGACGGCCGAACGCATCTGGGCCGCCTACCATGGCGCGGGCGCGGCGCCGGCCGGCGCGCCCCTCGCGCCCGCAGAAGCCCTGCCGGGCCCGTGGGCGGATGCAAGCGGGACGGCTGGCTCCGCGTAACGGGGCACTGCGGGACGCCGAGGCGCGGCGTCCGTTGCCGACGCCGCCGGGAAGATGAGCGCGCTGGCGTAGCGCCGGTTCCGGCTGAGTTACTGGTCCGGCTGAGATACTGGTCCGGCTGAAATACTCGGGCGTGAGCAGGCCCCTGCGCGTCAGCAACAGACTGATCGGCGGCGGCTCGGACACCAGGCCGAACGCGAAGGTCAGCCGCAGCGTGAACGACAGTATGGTCCCCGCTGCGCAGGGAAGGCGGCCGCGCGCGGCGGCCGCCCAAGGCCGGAACCTTGCATCCATCCCGGCAACTGGGCGCGGATAGCCCTGGCTGCGCTATCCTCAGAGCCAACGCAAAAATGGTGGAATTTCAAATGGCTGCGATGCCACGCCCCCGACTCCCACTGCCGTTGGCCGCACGCCGCCCGGGGCGCGCCGCGCGGGTGCTGCGGGCGGCCGCCCGGCTGCCCGTGCTGGGGCTGCTGGCGCTGCTGGTGGCCGAAGTCTTGGCCGCGCTGCCCGCGCGCGCGCAGACGCCGGCCAACCTGCTGCAGACGCGGCCGAGCGACGAATACATCATCGAGCACACGCTGACCCTGGCCAAGGGCGAGGTGTTCGCCGCGTTCTTCTCGCCGGACCAGAAGTTCATCGTCACGCTGGGCGCCAACCACTCCCTCCGCCTGTGGGACGCGGAGACGGGCCGCGCGCTGAAGGACCTGCGCACGGGCGAGCACGAGGCCACCGTCGCCCTCTTCCATCCCCAGGCGGAGGTGATCTTCACGGGCGGCAAGGACGGCACCGTGCGCGCCTGGGACATCGGCAAGGGCACGTCCTCCCTCACGCTGGAAAGCGCCAGCAAGTCGCCCATCACCGCGCTCATCAGCGATGCGGAGGGCAAGCGCCTGTTCTCCGGCGCGGCGGACGGCAAGGTGACCGTGTGGAACGTGCCGGACGGCAAGGCCATCACGACGCTGACCGCGCACAACGGACCCGTGACGGCCTTGGCCCTGCACCCGGACGGCAAGCACCTGGTGACGGGCGGGCGCGACCGCAACATCAAGGTCTTCGAGTGGCAGACGGGCAAGGTCGTCAACGCCTTCACGGGACACCTGGGCACCGTGAACGCGCTGCGCTTCCTCCCCGATCCCGAGCAGCTCGCCTCCGCCTCCGCGGACGGCACCCTCAAGATCTGGCGCTGGAAGAACAAGGAGAAGCCCGAGCAGCGCACGCTCTTCGATCACAAGCGCGCCGTCACCGCCATCGCGCTGCACCCCAACGACAAGTGGCTGATCTCCTCCTCCCTCGACGAGACCGTCAAGATCTGGGACCTGGAGTCGGGCAAGGTGATCCAGGAGCTGACGCTGGTGGATGGCCCGGTGGCCTCCATCGCGCTGAGCAGCAACGGCCGGCGCCTGGTGGCCGCCTACTCGAAGGACAAGGTGCGCACCTGGAAGCTGGACAAGTCCGCCTTCCTGGCCTCCCTGCCCGGCCACGACCAGTCGCTGGCGGATCTCGACTTCACCAACGACAGCAAGTTCCTCATCTCCGCGTCCATCGACAAGACGATCAAGATCTGGAGCCTGCAGACGCTCAAGGCCCTGCGCACGTACAAGACGGACAACCACATCGTGCAGGCGATCCGCTTCTCGCCGAGCAATCGCGAGTTCGCCACGGGCGGCGCGGATGGCCAGGTGCTGCTGTGGAACACGGCCAGCGGCAAGATCGACAAGCGCCTGCAGGGGCACGCGGGCAAGGTCAACGCGCTGGCCTTCCATCCCAAGGAGCCGGTGCTGGTCTCCGGGGGCTCGGACAAGGAGTGGATTCTCTGGGAGCTGGCGCAGGGGCGGCCGCTCAAGCGCGCCACGGCCCACAAGGACCAGGTCACCGCGGTGGCCTTCGCGCCCAGCGGCAAGGTCTTCGCCACCGGCAGCGACGATGGCGAGATCAAGCTGTGGAGCTACCCGGACGGCGCCCTGAGCAAGACGCTCAGCGGGCACACGGGCGGCATCACCGACCTGCGCTTCCACCCCGACGGGCAATCGCTGGCGTCCTCCTCCAAGGACAGCACGGCGAAGCTGTGGGACGTCTCCACTGGCCAGGCGATCTACACTTTCAGCGGGCATGAATTCATCGTCAGCCACATCCGCTTCTCCGTGGATGGCCGGGCGCTGATCTCGGTCTCCCGCGACAAGACCGTCAAGCTGTGGGACGTGCAGACGGGCAAGTTCATCCGCACCGTCAGCGGCGAGCGCAACCAGATCACGGCCCTGGCCGTGAGCCGGGACGGGCGCGTGCTGGCCACGGGCTCGATCGGCAAGGACATCAGCCTGATGGCCTATCCGCTCAAGGTGCTGCTGGCCGAGCAGGAGGGGCAAGGCAAGCCCAAGGACGAGACGGCCCAGCAGGACTCCAACGCCGACGGGAGCAAGGACAGCAGCGTGGACGCCGGGGCCCTGGCCAAGGCGCAGGAAGGCGAGGCGGACAAGCTCGCGTACAAGGCCGTCAGCGGCGACGATGCCGCCGGGGACCTGCGCACGAAGGAGCTGCGCCTGAACGACCTGCTGGCCGCCGGCGACTACTGCAGCAGCGCGCAGGAGCTCGAGGCGCTGGCCCACCAGATCCTGCTCCTCGCCCCCTACGACATGGCCGCCTACCACGCGCTGGTGGTGACGGGGATCGTCCAGCAGGACCTGAAGCTGATCTACCTGATGAGCAAGGTCGGTCTGCAGGCGCTCTTCCTGAGCAACGTCTACACCTACGACCTGCCCGGGGCTGTGGAGGCCAGGCTGAGCTACTGGCAGGAGCGCGTGTTCGACCCCGCCCGCAAGCGCGCCAAGCGCGAACTGATCCTGGAGATCGTGGACTGCGCCGGCAAGGTGCGCGTGCAGTCCATGCCGTCCGAGCTGCTTGCGCTGGATCTCCCGCGCGAGGTGCTGAAGACCCTCGCCTCCCGCAAGGTGCGCGTGGACTTCCGCCAGTTCAAGGGCCTGGACGACCGCACCTTCCTGAACCGCGTGTACTACCTGATCGACGCGACCAGCGAGGCCGCGCGGCGCGCCAGCGACGACAAGCAGCCCTTCGCGCTGGACATGGCCAAGGCCCCGCCGCAGCAGGTGGGGCTGCTGGAGCTGGACCTCTCGGACGTGGACACCTTCGGCCCGCCCGGCCGCGTGCCCTTCGAGCTGCGGCGCGAGCGCGGGCAGTGGCTCAGCTACGCCACGGACAGCGACCGCCGCAAGCAGCTTCTGCTGCCCGAGGGCAACTACTACCTGCAGGTGAACCACAAGGTGCGCAAGGTGTTCACCATCACCGCGCAAAGCCCGGTGCCGGTGCTGGTGTCCCAGCGCTGATGCGCCCGGCCGCCGGCCGGGATCGGGTCAGGGACGCGGCAGAACGCCGGCCGTCCTTTGCGAGCGCTGCGCGGGAGCCGGTCCCCACCGGTCGCGCCGGTCGCCATCTCCTAATGAATCGGAAAGACGCCTACTCGTGCGCCACTCCATGAGATTCGGGCATGTGGGGGAGTGTAGGGGCATAGCATGCTATGCCCCTGCTTTGCGGTCGATCAGCGCGCAGCCACTTGGGCACTCTGCCCGCATTTCAAGACGTGCCTGACGCCTACCCCGCCTCGCCGCCGGAGGCAGCGGCCGGGGGACGCTCCTGGGGCTTCAGGTCGAAGTCCTCCAGCGTGGGCAGGTCGCGCAGGTCGGGCAGGTTGAACAGGCTGAGGAACTCGCGGCCCGTGCCGTAGAGGATGGGCCGCCCCGGGCCCTTGTCCTTGCCCAGGATCTTGACCAGCCGCAGCTCCAGCAGCCGGCGCAGGGCCCCGGAGCAGTCCACGCCGCGCAGGGTCTCGACCTCCGCGCGCGTGACCGGCTGGCGGTAGGCCACGATGGCCAGCGTCTCCAGCGCGGGGGGCGACAGGCGCACCGGCTTGAGCGGCTCTACCTTGGCGATCCAGGTCTTGTACATGGGCAGGGTGCGCATCTGGAACCCTTCCCCGAGCGCCACGATGCGGAAGGTGCGGCTGCTCGTCTCGTACTCGGCATTGAGCGCTGCCACCAGCTCGCCGATGTGCGCCACGCTCGAATTGCCGATGACGGTGGCCAGCTCCCGCGCGCTCAGCACCCCGTTCGCGGAAAACAGCACGGCTTCCACCACCTTGCGTGCATCCTGCTCGTTCATCCGCTTGGCTCCCTGCAGTTGGGAAGGTTTCCATCCATTGAAACCAGGGCCGGCCCGGCCCGGAACTGCCTGCGGCCCGCGGCGGCCTCCTGCCCGCGGGCCCGCCTTCCTGCCGATTATATCAGATCAGGTGGTCGCGAATCATCGCCCGCACCCATGGGATCAGCAGCCGCCGCACCGCCGGCACCAGCAGCGTGGCCCCGATCACGTCGGCGATCCAGCCCGGCACGATCAGCGCCCAGCCGCCCAGCACGGTGAGCATCGCGTCGAGCGCCTCCTCCGTGGGCACGCGATGGTTCTGGATGTCCGACTCCAGCTCGGTCCACAGCGAGAGGCCCTCCCGCCGGGCGAACCACCAGCCCACCGCAGCCGTCCCTAGCGCCTGCAATACCACAACCGGCAGGGCCTGGTCCAGCCGAAACATCAGCCACAGTTCCAGCCACGGCACGACCAGCAACAGCAGCGCCGCCACCCACACCATCGGATTCACCCGCGGCTCCCCCAGTGGGCCGGGCTGCGCCTCGTGCCGCACGGCTCCGGCGCCATGGGGTCAGGAGGCCGCCGGTGCACCGCGCTGACCCCGCTCCCCGCGCAGCTGCCGGGCGATGTAGAACTCGGCGGCGCGATAGGACGAGCGCACCAGCGGCCCGGCCGCCACGTAGCCGAAGCCCAGCGCCAGCCCGGCGCGTTCCAGCCGCGCGAAGACCTCCGGCCGCACGAAGGACTCCACCTTGAGCTTGCGCCGCTCCGGCTGCAGGTACTGCCCGAGCGTGAGGAAGTCCACGGCGATGGCCCGCAGGGCGCGCATCGCCTCCAGCACCTCCGCCTCGCTCTCGCCCACGCCCAGCATCAGCGAGGACTTGGTCTTGATCTCCGGCGCATGGCGCTTGACGTGATCCAGCACCGACAGCGACTGCATGAAGTTCGCGCGCGGATCGCGCACGACCGGCTGCAGGCGCTCCACCGTCTCCACGTTGTGCGCGATCACGGCGGGCCGGGCTTCGATGATCCGGTCGATCAGCTCCGTGCGCCCCTGGAAGTCCGGGATCAGCACCTCGATCAGCAGCCCCGGGCTGGCGAGCTGGGTGCGGCGGATGGTCTCGGCGAAGTGCCCCGCGCCCTGGTCGGGCAGGTCGTCCCGGTTCACCGAGGTCAGCACCACGTAGTCCAGCCCCATCGCGCGGACGGTCTCGGCGATGTGGACGGGCTCCTGCGCATCGAGCGGCTCCGGGTGGCGCGCGGTCTTGACCGAGCAGAAGCGGCAGCCGCGCGTGCAGGTATCGCCCATCAGCATGAAGGTGGCCGTGCCAGACTGCCAGCACTCGCCGATGTTGGGGCAGCGCGCCTCCTCGCACACGGTGTGCAGGCGCAGCGTGCGCGCCTGGGCGCGGATCCAGTTGAAGCGCTCGCCCTGCGGCACCTTCACCTTCAGCCAGTCGGGCTTGCGGGCGGCTCCGGCTGCAGGGTGCGCAGGGGGCTCAGGGGATGTGGGATCGGGCAACAACCTTCTGCTCCAGTTCGTTCAGGCGGGCCTCGCGCCGGTCGGCGGGCAGCTCGCCCAATGCCTCCACCGCAGCATAGAAGCGGGCGAAGTCCTGGCCGTTTTCGCTGAACAGGGCCCGGAAGGCGCCGATGCGCCGGGCATATTGCGTGATGCCCACCAGATGCGCGTTGTTGAGGGGCTGCGCGAACCAGCCGTCATAGTTCAAGAGTGTAAACGACGCCCGTTCCTTTTGATAGTCCTGCCGCAGCGCCTCGAACAGCGCGGGCTTGTGGGCCCGCTTTTCCGCATCCGGCAGGGCAGAGCCATAGAGCGCGGCCAGGCGCGACCGCCCCCGCAGCACGATGGCCAGGAAGCGCCGCTCCTCCGCGCGCAGGGCCTCGAAGTGGGCCATGCGGGCGGGGTCCTGGCCCGGCTGGGAGAGATAGCGCCGCACGCCCTCGCCCTCCACGAACTCGGCGAAGGACTCGTTGAAGTCCGTGTCGCCCTTGAGGAAGTAGCGCCGGTGCGTCTGCTCGTGGATGATCGTGCCCATCAACTGCGTGTCGTCCCCGGCCAGGAACGTGTTCAGCACCGGATCGTTGAACCAGCCCAGCGTGGAATAGGCGCGCACCGGGCGCACGCTCGCGTCCAGCCCCTCGCCGCGCAGCCGCTCCGCCAGCGCGTCCGCATCGGCCCTGGCGAAGTAGCCGCGGTAGCCCAGGCAGCCCACGAGCAGGTAGCAGAACGGGTGCTCCTCCAGGGACAGCGCCGGGGCGGCGACCACCAGCCAGGTCACGGTGGGCCGGCCCAGGTCCGCATAGGTCGTGTAATGTCCCGCGCTGGGCAACGCCAGGCGCTCCGTGGCGAAGTCCTGCACGGACTCGATCAGGCGCAGCTTGCGCTTGACCTCCGCGTCCACGCCGGCGTCGGCCAGCACCTCGGCGATGGGCCGGCGCTTGGCCAGGATCTCCCACTGCCCCAGCCCCGCCTGCCAATAGTAGGCGACCTCCGAGCACGCCCCCAGCAGCGGCAGCAGGAGCAGCGCCAGCAGCAGCGTCAGGCGCCGGGCGCCGCACAGGCGTCGCGCTGCGATCCCGGGAGGTGGGGCGGGAGGGTGCACCGGATCGGCTCCCCAGTGGATGGCACAGGCCGGGCGGCAGCGCCCGCTGGCGCCAGTATAGCCGAGCCGCCGGCAACCTGCCCCCCATCGGCGCCGTGGCCATTCGAGCGCCCGGGCGGCGCGCGGGACGGGTTCCGGCGCCAATCGCGCGCGGCTCAGGCCGCTTCCACGCGCTGGAAGAAGCCCAGCACGGCGTTGAGATAGCGCTGGGGCGCCTCGAGGATCAGGGAGTGGCCCGCATCGGGCACGATGGCCAGGTTGCCCTCGGGCAGGCCGGCCACCAGGCTCTTGGCCAGCGCGGCGAACTTCTCGTCCAGCTCGCCGGCCAGCACCAGGGCCGGCACCTGCACGTCCTGCAAGCGCTCCCACACGGGCGGCATGGCCCCGCTGCCCATCCCGCGCAGTGCGTTGGCCAGGCCCACGGGCGAGTTTTCCAGGCGCTGGCGGCGCAGGGCCTGCCGCTGCGGGCGGGGCAGGCGCTGCAAGCCCGCGAAGAGCGGCAGCTCCAGCCAGAAGTCCACGAACGCCTCCATGCCCCAGCCGCCGATGCGCTCGGCCAGCACCTCGTCCGCCCGGATGCGCTCGGCCCGCAAGGCGACCTCCGGGAAGCCCGCCGTGGCCGAGGCCAGCACCAGCCCCGCCACCCGCTCCGGCTTGTGCACGGCCATCTGCAGGGCCATGCGCGCGCCCATCGAATACCCCAGCCACCAGGCGCGCGGCAGGCGCAGCGCCTCCAGCACGCCCTCGAGCTGCTCCAGGCACGCTTGCACGCGGTAGGGCGCCAGGTCGTCCGGCTTGGGCGAGGCGCCGTGGCCGATCAGGTCCAGCGCGACGGTGGGCCCGATGCGGCGCAGGCCGTCGCGCACGCCGTTCCAGGCACGCCGGTCCTGCGTGAAGCCGTGCAGCAGCATCAGCACCGGCCGCCCGTCGTGCAGGTTCGCGTCCGCATCGTACGCCAGCTTCACGTCCACCATGGGCCGGGCTCTCGCAGGAGGTTCGTCGTTGGATCGGTCACGTCGTCGCCGCGCTCAGGAGCCGATGCGGCGCTGGGGCGGGAAGGCCGTCTCCAGCCGCCGCGCCACGGCCTGCCAGACGCGCTCGTGCTGCACGCGGTTGTGGCGGCGCTCGGTGCGCACCTCGATCACGCGCGGGCCGCCGCCGCGCAGGGCCTCGGCGACCTGTCTGCGGAAGGCCGCCCAGTCCGCCGGCAGGCTGTGCGGAACGCCATAGGCGGCGCAGAGCGCGGCGAAGTCGATCCCGTGCGGCGTGCCGAAGTAGGTCTCGTAGGCCTCGCCGTACTCGGCGATGGGCAGCAGCTCGAAGATGCCGCCGCCGTCGTTGTTGATCAGCACCACGGTGAGCGGCAGCGCGTGCTGCCGCGCGGCCTGCAGGCCGTTCGCGTCGTGGTGGAAGGCCACGTCCCCCGTCACGAGCAGGGCCGGCCCCGGCAGGTCGCCCCGCTTCACGGCCGCCGCCGCGCCCAGGGCGGTGGAAAGCGTGCCGTCGATGCCATTGGCGCCGCGGTTCACCAGGTGCTGCACGCACTTGGCGGTGACTGGCGTGAAGGCGGCCAGATCGCGCACGGGCATGCTGCTCGCCGTGACCTGCACCGCCCCCTCGGGCAACAGCGCGGCCAGCTCGCGGAAGACGCGGCCCTCGAACCACTCCTCGCCCAGCCCGAGCGGGGGCGGCGTGGCGAAGACCTCCGCCACGGCCTGCGCCGCCAGGCGCTCGGCCTCCCAGAAGGCGCTCAGCCAGGCGCTGGCGGGGCGATAGTCGCCCAGCGCCTCGGCCAGGTCGCTGCAGAAGCGGGCCGGCTCCGCGCAGATCAGCTCGGTGGGGTGATGGGTCGGCTCCAGCCAGGCGCCGCCCTCGTTCACCAGCACCAGCGGGCAGGCGGGGTGCTCGTCCAGCAGCACCTCCACGTGCCTGTTCGTGGGCATGCCGCCAAAGCGTAGCACCCATTGCGGCGCCAGCTTGCCGCGGAAGGCGGGGGCGCGCAGGAGCGCCTCCGCGTGGGCGATGACGCGGGAGGTGTCGTGGCTGCCGCACACGACGCCCGCGGGCGGCTCGGCCAGGATCGGGTAGCCCGTGCGGCGGGCCAGCGTCTCCGGCGCGGCGGCGGCAAGGGCGGGCTCGCCCCGGCTGTAGGCGCCCGCGGGCCGCCCGGCCAGGGCCAGCGGCGCGGCGGCGGCCAGGGCGGCCGGCACGTCCTCCGGCACCGCCTGCGCCTCCAGGGGCTTGCGGAACGGGAAGTTCAGGTGCACCGGGCCGGCCGGCGCCCGGCACGCCTCGAACAGCGCCCGCGCCGCCACGCCCCGCAGCCGGCGCAGGTCCGCATCGCGGATCACCGGCTCGCCCAGCTCGTGGAACCAGCGCACGGCGCCGCCATAGAGCTTGAGCTGATCGATGGTCTGCCCCGCGCCCGTATCGCGCAGGACGGGCGGGCGATCCGCCGTCAGCACCAGCAGCGGCACTTCGCTCAGGTCGGCCTCCACCACGGCGGGGTGGAAGTTCACCGCGGCCGTGCCGGACGTGCACACGAGCGCCACGGGGCGGCCGGTGGCCTTGGCCAGGCCGAGGGCGAAGAAGGCCGCGCTGCGCTCGTCCAACAGGAGGTACGTCTCGATGCCCGGCTGGGCCGCCAGCGCCAGCGTGAGCGGGGTGGAGCGCGAGCCGGGCGCCACCACCGCGCAGCGCAGCCCGCCGCGCTGCAGCTCCTCCACGAATACGGAGCTCCAGAGCGTGTTGCGGTTGGCGGTGGGATTCCAGCGCATCATGCGACCCGGTGCGGTTGGCCGGCGGGCGCCCAGCGGCGGCCAGTACTGCGACCCGCCTTGGTTTTCGGGTGCGAGGGGGCGCTGCCCCCTCGCGCTCCTCCGCAAGGGAGCAAGCCCCCTTGACCCCATTTGTAGCGGGTGCAGGGGCCGC
>JBGOUY010000260.1:0-6233 GCA_041477795.1 bacterium
CAGGGCAGCAGCGCCAGCACCGGCAGCGCGGCCACGGCGTCCGGGGTGAGCGCGGGCAGCGTCTCTGCGATCAGCAGCTCCAGCAGGCGCTGCGACGGCTCGGGCCGGCTCGCCTGACCGGCATCGGCCTCGGCCCCGGGTTCGCCATCCGCCGTGGGCGGCGGCTCCAAGACCGCGGCGAGGCGCGCAGCATCGGGCCAGTGCGGAACCCGCCGCAGCAGGCGCGCCAGCAGCAGGTCCGCGCGGCAGAGCGCCTCCAGGGCTGCGGGCGCCGCCTCCTCCTGCAGCCGCCGGGCGAGACCGCCACCCATTGCCTGCGCCAACTCCTCGGGCCCCAGTGGCTCCAGCTCCACCTGTGCGCCGGGCACAAGCGGCGGCTTGCTGCGAGTGAGCACCAGCACGCGGCAGGCGTGCGGCAAAGCCGCCAGGGCCGCGCAGAGGGCATCGAAGCCCGGATGGCGCTCCCAGCGGTCCAGGATCAGCAGCCGCGCCGTGCCGTCCCCGCAGCGCCGCTGCAGGATTCCCTTCCATTCCGCCATGCTGCCGCCCGGTGCGCCGTTGCTGCCGAGGTGACGCGCCAAGGCGGCCAGCAGGGCCTGTCCCGGCTCCGGGGCGTCCGTCGGCGCGGGCCGCCCGCGCGCGGGGATGGTCGTCTCGGGCTCGGGCACCAGCGCGCGCTCGGGCAGGTACAGCACCTGGCCGAAGCGCCGGCGCAGGCGCCGCGCCAGCTCCAGCGCCACGTGCGTCTTGCCGCTGCCCCTTGGGCCGCTCAGGAAGACCAGGGCCGAGGTCGGCTCCTTCTCCGGGAAGATCGCCTCCAGCAGGCGCCGCTGCGTCCCCGCCCGGTTGAAGTGGCGGCGGCGATTGCGGAAGACCGGCGGGGCGGGGGGGGAAGCGAACGGCCGCAGCGCGGCCTCGTCCGCGTCCAGCAGGGGGCCGGATGTGTCACCAGCGGCGGCCGGCGGCGCCTTCGGCACAGGAAACTCGCCGCCGCCCAGCACGCCCTGCGGGTAGAGGCGCAGGAAGCACCAGTCCCACGCCTCCTCGTAGCTCCGGTACAGGCTACGCACGGCGGACAAATGCGCGGCCTCGATGGCCACGCCTGCCGCCAGCTCGCGCAGCAGCGCGCGCAGATAGGCCATCTGCCGGTCGCGCCCCACGTGGCCCTCGATGCGGATCGCCGCCGGCACGCCGGCGCGGAGCAGCTCGCGCGTGCGCTGCACGGCCGTCAGCGGCTGCGCCAGACCCAGCGAGTCTGCCAGCACCAACAGCCGCAGCCCGTGCTGCACGGCCACGCGCAAGCGCTGCAGCAGCCAGTCCCACGGCACGCACTGGCCCGTCAGCCGGTCCGATTCCAGGTACCAGCCCTCCTCGCTCGCGAAGCCGGAGAAAATCAGCACCTGCGGATGGCGGCCTAACGCCTGCTCCAGGGAGGGCAGCGCGGCGTGCTCCAGCAGGCGGTAGTCGATGGGGACGCTCTCTCCCGGCGGCGCATCGGCGAGGTGCGGCAGCGCCGTGATGAAGCGCGTCCCCAGCGCAGCCGTGTCGCGGCCCACGCGCGAATCCGCGCTGAGCGGCAGCGGCGCTGCCGACACGCCCAGCACGCGCAGCGGCCCGGCCAGCGCAGCGCCCGCGCTGGAGCCGGGCGGGTACGCAAAACGCAGCACGCCGCGCGCCAGAGCCAGCCACTGGTTGCCGTCGTTGAGCAATTCCCAGGGGTACGCGCTCCAGTCCTGCTGCAACTCCAGCAGCAGCGGCGCCTGCGGTGCGAGATGAGCGAACTGTCCGGCGGGGAAGAGCGTGCGGAACAATAAATTGCCGAGCTGATACAGGTACCGCGTCACCTGCTGCCGTTCGGCAAGCGGCAGCCCGTGCAGCGTTGCGTCCCGCTTCAGCGCCTCGAACGCCTCCAACCCGGCTTGTAATTTCGCGACCGGAGGAGTAAGCGAATACTGACGGGCCTGGAAGGGAAGTTCTACCTGATCTCCATAGAGCCTGACGAGATTCGCCATCGACTCGCGGTCCCTCGACGGATGGCCCATTCGCGGATCCCAGCGAATGGCAGGTCTGCCGGACGCAACGGTTCCCTCCGTCGCGCCTTGCTGGCGGCAAGGCCCTGAATCGTAATGCAAAAACACGCTATCGGAAGGCGTCGCGAAAAGCAAATCCCCGTTTGCCCTGCCGGGCCCTGGGGCGGGCGGGGCTGATCGTCAGCCGCCACCGCGCGCCTGGAGCGGCTCCGGGCGCTTCGGCATTTCCACCCCCGGCCGCGCGCCGCGCATCCGCCATGGACAAGGACAAGAAGGTGATCTCGCTGGACGAGCGCCGGCGCGGCTCAGCGCGCGGGCGTTCGCCTCGCGCCGGTGCTGCGGCGGCAGCGCATGCCGCGGGTACGAGCGAACCCGCGGCGCTGGCCGCCGGGCCGCAGACGCCCGTGCCGGGGCGGCTGATCTGGCTGTTCTGCCCCACCTGCCGCACGTTCGAATACACCGAGCTGGACATGGCCGGTGGGCGCGTCCACAACGTCTGCGGCACGCAGGTGGAGGAGGCCGTCGTGGAGCTGGACTTGCGCGCGGAGCACACCATCGCGCGCATCAACCTGGAGCGGCTGAGCGTCCTGGAGCAGCTCCTGGCGGGCCAGCGCCAGCGCTACGAGGAGGTTCTGCAACGGCTTAACGTCGCCGCAGGACGGCCCCTGGAACCCTATGCAGTGAGCGACGACAGCGTGAGTGCGCTGCCCGTGGCGGACGTTGACGCCTTCGGGCTGCTCGTCACACGCTTCTTCCACAATCCGGCGGCGCACTTCCCGCAGCTGGCCACCGCGAAGCCGTCCAACGCGGACACCGAGGCGGGCGCCGATCCGATGCCCGAACCGCCGCAGGCCCCGCCGCGCGGCCCCTCGCGCGAATGACGCCGGACCGCCCTTTCCCTGCACCCGCCGCGCCGATGCCCCTGCAATTCCGCGTGCTTCAGACCGATCCGGAGAGTGCCGCGCGGCTGGGCGTGATCGACACGCCCCGCGGCTCCGTGCCGACCCCCGTCTTCATGCCCGTAGCCACGCAGGCCAGCATCAAGGCACTGCTGCCCGAGCAGACCGCCGATGCCGGCGCGCGCATCCTGCTGGTCAATGCCTATCACCTGCACCTCCAGCCGGGCGAGGACGTGATCGCGGCCCAGGGCGGACTGCACACATTCATGAACTGGCCGCACCTGATCATCACGGACAGCGGCGGCTACCAGGTGTTCTCGCTGCCCAACCGGGACATCAGCGAGGAGGGCGTGCGCTTCCAGTACGAGAAGAACGGGCAGCCCGTGACGCTGACGCCGGAGAGTTCCATCGCCATCCAGGAGGCCCTCGGCGCTGACGTCGCCATGGCATTCGACGAGTGCGTGGCCTATCCCGCGCCCCACGGTTACGCCAAGGAGGCCATGGAGCGCACCGTGCGCTGGGCACGCCGCTGCAAGGAAGCGCATCGGCGGGAGGGACAGGCGCTCTTCGGCATCGTGCAGGGCAGCACGTACCCGGACCTGCGCAAGGCCTGCGCAGAGGAGATCGCGGCGCTGGACCTGCCGGGCATCGCCATCGGCGGCCTCAGCGTGGGCGAGGGGCTGGACGTGATGTCCGAGGTGCTCGGCTACACCGTGCCGCACCTGCCGGCCGATCGTCCGCGCTATCTGATGGGAGTGGGGCTGCCCGAGGACATCCTGGCCTACGTGGAAGCGGGCGTGGACATGAGCGACTGCGTCATCCCCACCAAGTACGCCCGCTCCGGCATCCTGTTCACGCAAGTCGGGCGGATGCGCATCACGCGGCGCAACTACCGGCGCGACAAGTTCCCGGTGGACACCAACTGCGCCTGCTACACCTGTGCGCACTACACGCGCTCCTATCTGCACCACCTGTTTCAGGCCGACGAGATCCTGGGCCAGATGCTGGCCACGCTGCACAACGTGCACTTCTACCTGAAGCTGATGGAGGACATCCGCGGCGCGTTGGCGGCGGGGCGCTACGGGGCGTTCAAGCGCCAGTTCCTGGCCGATTACCTGCGAGAGGAGAAAAAGACGCGTCATGTCCGATAAGGCCAAACCGTCCGCGCCGCCCGGCACGGGGCCCGCGGCCACTCGTCTGATCAACCCCGTCGTGCGTGACTACATGGAGGCGCTCTCGCTGCAGCGCTGGTACGGGGGCTACCAGAAGATCGACCTGGCCGAGCACGTCTTCAACCTGGGCATCGGGGAAGTGGCCAACATCGAGCTCCCGGAAGATGTCTACACGCTCTACGCGCGCTTCATGCAGTCCGAATCGCTGGCGCCCCTGGCCATGCGCTACACGGGCACCATGGGCGAGCGCGAGACCAACCAGCTCATCGCGGCGCACCTCAATGCGTGGCTGGGCAGCGAGCGCTTCAATGAGGGGCGCGTGGTGTCCATGGACGGCGGCCAGAACGCCGTTGAGGTGGCCATCCGCGCCTTCACCTCGCCGCTGGGCAGCGCGCAGAGCCGCAAGCAGTACGTGCTGCTGGCCACGCCGTCCTACCCGTACTACTCGGCGATCGTCGCCGCCAACGCGGGCCTGATGGCCTTCCTGGCCTATTCAGCCGAGGAGTTCACGAGGGGGGTGGAGCAATACTGCAACCCGGCGGTGGGCCTGATCCTGGTGAACGTGCCGCACAACCCGATGGGATACGCTCTCACGGCCGAGCAGGCGGCTCGCATCAGCCGCGTGGCCGAGAACTACGACTGCGCCATCGTCGTGGACGCGGTCTACGGAACCTACCCGGAAAGCGCGGAGGTCGGACGCGCCCTGGCCGCATTCGATCCCGCGCGCACCGTGTTCGTGGACAGCTTCTCCAAGAAGTACGGCCTGCCCGGGCTGCGCATCGGCTTCGCGCTGAGCGCAGATGAGGAGCTCACCTACGCCCTGCGCTTCATCAAGATGTCCGAGTCGCTCTCCCCCAGCAACGGCAAGCTGGCCTTCGCCGGGTACCTGCTGAAGAAGCATGGCGACGTGCCGGGAGAGATCGCCGCACAGGTGCGCAGGCGGCGGCGGCGGTTCCAGGAGCGATTCGATCCCAAGGCGGTCAAGGGCCTGGCGATCTTCGGCGAGCCGCAAAATCCGTTCTACCTGGCGCTGGACATCCGCAGCGTGTGCGCCCGCTGCGGCCTGAGCGACAGTGAGGTGCAGACGCACCTGATGGACAGCTTCCATGTGCGCGTGTACCCGGGCACGTGGGCGCACCCGAACCGCGCCTTGCGCGCGGGCACCTTCACACAGGTGGGGCGGCACAATCCCCACGGCCCGCTGCCTTACCTGCCGCCGCAGGTGCCGGCCGGAGAGCGGCTGGTGCTCTCGCCCGACCACCTGGAGCGGCGCGTCGCCGCGCTGCGGCTGTCCTTCGGCGCGGAGACGCGCGCGGAGGCCGCCGCCGAGGCGCTCACCGCCGGCCTGCAGTCCCTGGGCTGAGACGATAGAGGAACGCCACCCCATGCGCCTGCTGCGAATGCACTGGCCGGTCATCGCGGGCGTCCTCACGCTCGCCGGGCTGGTGGGGCTGGGCATGGCCCAGGAGGCCGCCGCACGCCACGGCAAGCCCATGTACGCGGAGTTGCGGCGGCCGGTGGGCAGGGGGCCCTTCCCCGCGCTGGTGCTGTTGCACGGGTGCTCCGGCATCACCTCGGTGCAGCGGGACTGGGCGGCGCGCCTGAGCGAATGGGGCTACGTGACGCTGATCGTGGACAGCTTCGGACCGCGCGAGGTGCGCAACGTGTGCTGGAGCGGCCCGGACAGCCCGGGCAGCTACGAGGAGCGTGTGCAGGATGCGCGCTCGGCCCTGGGCTACCTGCGCCGGCAGCCCTTCGTGGATCCGGGGCGCATCGGCGCGATCGGCTGGTCCATGGGCGCGGGCGTGACCTTGCGCGTGCTGGCGACGGGCAAGCGCGAGCCGCCGCACGGGCCGGCCGAGGCGCGCTTCAAGGCGGCCGTGGCATTCTACCCGCACTGCCGCCCCATTCCCCGCTATGGCGCGCCGCTGCTGATCCTGATCGGCGACAAGGACGACTGGACGCCCGCCAGCCGCTGCCGTTCCCTGGCGCGCGGCCGCCCCGCGGGACAGGGCCGCGTGCAGCTCGTCGTCTATCCCAATGCATACCATTCCTTCGACGGCACGCGCCCGCTGCACCATTATCGCGGGCACCTCATCGCCGCCGACCCGGAAGCCACGTCCGACGCCATC
>JBGOUY010000311.1:0-4795 GCA_041477795.1 bacterium
CGCTCCCAGTGCTGCGCAGGCGGGTCAGCAGCTCGGATTCCCGCCGCAGGCAGTCGGGGCAGAGCGCTTCGGCGGTGAAGGGCGACTGGACGAGGGCGATTTCCGCGCGGTGGCAGCGGCTGCAGGCGGGCGGGGCAGTCGCTTCGGGTTCGCTCATGGGGCGCACTCCCGTAAAGGTGCACTTCCCCACGCCGCGCAAAGGCCTTGGCAGGCCGCGTCTCCCCATCGGACTTACTTACTATTCTAGCGCAGCGGCGCCGTCCTGACATGACGCCGGTCATGCAGCGCTGCCGCGCGCCCGCGGCCAGGGGCGGCGCGCAGGCACAAAAAAACCCCGGCCGCCGCGCGTACTTGCGCGGCGGCCGGGGCTCGACAAGGCGTGTGCGCGTCGCGCTTAGAGCGGGCGCACCCCCTTGGCTGCGGGACCCTTCGGCCCCTGTTCTACGGAGAATTCCACCGCCTGCCCCTCGGCCAGGGTTCGGAATCCTTCCATCTTGATTTCGGATTGGTGACAGAACAGATCTTTACCGCCGTCATCCGGGGTGATGAAACCGAAGCCTTTGGCTTCGTTGAACCACTTTACTTTGCCGGTCATTATCTACCCTTAGGTCTCAAGAACCCTCCCTGTGCCTGAGAACCTCGGGCACCGCTCGTTACGGAATTGTAATGGGCGCGGAAATTGGTTCTGGTGAGACTTATATCATAACTACTTCCGCAGCGATGTGCGAGGAAAATCCGCTAGGGCCCTCCGTGCCCTGTCCGGCTTGCGCCGGAGGGGGGGAGCGGCCAAGATGTCAGGCGACCCGCTGCCCTGCAGCCCTCCCCCCTTCAGACCTCCTCTCCCCACAGGTCACCCATGTCGGAAAGCCAAATCCGCGAAGCGGGCGCCGAAATGGCCCAGAGCTGGTACACCCTGTCCCGCGCGGATCGCGCCCGCCGCGTCCGCGGGCTCACGCCCGCCGAGCTGGAAGCGCTGTTCGTCGAGTTCGACTCCAGCGACCGCGCCGAGGTGCTCGACAACCTGGAAGCGCAGGCGGCCCTGCCCCTGCTGCGCCTGCTGCCGCCGGACGAGGCGGCCGACGCCCTGCAGCGCGGCTCGCGGGAGATGCGCGCGGAGCTGCTGGCGCTGCTGGACGAATTCTACCGGCGCGAGCTGACGCGCCTGCTGCTCTACCAGCCCGACCAGGCCGGCGGCCTGATGACTCCGCGCTTCATCCGCCTGCGCCCCGAGTGGAGCGTGGCCGAGGCACTGTCGCACGTGCGCGAGCAGTCGCGCCAGCGCCTGGAGACCGTGTACTACGGCTACGTCCTGGACCCGGACGGGCACCTGCTGGGCGTGGCCTCCCTGCGCGAGCTGCTGGTGGCCGATCGCGGGCTGACCGTGGCGCGCCTCATGCGCACCGAATTCCTCTCCGTGGCCGACACCACCATGGACGTGGAGGTGTCGCACCTGTTCGCCGAGGAGGACCTGCTGGCCGTGCCCGTGCTGGATAGCCAGCGCCGCATGCTGGGCATCGTCACCATCGACGACGTGATCGACGTGGATCAAGACCGCGTCACCGCGGCCATGCAGAAGCAGGGCGGGATGGAGGTGCTGGACGCGCCCTATCTCAAGACCGGCTTGCTGGCCATGGTGCGCAAGCGCGCGGGCTGGCTCGCCGCGCTGTTCATCGGCGAGATGCTCACCGCCAGCGCCATGGCCATCTACCAGGCGGAGATCGCCAAGGCGGTGGTGTTGGCACTGTTCGTGCCCCTCATCATCTCCAGCGGCGGCAACTCCGGCTCGCAGTCCTCCACCCTCATCATCCGCGCGCTGGCGCTGCAGGAGGTGCGGCTGCGGGACTGGTTCCAGGTGCTCTGGCGCGAGCTGCCCACGGGCCTCCTGCTGGGCACGGTGCTGGCGGTGATCGGCCTGGCGCGCATCCTGCTCTGGCAGGGGCTCTTCCACACCTACGGCCCCAACTACCTGCTGATCGCGGCCACGGTGAGCGTGAGCCTGGTCAGCGTGGTCAGCTGGGGCACGTTCATGGGCGCCATGCTGCCCCTGCTGCTGCGGCGGCTGGGCTTCGACCCCGCCAGCGCCTCGGCCCCATTCGTGGCGACTTTGGTGGACGTGTCCGGGCTGGTGATCTATTTCACCGTGGCCGAGACGTTCCTGCGCGGGGCGGCATTCTGAAGGGGGCGCTCCCCGTGGGCCAGCGGATCAGATGCCGTTGCGCAGCATGAGCTCGCCCGGCTCCGGCTCCAGGTAGGTCTGACCCGCCACGGTGAGGTGCGGGTGGCGCCGGAAGTGGTGCTGCAAGAGCGTGAGCGGCACGCTGAGCGGCACCTCGCCATTGCGGTAGGCCGTAATCGTCTCGCTCAGCTCCGTCCGCTCCGCGGCATCCAGCACGCGCTTGAGGCAGCCCTGCAGGTGCCGCAGCACGGTAGCCTGGCTGCGGCGGGTGGCCTTGCGCCGGAGCAGGGCCATGAAGGCGTGCCCGTACTCGTCCGCCAGCGCGGCGAGCGGCCGCGCGCCGACGGTGCCTGCGGTGGCCGCGAGCTGCCCCAGGCGCCGGGCCGGCTCCGCGCCGTGGGCCAGCAGCGCCAGCGTGTGCCGCGCATGGAAGTCCACCAGCCGCGCCGCGCTGAGCCCGGCCGCGCGCAGGGACTGCCAGCGGCGATAGGCGTAGACGCGCTCGACGAAGTTCTCGCGCAGCCCCGGATCGCCCAGGCGCCCCTCCTCCTCCGCGGGGAGCTCCGGCAGCGCGGCCAGCAACGCCTCGGCGTACAGCCCGACGCCGCTGCGCCGGGGCGCCCCGCCGCCGGGGCGGACCAGCGGCACGCGCTCCATGCCACAGCTCGGCGAGCCGCCCTTGAACAGGTAACCGCTCAGGTCGCCCAGTTCCGCCGCCATGCGCCGGCCATAGGCGCGCAGCGCGTCGGAGGGATCCAGCGTGGGGTCGCGCACGCCCAGCGCGCGCGGGGGCGCATCGCCCGCGGCCACCAGGCGGAGCGGCGGCCGCGGCACGCCCAGCCCCACGGCCACCTCCGGGCAGACCGGCACGAACTCGAAGTGCGCGGCCAGCGTGCCCGTGATGTACGCGTCGCGCTTGTGCTGGCCATCGAAGCGCACCGGCTCGCCCAGCAGGCAACTGCTG
This sequence comes from bacterium, assembly GCA_041477795.1. GTDB lineage: Bacteria > SAR324 > SAR324 > SAR324 > JACQKK01 > DATFMP01. The sequence goes on from JBGOUY010000311.1 coordinate 3,141, forward strand.
ATGCCGATGCGGATCGGTCCGGACGGTTGCATCCAGTCGGGCAGGGTGGTCATGCTGGGGAACCCGGCGCGGGATCGGATCGGGAGCATGAGCATACCTTGCAGCGCAGCCGGCGGGCAACCGGAGCGCCCGCACCGCACCGTCGTTTACGGCACAATCGTTGACGGCACAGTCGTTGAGCGCACAGCCGTTGACGGCACAGCCGTTTAGCGCACAGTCGTTGACAGCATAGCCCAGCCCCGGCGGAGACCATGAATCCAGCGCCCACCCCTTCCACGCCGTCCCTGACCGTGGCGGTGAGCGGTTCGTCGGGGCTGATCGGCTCGCGCCTGTGCGCGCGCCTGGAGGCGGCCGGGCACACGGTGCGCCGCCTGGTGCGGCGCATGGCCGTGGGGCTGGAGGAGATCAGCTGGGATCCGCGCCTGGGCATCATCGACGAGGAGACCCTGGAAGGCGTGGACGGCGTGGTGCACCTGGCCGGCGCCAACCTGGCCGCGGGGCGCTGGACGGCCCGGCGCAAGCGCGAGCTGTGGGACAGCCGCGTGGACGGCACCGCCCTGCTCGCGCGCAGCCTGGCCGCATTGCAGCGCAAGCCGAGCGTGCTCGTGACCACCTCGGCGATCGGCTACTACGGCGACACGGGCGAGAGGTCGGTGGACGAGACGGCGCCGCGGGGCAGCGGCTTCCTGGCCGAGCTCTGCGAGGCCTGGGAGGCCGCCGCGGAGCCCGCGCGGCGGGGCGGCATCCGCACCGTGCACGTGCGCACGGGGCTGGTGCTGGCGGGCGAGGGCGGCGTGCTGCGGCGGCTGGCGCCCGTGTTCCGCCTCGGGCTGGGCGGGCCGCTGGGCAGCGGCCGCCAGCGCATGAGCTGGATCGCCCTGGAGGATCTGGTGAGCATCTTCGAGCGCTGTCTGGAAGACTCCGCCCTGGCCGGCCCGGTCAACGCCGTGGCGCCGATGGCGGCGAGCAACGCGGAGTTCACGCGCGCGCTGGCGCACGTCCTGCGGCGGCCGGCCCTGCTGCGGGTGCCGGCGTGGGCGATCCGCCTGGGGCTGGGGGAGCTGGGCCGCGAGGCATTGCTGTCGGGCCAGAGCGTCGTGCCGGCCCGGCTGCGGGCCGCCGGCTTCCGCTGGCGCCTGCCGGAACTGGAGCCGGCGCTGGCCGAGGCACTGCGGCGCGAGCCCTAGCGCCCCCGCGCGGGCGCGCTCAGGCGTTCGCCATGGCGCGGAGCCGCCGCGCGGTGTCCGCAGCGATGCCGGGGCAGCCGACTAGCAAGGCCTCGAGCGCGGCGGTGGGCGCCGCTGCGGCTGCACCGGAGGCCCCGTCGGCCAGCAGCGCGTCCAGGCGCGCCAGGGCCTGCGTGAGGGCATCGCGCTGCTCGAGCAGGTGATTGAACTGCGCATCGCAGGCGGTGATCGGAGGCGGGTAGGCACGGAGGGCCGCGAAGACGCGGCGCTTCTCCTCCTCCAGCTGCGCGCGGACGGCCTGCCAGGCGGGGTGCGTGACCGCGGCGGGGGCCGCGGGGGGCTCCGCTCGGGCTCGGATGGACTTGGCGCTGGCCATGGCGATCTCCGCTGGGTGGGCCCGCGCACGGGCGCGGCATGGCGATCAGTATACGCCGATTGTGCGCCCGGATGCGAGCGGCCTGCCCGCCC
>JBGOUY010000131.1:0-11145 GCA_041477795.1 bacterium
GAGGGGCTGCAAGGCGCATTCCAAGCGGATCTGCGCAGCCAGGAAGCCCCCCTGCTCTGCCTAGCGGAGCAGGGGGGTTTGGGGGGATGAGGTCCCGCGCCGGCCGATCCGTTGCGGCGTGCGACGACTTTGCACTTGCCCTGCCCCCTGTGCCTCGCGCCATGGCCCGCCCCGGGTGCGCCCCATGAGCAGCGCCGACGCGGAGCAACGCGGCACCGGCGCGGCCCCGCCCAGCGACGGCGAGCTGATCGCCGCGGTGCTGGCCGGGCACGGCGAATCCTTCCGCAGCCTGGTGGAGCGCCACCAGCAGCCCATCTTCGCCTACCTGCACCGGCTGCTGCTGCGCGATACGGAGTCCGCGCGGGACCTCACCCAGTCCGTGTTCCTGAAGGCCTACCAGAGCCTGCGCAGCGTGGACCCCGCGCGGCCGCTGCAGCCCTGGCTCTATCGCATCGCCCACAACGAGGCCGCCAATCACCTGCGCCGCCGCGCGCGGCACCCCGAGGCGGGCCTGGAGCCGGAGGACTGGGCCCGCGTCGCCGACGCCTCCGGCGCCACGCCGGAGCGCGCCCTGGCCCAGGCCCAGGAGCGCGCCGCGCTGCAGCAGGCGCTGGCCGGGCTGCGCCCGCAGGTGCGCTCGGCGCTCGTGCTGCACTACTTCGAGGACAAGTCCTACCAGGAGATCGCGGAGATCCTGGCGGTGCCCATCGGCACGGTCGGCACGCTGATCCACCGCGGCCGCCGCGCCCTGCGCGCCGTGCTGGAGCCGGACGAGTAGCGCAGCCTCACCCCGCAGCGGCGGCGGGCGGCCTCATCCCCCGCCGGCTGACGCCGGCTCCTCCTTCTCCCAGGGGGAGAAGGCTGTCACACCTCGCGCGACAGGTGGTTGCCCTCTCCCACGGAGGGGGCAGCGCTGGCCGTCGCCGCGCCGTTGGTTCCCCCTCCTTCGGAGGGGGTCGGGGGGAGGCCCCGCGCCGGCGGGTCGTTGCACCCGGCTTGCTGGCGCAGTCGGATTATTGCACGTCGAACACCAGCGGGCTCATCTGCTCGGCGCTGCGGTGCGCCCAGTCGTTGCGGGGGGCGTTGGCGAGGGCCTGCGCCTGGCCGCGGGCGAGGGTCTCCAGGGCCGCCTCCACGTCGATGTGCACGGCGCGGCCGTCCCGCACCACCACCGCGCCGTCCACATAGACGGTGCGGATGGGGCGATCGGAGGCGGTGTAGATCAGGCTGCGCAGGGGATCGCGCACGGGGCGCATGGCGGGGTGCGTGAGGTCCACCAGGGAGAGATCGGCCTTGGCGCCGGGGGCGAGCCGCCCCAGGTCGTCGCGCCCCAGCAGGCGCGCCCCGCCCAGCGTGGCCGCCGTGAAGGCCTGGGCGGTGCTGGCCGCGCGGAAGTCCCCCTGCAGGATGCGCGCGGCGTAGCAGGCCATGCGCAGCTCGTCGATCATGTTGAGGGGAAAGGTGTCCGTGCCGATGCCCAGCGGGATGCCCGCCTCCACGTAGCGCCCCAGCCAGTGCAGGGCGATGCCGCGGCGGGCGAAGACGGTGGGGCAGTGCGCCACGGCCGCGCCGGAGGCGCGCAGGCGCGCGAAGTCGTCCGCGTGCGGCCAGTGCAGCCAGGGATGGTCGCTGAGGAAGATGCCGTGGCTGACGATCGTCTGCGGCCCCAGCAGGCCCAGGCCGTCCAGCCACTCGATGGGCGTCCGGCCGTGGCGGCGCGTGATCTCGTTGAACTCGACCACGCTCTGCGCCGCGTGGATCTGCAGGCGGCAGCCGCGCTCGCGGGCCGCGGCCAGGGCGTCGCTGAGCAGCTCGGCCGTGCAGGTGTCCACCTGCGAGGGACAGAGCATCCCGTCGATGCGGCCGCTGGGGTGCTTGCGCGCGCCCTCGATGGTTTCCAGGGCCAGCGCCAGCCCGCGCCGGCCGGCGGCCTCGTCCCAGTCGTAGACGACCGTGCGCCCGTCGGGCGTGTGCCAGCCCGCCGAGCGGAACATGGGCCCCAGCCAGGCGCGGATGCCCGTGGCGGCGAGCTGGTCGGCCCAGCCCGGCCGCGCCACGGAGAGGTCCACGATGCTGGTCACGCCGCTCTGCAGCAGCTCGGCCATGGCCACCTGCGTCGCGGCGGCCGCGGCCTCGGGCGGCAGGCGGAAAACGGGCATGAACTCGTAGAGCGAGCTTTGCCCCAGCAGCGGGCTGCCCAGCTCCTCCAGCAGGCCCTTGTTGCCCGGCTCGCTGCTGGGGTGGCTGTGCACGTTGACCAGGCCCGGCAGCACCAGCAGCCCGCGCCCGTCCACTTCCGTCGCGGCAGGGCCGGCATAGCCCGGGCCCACGTGCACGATGCGGTCGCCGCTGAAGGCGACGTCCACGTCGCGCCGGTAGGCGTGGCCGCCGCGCGCCGCGTCGTAGGCCACCACCCAGGCCGCGCCGCGGATCACCGTGGTGCGCGCGGCGGCAGGAGCGGGGGCGGAGCGGGCCATGGGCGCCTGGGGTCGGCTGGATGGGGCGGCAGGGAGCGCGGCCGGGCACCGTGCGGAGCGCGGCGGTGCCCGGCCGGTCTGCGCCGGCGCGCCGGGTTACTTGAGGTGCTTGCCGAAGAGCTGCATCGTGCGCTGCCAGGCCAGCTTGGCGGCCGCTTCCTGATAGCTCTTGCGGTCGTTGCAGTTGAAGCCGTGGTCCGCGTTGGGGTACACGAACACCTCCGCGTTGGCGCGGCTCTTCATATTGGCCTTGATCTGATCCACCTCGGCCATGGGGATGCCGGGATCCTTTTCGCCGAAGTGGAACTGGATCGGCGCGGAGATCTTGTCGGCTTCCTTGAGGACGTTCACGATGCCCCCGCCGTAGTAGGCGGACGTGGCGGCGGGCTTGAAGCGGCAGGCGGCCATGTAGGTCACGAAGCCGCCCCAGCAGTATCCGGTGACGCCCACCTTCTTGCCCTTGGTCTCCGGCCGGGCGCGCAGCGCGTCGAAGGTGGCGCGCACGTCTTCCAGCACCTTGTCGTTGTCCAGCTTGCCGCGGATCTCGCGCCCCTTGGCGATGTCGTCGGGCGTATAGCCAAGCTGGATGTCCGGCCCCACGCTGTGGAACAGGTCCGGGGACAGCGCGGCATAGCCGGCATTGGCGAAGCGCTGACACATGTCGCGCATGTGGGAGTTGACGCCGAAGATCTCCTGGATCACGACGACGCCCGGCACGGGCCCTCCGCCTTGCGGGGCGGCGAAGAACCCGCTGAAGGTGCCTCCCGCGCCCTTGATCTTCACGCTCTCGGTCTTGATGGCCATGCAAACGGCTCCTCAGGTGGTCAGAGGCGGGCGAATGGACGGACGGCTCCCCTCCCCCGCCGGAGGGTGGCGTTGCCTGCTCCCCTTTACCCCCATCCCCCGCTGCGGTGCAAGGTGCGGTGCAAGGCCGGGGACGGCGCCGCACCCGCTCGGACGGGCGCGCGGCGCGGCTGCACGGCGCGGCTGCACGGCACGGCTGCACGGCACGGCTGCACGGCGCCGCACCCGCGGGGACGGGCGCGCGGCGCGGCTGCATGGCACGGCTGCACGGCGCGGCTCCGCGGCGCAGTTGCACAACCGCGCCCGGGTGTCGCCTTCCCGGCTGCACCCGCAGCGGGCCGCTCCCGCCGCGGAGCGGCCTGTCTGGCGGAGCGGAGCCGGTGCGGGGCGTGCCGGCGCAGCCATTCCGGCCGCGCGGAACCTGCGCTATAGTGGAGGGGTAGGATGCAGACCCGCTCGCGCTGTTGAACCGGAGGCCTGTTACCCACGGACGTCGCCAGCCCCCGCCACCCGACCGCGCAGCGTCGCACGGCCGCCACGCACCCCAGGCGGCGCGTGCAGCGCTCCGCTGCCCGACGAGACGGACACCCTGACGCACCGCACCCGCCGTCCGCCACCCGCGCCAACGCGCTGGCGGCGGCGGCGTCTCACTGGATGCGATGATTCACCTGATCCGAGCCTTCAAGCTGCTGGGCGTCAGCACCGTGCTGGCCGCGGCCCTGCTGGCCGCGCTGAGCGCGCTGCCGCCGGAGGCCCGCTCGCCGGCCGGGCCGGCGCCGCTCGTGCTGCCGGCCGCGCCCGAGGTGCGCTTCATGCGCGCCTTCCTCGCGCGGGTCAATCCCTCGCTGCCCATCGAGGATCCGGACTGCGCGCTGCTGCTGCCGCTGGCCATCCACCGCGTGGCGCGCGAGCACTCGCTGGACTGGCGGCGCCTGCTGACCCTGGCCTGGCAGGAGTCCGACTTCGACTGCCACGCCAAGAACCGGGCCGACCGGGGCGGCGCCTACGGTCCGTTCCAGCTGCGCCGGGTGTGGGAGCCGGTGATCGGCGATCCGCGCCCGCAGTACTTCGATCCGGAGCTGGCCGCCCAGCGCGTGGCCCAGGTGGTGCTGTACTACCAGGAGACGCAGCGCTACCAGCAACTGATCGGGCGGCGCTACCGCAACCCCCTGCTGTGCCTGTACAACACCGGCGAGACGCGCCGCGTCAACCGGCGCTACTGCCGGCAGGTGGGCGCCAAGCTCAGGCTGATCCGGGAGGCGTGGCGGGACTTCGAGGTGCGCGAGCAGCGCCAGGTCCGCAACGAGGCCGCGCGTCCGCCGGCGGGCTAGCCGGCGCCGCTCGGGTGCTGCGGGGGAGGGCGGCGGCCGCTCAGAACTTCCAGGCCGCTCCCACTTCGCGCGTACTGAAGCGGCCGGTGGCCGTCCCGGCGGGGTCCCGCAACTCATCGCGCGCGCCCGTCAGCACGATGGACAGCCTCGCCTGCGGCACCCAGCCCAGCGACACGGCAGCGATCTTGTTCGTGCCGGTAAGGATGCCGCTGTCATTCGCCTTGTCGACCGAGCGGGCCAGGTAGCCCAGCAGGATCGAGCCCCAGATGACCTCGGCCGAGAGGCCCTTGGTGTCGCTCCCGTCGTCGATGGCGCCGGCGGGCGCCTTGCGTTCGCGGTAAACCTCCAGGTGCACGCCGCCGTCCTTGGCCATGTCCAGCACGGCCACGCCCAGTCGCCGCACCCTGCGGTCGTAGCTGGCCGGCCCCCGGCTGAACTTGACCGTGCCGCCTGCGCCTCCGACGTAGAAGATGTTGGCCAGGCGCACCGTGAAGCCGGCCACCGGCAGCGTCTCCTCCTGCGGGACGCCGCTGCCGCCGACCGTCGTATCCATCAGCTTGGAGCGCTCCTGACCCACGCCCAGCGAGACGACGCTGGCGATCTGCGCGGCCAGGTCGACGGTCGAGGAGTCGATCTGGATCGAGCCGCCGCCCGCGCTCGCGTCCGCATCGAGGTGCAGGCGCTGCACCGCCGCGCCGGCGGCGACGTACTCACCGACGGCCGCGCCGAGCAGCCCGCGGCTCGTGCCGTCCGCGAAGCGGGTGCCGGGGGGCGCGTCGATGGTAAGCCTGGCCAACTGCGCGGCGACGCGCGAGGGGGCGTCCCAGATCAGCACGGCCGGGTTGTTCGGGGCGGAAAACACCGGCGGAGTGGGATTCAGCAACGGCGCCGCCACCTGCGCGGATGCCATGCCGGCGGCCGCCAGGAGGGCGGCCAGGGTCAGTCCGATCAGTCGCATGCGATGCACTCACAGCAAGGGAAGGCCGCGCCGCGCCCGTCCTGCCCGGCGCATGGCGGCCACAGTCTGTCTTCGCTCGGTCCGCCGGACGGGGCTTGCGGGCCTTGGCCGGCGGCGGGATGGATCAGAACTGATACGCGACGCCGGCGTTCATGCCACTGGTCTTGAAGTTCACCGTGCCAGTGGACGCATTCTCCGACTTGCCGTCGTACTTGCTGAGCACGAAGGCCAGGCCGGGGGCCATGTCGTATCCCAGCGTCAGGGTCGCTACCGAGTTCTTGTCGAGCGGGGTGCCGACGTCGTTCTTGGTCTTGTCCTGCTGCGTGGAGTAGCCGAGCAGCACCCGCGCGAGCATCACCTCCACGGTGAATCCGTTGACGTCGTTGGCCGCGGCCGCCGGCGCCATGCTGGGGTAGAGCTTGGCCGGCCGCTGAGCGTGGTAGGCTTCGATGTGCGCCCCGCGCTCCTTGTCCCGCCACAGGTAGGCGATGCCGTATTGCAGGGCGTTGCGCTTCACCTGCTCCTGGGTCAGCTTGTCCTTGATCGTCTCCGTCCCGCCGGCGGCGCCGAAGTAGAACACTTCGCCCAGACGCACGGTGGCGCCGCCCATGACCAGGGATTGCTGAAAGTCCAGGGCCGGGGTGAAGGAGGTGTTCGTGTTCTCCACCGACTCGCTCCCGAGGCCCACCGAGAAGCGCTTGCCGAACTGCGCCGCGAGCCCGATCCGCTGCACCTTCGTCTCCAGGCTGCCCGTGGCGAAGACCGGGTCGATGTCCATGCGGGAGGTATTGACCTGCGCGGCTGCGGCGAACGTCTCTCCGACGCCCTCGACTAGCACGCCCCTGGCCGTGCCCTTCGCAACAGGATTGATTGTCGGTGCGATCGCGATATCGGTGAGCTTGGCGGTGCCATAGGCCGCGGCAATCCGGGACGGGCCGTCCCACGGCAGCACTGCCGGGTTGGAAGGCCCCGGCACGAAGATCGTGTTCGGCGTGACGACCGGCATGAGGCTGAGCGTCGGCGTCGGGTTGAGCGAGGGCGCCGCCACCTGCGCGGCGGCCATGCCAGCGGCCGCCAGCACGGCGGCCAGTGCCATCAGCAATGTTCGCATGAGTCAAGCTCGGTGGAGGGTCCAGGTCGGGCCGCGCCCGCCCTGCCTGGCGCACGGCGGCCACAATCTGCCTTCGGCAGGCCCGCCGTCCGGGGCTTGCGGGCCCCGGCCGGAGTCGGGATGGATCAGAACTGATACGCCACGCCCACAGTGGTCGAGCGGGTCTTCTTGTCGGCCAACCCGGTGGTGTCGTTGGTCGACTTGCCGGAGGACTGGCTTGCGACGATCGCCAGGCCCTGACCGGGGTTGTAGCCCACGGACACGGTCGAAAGCGTGTCGGTCTCCGGTGCGGCACCGGTCGGGTCCTTCACCTTGTCGGTCTGCGCGGAATAGCCGAGGTGCACCTTGGAGAACAGCACTTCGATCGTTCCGCCCGTCACATCGCTCTCGGTCGAGGCGAGGGCGACGCCGCCCGGGAAGTATGCGGACGCCCGTTTGGCTTTGTAGACTTCCAGGTGCGCGCCGCGTTCCTTGTCGCGATACATATAGCCGACACCGTATTGCATGACCGAGTGCTTCGCCTCCAGGTTGCTCACCTTGTCCTTCACGGTGGTGCTTCCGCCGGCTGCGCCCAGGTAGATCGTCTCGCCCAGACGCACCGTGGCGCCAGGCAGGATGCCCGATTCTTCGATGTCGGTGTTGCCGCCCCCGGTGTTGAGCTTGGTTTCCAGGACTTGGCTTTGCACGCCGATCGAAAACCGCTTGCCGAACTGGGCCGCTATTCCGATCTGCTGCACGCTGCTCTTGATTGTGCCCGTCTGCGCAGAGGCGGGTTGCAGGTCCTCGGAGTCCGAATTCAGCTGCACGCCCGCGGCAAACATCTCGCCCACGATCTCGGCCAGCACCCCGGACGCGTTGCCTTTGGCGTCGGTTTGCCCCGTCTGGGCATCATCGAGCTTCGACGGACCGTAGGCCGCGCCGATGCGGGACGGTCCGTCCCAGCTCAGCACGGCCGGATTGGACGGCACGGGCGTAAAAAAGGGAGCCGCAACGGTCCTGAATGAACCGCTCAGCGACGGCGTCGGATTCAGCGACGGCGCCGCCACCTGCGCGGAAGCCATCCCAGCGGCCGCCAGCACGGCGGCCAGTGCCATCAGCAACGTTCGCATGACAGATTCTCCTGCTTGGTTCCAGGTGAGCGCGACGGCATGACTGCCGCTTCGCGCGCCGCATTGCACGTCAGGACTGCGGGGCCCAACCCGCGTTGAGCCCATGGCGATCGAATTGCACCCTTGCCTTCGGCCTCGCACGGCGGTCGCAACGAGGTGCAACGGTCCTGCTGCAGCTCCTGGCACGTCGCGCTGCGCGATCCTGCCCGCGCCGGGCGGCACCCGCGCTGCGCGTCAGAACTGCATGGCCACGCCGACGTCCAGGCCGGACGCCTGGCCGATCGTGACGCCGGTCGCCGGAGTGAAGTTCCTGCGCGAGAACCGGTTGGCGACGATGGCCAGCCCCGGCGCGGGGACGTATCCAAGCGAGATCGTCGTCGTCTGGGTCGAATCCTTCTGTACGCCGGCGGGGTCCATGGCCTTCTCGCTGCTCGTGGCGTAGCCGAGCAGGATGTTCGCCAGCACCGCCTCGACCGTGCCTCCGCTGATCCGGCTCTCATCCAGGGAAATGGTGGGCGCGGCAGGGTCCGCCTTGGCGGGCGCGTAGGCACGGAAAGCCTCCACGTGCACGCCGCGCTCCTTCTCGCGCCAGTGGTAGGCGATGCCGTACTGGGTCACGTCGCGCTTGACCTGCTGCGTGGGGGCGACGGCCTTGTTCTTGGCCGTTTGCGAGCCGAACGCCGCGCCCAGGTAGACCACCTCGCCGAGGCGCAGCGTTGCGCCCGCCAACGGGGTCGTGTCTTCCTCATTCTTCCCGGAGGAATCGGTCTTCTTGCCGGAATCCAGCCCGATGCCGAGCGAGAAGCGCTGGCCGAACTGCGCGCCGACCTGCGCCAGCAGATCGGTCTGTTCCTGCGAGCCGCCGCCGGCGCTGGGATCGACGTCGAGCGTGAGCTTGCTGTAGTGGATGGCCGCCCCCACCCTGCTCCCGACCACTTGGGCCAGCAGCGCCAGGGAGTGCCCCTTGGCATCGGGATTGAGCGCGGGCGTGTTGACGGGATCGTCGAACTTGACGTTGCCGTAGGCGGCGCCGACCCGCGACGGGCCGTCCCAGGGCACGACCGCCGGATTGGGCGCCAGGTCGAACGACAACTGGGGCGTCGGATTGAGCGACGGGGCCGCCACCTGCGCGGCGGCAATGCCAGCGGTCGCCAGCACGGCGGCCAGCGCCATCAGCAACGTTCGCATCAGCCTCCTCGGTTTCGGTTGACGTGTCAGCGCGACGGCATGACTGCCGGTTCGCGCGCCGGATCGCGCACGAACCCCCGTGCCGGATCCGACACCTGCCTTTGGACTCAGGTGTTCAAATTTCGCGCCAATTTGGGCGGGCGAGGCGGCTCCCGCGGGCGTTTCCGCGCCGTTGGCGGGCCGCCCAGCCCTGAAATCGCTTGACAAGCCGCGCGCCAAAACCCTTAGACTAGACGATTTTCAAGCGCACGCTGCGGGAAGGCGGAGCACCGGCTGACAGGGAGGCGGACGCAAGAGGCATGATCCTGGGCAAACGCACCCGCTATGGCGGCGACCTGCGCGCGACGGACATCGGGACGGACGTGGTGCTGTGCGGCTGGGTGCACACCCGGCGCGATCACGGCGGCGTGGTGTTCGTGGACCTGCGCGACCATTCGGGGCTGGTGCAGGTGGTGTTCAAGCCGGAGGTCGACCGCGCGGCCCATGGCGCCGCCGATGCGCTGCGCTCCGAGTACGCCATTGCCGTGAGCGGCCGCGTGGAGCACCGCGAGGCGGGCAACGTCAATCCCAAGCTGCCCACGGGCGAGGTGGAGCTGCTGGTGCGCTCGCTGGAAATCCTCAATCCCTCGCTGCCGCCCATCTACGACTGGGACGGCGAGGTGGACGAGCGCCTGCGCCTCAAGTACCGCTACCTGGAGCTGCGCCGCCCGGCCATGCAGGCCAACCTGCGCCTGCGCTCCCAGGCCGCGCGGCTGGTGCGCGACTATCTCTCCGGCCACGCATTCGTGGAGGTGGAGACGCCCGTGCTGACGCGCTCCACCCCGGAGGGCGCGCGGGACTACCTGGTGCCCTCGCGGGTCAATCCCGGCCAGTTTTACGCCCTGCCGCAGTCGCCGCAACTCTACAAGCAGCTCCTGATGGTGGGCGGGCTGGACCGCTACTTCCAGATCGTCAAGTGCTTCCGCGACGAGGACCTGCGCGGCAACCGCCAGCCCGAGTTCACCCAGGTGGACATCGAGCTGGCGTTCATCGACCAGGCGGACGTGATCGCGCTGATCGACGGCCTGTTCGCGCGGCTGTGGGGGGAGCTGCTGGGGGTGGCGGTGCCGCTGCCCATCGCGCACATGACCTACCGGCAGGCCATGGACGAGTACGGCAGCGACGCGCCGGACCTGCGCTTCGGCCTCAAGCTGGTGCCGCTCTCCGACCTGGTGCGCGGCAGCGGCTTCCAGGTCTTCGCCCAGGCCGTCGCGGCGGGCGGCGAGGTGAAGGCGATCCGGGTGCCCGGCGGCGGCACGCTCTCCCGCAAGGAGCTGGACGAGCTGACCGAGTTCGTGCGCATCTACGGCGCCAAGGGCATGGCCTGGGTCAAGCGCCAGGCCGACGGCTGGCAATCGCCCATCGCCAAGCACTTCAGCGCGGAGCAGCGCGCGGCCATCGAGCAGCGCCTGGCGCTGCAGCCGGGCGACCTGGCCGTGTTCTGCGCGGACCGGGCCCAGGTCGTCGCCGATGCCCTGGGCAACCTGCGCAAGGAGCTGGCGCGCCGGCTGGGGCTGGTCAGCAGTCGGGACTTCCGCTTCGTGTGGGTCACCGACTTCCCGCTCTTCGAATACGACGCGGAGGCCAAGCGCCTGGCCGCCAAGCACCACCCGTTCACCTCCCCCGTGCTGGCGGACCTGGACGCCTACGAGACGAGCGAGCCGCTCAAGATCCGCGCGCGCGCCTACGACATCGTGCTCAACGGCGTGGAGCTGGGCGGCGGCAGCATCCGCATCCACCGCACGGACCTGCAGGCGCGCGTGTTCAAGCTGCTGGGCCTTTCCGAAGCGGAAACGCGCGACAAGTTCGGCTTCCTGCTGGAGGCCCTGCAGTATGGCGCGCCGCCCCACGGGGGGATCGCGCTGGGCTTCGACCGCATCATCATGTTCATGGTCGACACGCCCTCCATCCGCGACGTGATCGCCTTCCCCAAGACCCAGAAGGCCGCCGACCTGATGGTGGATGCGCCCTCCACGGTGAGCGAAGAGCAACTGCGCGAGCTGGGCATCCGCCTGCGCAAGGACTGAGCCCCGCCGGCAGCGCCGGGCTAGGCAGCGCCGGGCGACCTCGCCCCGCACGCCGCCGTTGGCGGCGTGCCGCCCCTCCCTCTGAGCTATTGGTTCGCCCC
>JBGOUY010000262.1:0-6200 GCA_041477795.1 bacterium
CCTTGGCGCGAACCGCCGTTGCTGTTCCATCCGTGTTGATCTGTGTCCATCTGTGGTTCCAAAGCAGGTGCGGTTGCAGTTGCCATTGATCCGCGTCCATCGGCGTTCATCGGCGGTTCCCCTTGCGCCGTTGCCGTTCTTTGCGCCTTTGCTTAGCGGCTTGGCGCCTTGGCGCGAACCGCTGTTGCCGTTCGCGGCCCCCAGCCCGCCCCGCCCCGGTTGACCGAGCCCCGCCGTTCGTGGGAAGTTGCTGGCCTCAGCGCTGGTTTCCCAGCCCGGGCGCAAAGCCCGGCTGCGCCGCACGCCATTCGGCCCGAACGACGCCATGCAGGACCTGCGAGGCAAGACGGCACTGGTCACCGGTGTCGCCAACAAGCGTTCCATCGCCTTCGCCGTCGCCGAACGGCTGGCGCAATACGGCGTCTCGCTGGCGGTGGCCTACCAGCCCATCGACGCGGATCGCGACGAGAAGGTGCGCAAGCTGGTGGCCGCAGCGTTCAGCCCCGACCTGGTCGTGCCGCTGGACGTGAGCCTGCCCGGCTCGGTGCAGACGGCGTTCAAGACGCTGCGCGAGCACTGGGGCCGGCTGGACATCCTGGTGCACGCGATCGCTTCCTCCAAGCGCGAGGAGCTGGCCGGACGGCCGTCGGATATTTCGCTCGAGGGCTATCTGTTCGCCCAGCGCATCTCGGCCTACAGCCTGCTCGAGCTGGTGCGCGAAGCGCGGCCGCTGATGGCCGAAGGCGGCTCGGTGGTCACGCTCACCTACATCGGCAGCCAACGGGCCACCCAGAACTACAACGTGATGGGCAGCGCCAAGGCCGCCCTGGAAGCCAACGTGCGCTACCTGGCGATGGAGCTGGGGCCGGAGCGCATCCGCGTCAACGCGATTTCCGCCGGGCCGATCCGCACGCTGTCCGCCTCGGGCATCAAGGACTTCCTGGACCTGCTGCACAACGCGGAGGAAAAGTCCGCCCTCAAGCGCAACGTGACGCAGGAGGAAGTGGCCAACGTGGCGGCGTTCCTGGCCAGCTCGCTCGCCTCGGGCGTGACCGGCCAGACGGTATTCGTGGACGGCGGCTACAACATCTCGGGCTAAAATATCTCGGGCTGAGCGCCACCTCAGGTGGCCCGCTCCCGCGAACCTCGCATGCGAGGTGAAACCGCGGCACGGCGCAGGGGGGCGCAGAGCCGCTCTGTGGGCGGATTCCCGCTCCCCCTTCTCCGTTTGCGGAGAAGGGGGCTGGGAGGATGAGGTTGACGCGGCCGACCTCACAGCGATTCCAGAGTCTACTCGTCGCGAGCGATCGCCATGGCTGCGGAATTCACGCTGGGCACGTGGAACGTCAACTCGGTGCGCGTGCGCCTGGAGCACTTGCAGCGCGTGCTGGTGGAATGGCGCCCCGACGTGCTGTGCCTGCAGGAAACCAAGGTGCCCGACGAGCAGTTCCCCCTCGCACCCATCGAGGCGCTCGGCTACCGCGTGGCCCTGAGCGGCCAGAAGACCTACAACGGCGTGGCCATCCTCTCCCGCCACCCCATCACGGCCGTGCGCAAGGGCTTCGACGGCAAGGACGGCGAGGAGCAGAAGCGCCTCATAGCCGCCACCGTGCGTGGCATCCGCGTGGTCAACGCCTACATCCCCAACGGCGGCGAGGTGGGCTCGGACAAGTTCGCGGACAAGCTGAAGTTCCTCGCCGACCTGCGCACGTACTTCGACCGCTACCACAAGCCCGGCGAGCCGGTGCTGCTGGTGGGCGACTTCAACGTGGCCCCCGCGCCGGAGGACGTGTGGGACCCCGCCGCGCTGGAGGGCACGACCTGCTACCACCCCGACGAGCGCGAGCGCCTGGAGCGCCTGCGCGCCTGGGGCTTCCGCGACCAGTTCCGGCACTTCGAAAGCGCCGCGGGCCACTACACGTGGTGGGACTACCGCAGCAACGCCTGGCCCCGCAACGCGGGCCTGCGCATCGACCACGTCTGGGCCTCGCCGGCGCTGGACAAGCGCGCCCGGGCCTGCCTGATCGAGCGGGAAGAACGGGCGCGCGACAAGGCCTCCGACCACGTGCCGGTCATGGCCGCCTACGTGGTGGACTGATAATTGCTAGCTGTTTGCCCAGATGGGCACGGGCAGTAGCCCAGGCGGGTAGCAGCCCAGGCGGGCAGCGGTCTGGCCCCCGTCCGCGTGGGCCGTTCGTGGGCCCGCCCGCGCCGCCGCGCGGGGCGGGGCGCGAATTGCATTTGGGCGCGGTTGCAGTATACTTTTTTTCTGGGCCGGGGCGGCCTCTGCGCGGTGAATCGGCGCCGCGCCGCTCCGGACGTTTGGGGTTGGAACGCCTATGAGCTCGGTGCTGTCGCAAAATGAGGTGGATGCCCTCCTCAAGGGCATCTCCGGCGGGGAATTCGACATGGAGGAAGGCGGCGGGGCTGGCCCGGCCGTCGACGAGGATGTCATTCCCTACGACCTGACGAGCCAGGATCGCATCATCCGGGGCCGCATGCCGACCCTGGAGATCATCCACGACCGCTTCGTGCGCCACTTCCGGCTCACGCTCTCCTCCGCGCTGCGCAAGGTGGTGGACATCAGCGTGCGCTCCACCGAGCTGATCAAGTTTGGCGAGTTCCTCAAGACGCTGCCGGTGCCCTCCTCGCTGAACCTGTTCCGCATGAGCCCGCTGCGCGGCAACGCCATCATGGTGCTGGAAACGCGGCTCGTCTTCACCCTGATCGACCTGTTCTTCGGCGGCACGGGCGAGCTGGAGGTGAAGGCGGAAGGGCGCGACTTCTCGGCCATCGAGCAGCGCATGATCAAGCGCGTGGTCATCAGCGCGCTGGAGGACCTGCAGCAATCCTGGCGCCCCGTGTTCCCGGTGCAGATCACCTACACGCGCTCGGAAGTGAACCCGCAATTCGTCGCGATCGTGCCGCACAGCGAGGTGGTCGTGGTGGTCACCTTCGACGTGGAAATGGGCCGCGCGCCCATGTCCGTCACGCTGTGCATCCCCTACTCCATGATCGAGCCCATCCGGGCCAAGCTCAACGCCGGCTTCCAGAGCGACCAGAACGAGGTGGACACCACCTGGCTCAACCGCTTCCGCACCAACCTGCAGGCGGCGAAGGTGGAGGTGGTGGCCGAGCTGGGACGCTCCGAGATCAACGTGCGCGAGTTCCTCGGCCTGAAGGTGGGGGACGTGATCCAGCTCGAGCAGGAGGTGGACAAGCCGCTCAGCGTCACGGTAGAGGGAATCTCCAAGTTCAAGGGCTTCCAGGGCTCCTACAAGGGCCATCAGGCCCTCAAAGTGACCGAACTGGTGTACAAGCCGCCGGTGGTGGACGAGATCCTGCTGCAATAGCGGGCCGGCCCACCCAAGCTGCGCGCGGTGCGGCGCCGCCCCCCCGCGGGGGTGAGCCCGTCCGCGCCATTCGTCACAACCGGCCGTCGCGGGTGCCCCGGGCTGGCCCCGGTTTCCGACCTGACGACCCGCCCGCCGGGCGCCCAGCGCCGGCTTGCAGCGTCCGCATAGCCGCATTGCGAGGGCCTTGCATGGCCACCTGGATCCGTTTCCGTTACGACAACGGCGATTCCGCCCTGGTCAACGCCGAAGAGACGCACCTGTTCTTCAAAGCCGACGAATCGCGCATCGAGGTGCTGCCGATCACCCCGCAGCCGGGGGAGCAGGGTCCGGGCGTGCCGCTCATGCTCTATCAGTGCGAGTACCCGGACCAGGTCTCCGCCGCCGAGGAATTGATCTTCGACGCCCTCAGCCGCAACGAGTCGGTCACCATCAGCCTGGACATCCTGGAAGAGCACGCGGAGTACCTGAACAACGTGCAGGGCATCCGCATGATCCTCTCCCTGATCCACCAGGGCAGCATCCGCATCCCCAAGAACGAGGAGCTGCCGGACAAGGGCGAGCTGTTCGACCAGGACGACGATCCCAATCCCTCCGAGATCAGCCGCTTCGAATCCATGCTGCACACCTACCTGGACGTGCCGGACGACACCCTGCGCCGCGCCTTCCAGAATGGCGGCGAGGATTCTCCCTTCGAGTTGAAGAAGGACCACGAGGAGTGCCCGGACCACGGCTTTCACGAGTATTGGATCGTGGAGACGCGCCCGGACCGCAACTACGTCTTCCGCCAGCGCTTTGACGACCTGGTCAAGTCCCTGCAGGAGAACGAGGGCTACGTGTGGACCGAGCCCCGTTCCTACCAGCACCCGAGCTAGGCCCCCCGCCCCTGCGCGGCAGGATGCGCGCGACCGCCCCCTCGGACGCGGCGCGACCGGCGCGTGACCGCGCCACTTGCGAACGCGTACGGCCGCAGCCCCGGCGGCGGGACGGGCTCGCGCGCTGGCGCCACGAATTGACCGCCGGCGGGCGATGGTGGTAGAGCCAGACGCTAGGCTGCTGCCGGGGCGCTCCCCGTGGGCGCCGCGCTCCCCTGCCGACAACGAGGTCCCCTATGTTCTACGAGTTCCGCACGTACAATCTCAAGCCCGGCTCCCTGCAGGAAGTGCTGAAGCGCTTCGGCGAGGCGTACGAGTATCGCAAGAAGTACTCGGAGCTGGCGGCATTCTGGTACACGGAAATCGGCCCGCTCAACCAGATCATCCACGTCTGGCCCTACGAGGACCTGGCGGCGCGGACGCGCATCCGCAACGAGGCCAGCAAGGACCCCAAATGGCCGGCCAAAATCCACGAGTTCCTCGAGCGCATGGACTCGGAAATCTACCTTCCGTTCCCCTTCGGGCCGGCCCTGAAGCCGGGCAAGCTGGGGCCGGTGTTCGAGATGCGCAGCTACTTCGTGAAGGCCGCCGGTGGGCTCAAGACGACCATGGAGCGCTGGGAGAAGCAGCTCCCCAAGCGCACGGCCATCTCGCCGCTGGCGTTCGTGGGGCACACGGAGTTCGGGCCGATCAACAAGTACATCCACATCTGGCCCTACGCGAGTCTCGACGAGCGGGCGCGCATCCGAAAGCACGCGGTGGATACGGGCGCCTGGCCGCCTCCGGGCGGCGGGGACACGCTGGTCGCGCAGGAGAACAAGATCATGCTCCCCGCCCCGTTCTCGCCGCTGCAGTAATCCCACCGACGCACCATGGCCCCGCCGCCGCGCCCAGGCGGCAGCGCGCGGGGCCACGGCCCGCAACGCCTGGAGTTGGCATAATCGACGAGCTGCGGCGCGACGCCCTGCGTCCGCGCACGGTGCCCGCGGCGCTGGAGCGCTTCGGCGCGGCGGTTGCGCAGCGGCGCGGCTTCCCGGAGCGGGCGGCGTCTGGTATTCCGACGTGGGCCCGCTCATTCACCCGAGTGCAGGTATGGCCCTATGCAGAGTTGGCCGAGCGCGAGGGCGTACACGCGGCCCTGCGCGCCGAGCCGCACTGGCCGCCGCCGCTGGGAAACCCGCTCGTGGCGCGCGGAGGCGGAGCTGAAGTGGCCGCCCATTTGTAGAGGCTCCGCCCGTTGCCCGCCCATCCGGCACTGCGGCCAGGAATGGCTTACTACTTCTTCTTGGCGGGGCGCTTCGTCTTGGCGGCTTTCTCCTTCGCCGCTTTCTCCGCAGCGGCCTTCTCCGCAGCGGCTTTCTCCGCGGCGGCTTTCTCCATCGCCACTTTGGCGGCGGCCATGGCTTTGTCGCTGGCAGCCTTGGAATCCATCAGCAGGCTCGTCGCCACCTTGTAGTCCCGCATGAACGAGAACTTGCCGTTCTGCTTGTCAAGCTCCGCCTTGGCGGCGCTCATGCTGTCCTCGGCCTTCTTCATGTCGGGGTAGGTAGCAGCATCCACGTTGGCTGCCTTAGCGGCAGCCAGGCCCGCCTGAGCGGCGGCCAGTTCTTGGTCGGGAGCCTGGGCAACATTGCAGGCAGACAGGAATCCCAACGACAGGGCAAGCATCATGACCAGCGCGATGCGATTCATTCATTGACTCCTTGATTGATTTTGCGTTCGAAAGTTGGCGTCAAGCTGCGGCATTCCACCTCGAGCGAAACGTGGATTGCAATCTGTTTACACCCAATGTCGATGTCAACATTTACCCATAGCACGTCCGGCGACCAATGCAACCAGCGCAGTGTACGGAGTCAGGGCCATCGCATTCTAACACGGGTCTGCGTGGTGCAATGCTTGGCGCGGGACCCCATCCCTCCAAACCTCCCTTCCCCGCTAGGCAGGGAAGGGAGGCTTTCAGGCCGCGCAGATC
>JBGOUY010000431.1:0-2539 GCA_041477795.1 bacterium
CTAGTACTGCGACCCGCCTTGGTTTTCGGGTGCGAGGGGGCGCTGCCCCCTCGCGCTCCTCCGCAAGGGAGCAAGCCCCCTTGACCCCATTTGTAGCGGGCGCAGGGGCCGCTGGCCCCTGCCGGTGGGAGGAGGTGCGAGGAGGGAGGCAGCGCCTCCCTCCTCCGCCCAGTCCCAAAATCAAGCGGTGTCGGACCACTAGCGCCGCCTCCTCCTCCCCGCCCCCGCGGACCGTCCGGTCACGCGCCGTTCGGGCGTGCCGGGTGGCCCGCCTCCGGCACGCGCAGCAGCAGCAGCACGGCCGCCAGCGCCAGGGCGGCGCCGGCGCCGAAGGCCGGCCCGGCCCCGTAGCGCTGCAGCAGCACGCCGAAGAGCAGGCTGGCCGGCAGGGCCGTCAGCCCGATGGTGCCGTGGTAGCCGCCAAAGGCGCTGCCGCGCAGGCCGCCGGGCGCCAGGGAGGCCACCCAGGCCCGCTCGACCGGCTCGGTGCAGCCGAAGTACAGCCCGTAGACGAGGAACAGCGCGATCAGCCCGCCCGTGTGGCTCACGGCGCCGAAGCCGGCGTAGACGCCCGCGTAGATCAGCCAGCCCAGCCCCATCAGGCCGCGCCGGCCCACGCGGTCCGAGAGCCGCCCGATGCCGTAGCTGGACGCCATCTTGACGACGTGCTGCGCCGCCCACAGGCCGCTGATCGCGCCCGCGGAGAGCCCGGCGCGCGACAGCGCCAGCAGCAGGAAGGCGTCGCTGGAGTTGCCCAGCGTGAACACGGCCAGCGCCAGCAGCAGGCGCCGGTAGCCCGGCCCCAGCTCCGCCCAGCGCGGCCCGGACGCCTGCGGCGCGGCAACACCGGCTCCAGCGGGCCGGGCCGGCTCGCGCACGGCCAGCAGCACGGTGACGATCACCAGCGCGGCGGGCAGCGCGGAGGCCAGGAACACCGCGGAGAGCGACCAGCCGCCCCACTCCAGCAGCGCCATGGCCGCCAGCGGCCCCAGCACCGCGCCCGCGTGATCCATCGCGCGGTGCAGGCCATAGGCGCGGCCACGGATGGTCTCGTCCGTCACGTCCGCGATGAGCGCGTCGCGCGGCGAGGTGCGCAGGCCCTTGCCCACGCGGTCGGCGAAGCGCAGCAGCAGCACCAGCGGCCAGGAGCCCGCCAGGCCGATCAGCGGCCGCACGGCGTTGGAGAGCGTGTAGCCGAAGGCCAGCAGCGGCTTGCGGCGCCCGGAGCGGTCCGAGCGCACCCCGGAGACCACCTTGAGCAGGGCCGCGGTGGATTCCGCCACGCCTTCGATCAGGCCCAGGGAGAGCGCCCCCGCGCCCAGCACGGTGCTGAGGTAGAGCGGCAGGAGCGGGTAGATCATCTCGCTGGAGAGATCGGTCAGCAGGCTGACCGTCCCCAGCACAATGACGGCCGTGGGCAGCACGGTGCTGCGGGAGGGGGCAGGCTCGGCCATGGGCTCCGCAGCGGGTGGAAGGCGAAGGGGACTCCCCGCGCCCTCCGCCCCCGTTCCTCCGACGAGGCGAAGCCGCCGGGCGCGGCCCAGGGCCGCACCCGCTGCGCGGGGCTTACATGGGTGGATTGACGCCGTTGCGGCCCACGTACACCGCCCGGATCATCACCTTACCATCGTCGCCCTTGCTGCCGAAGGCAACCGCGTAGGTGCCTTCCGTGAGCATGCCGGCATCGCCGCTCTCGAAGGTCACGATGGGCGCATCGGGGGGCACGAGCAGCTTCTTCTCGCCGCCCTTGTACACCAGCGTCAGCTCCGGCCCATCCACCTTGCTCACCGTCTCGGTCACGGTGGCGTTGGTCATGGTGCTCGCGGGCATCAGGTCCCAGGGGAAGTGCCCTTCCGCCGTGCCGCGCGCGGCTTCCGGGAAGATCAGCACCTCCAGGGCCTTGAGCCGGCCATCGGGCAGCGTCACGGCCGCCGTGCCGATGTAGGTGTTCGCCGTGATATCCGCCAGCGACTTCTTGACCACGTAGCGCACGGGGAACTTTTCGGGCAGGTACACCTGCACCGATTCCCCGCTGCGCGTCTTGAGGGTCAGCACGCTGCCCTGGACGCTTTCGATCGTCCCGCGCACCCGCACGTTTTCCGCCGCCTGCGCCAGCGTCACGCCCAGCAGCAGTGCCGCACAGGCCAGCGCCAGACCCAGTTGCTTCAGCATGGAAGTCCGCTCCCAGTTCCGCTGAGGAAGGAATGACCCGGGGCGGGAGCACAGCAGCGGCCCCCCATTGCCCGATGGCAGGACAACACCGGGGCGGCCGGTTTATTCCCCGCGACGATACAGGCCCGACCGGCGCGGGCGCGACCGGAGCGGGCGCGCGCCAGGAGCGCCCCTGCGCGCCGCGGCCGGAGCCCGCTCAGACGACGCGGGCCGCGCGGAACGCGGCGATTTCCTGCCGGCTGAAGCCCAGGGCGGAGAGAATCTCGTCCGTGTGCTCGCCCAGGGTGGGGGCGCGCCGGCGGATGCCGCCGGGCGTGCGGTGCAGCTTGACGGGCGTATCGGCGATGGGCGCCGGGCTGGGCAGGCC
>JBGOUY010000090.1:0-14061 GCA_041477795.1 bacterium
AGAATCCCAATCCGACGGAACACGAGATCCGGTACTGGATGGCCGGCAACCTGTGCCGGTGCACCGGATACGAGAAGATCCTGACCGCGGTGCAGGATGCCGCGGCCGAATTGCGGAGCGCCCGAAAATAGGCCCATCCGCGCGCCAGACGTGCAGGCCACCCAATCGAAACCCCGGGGCAGAGCCGGCCTCGAAGGAGGAGCGATGCGCAAGCTGCAAGTGACCGAACAGTCCAAGCGCTACAAGGTCATCGGCACCCGGCCGATCCGCCACGACGGCGAGGACAAGGTGACCGGGCGCGCCCAGTACGGCGCGGACGTGCACTTCCCCGACCTGCTGCACGGCTTCGTGCTGCGCAGCCCGCACGCCCACGCGCGCATTCTCTCCATCGATACGCGCAAGGCCCTGGCGCTGCCGGGCGTGAAGGCGATCGTGACCGGCCAGGACCTGCCGCGCCTGGAAGAGCGCATCATCGCCAGCGGCGAGGGCATCGAGAACCTCAAGTACATGAGCGACCGCATCCTGGCCTCGGACAAGGCGCTGTTCAAGGGCCACCCCATCGCCGCGGTGGCGGCGACCGACGCCTGGATTGCCGAGGAAGCGGCCAGCCGGATCGAGGTGAAGTACGAGGTGCTCAAGCCGGTGCTGGACGTGGTGGCGGCCATGCAGGCGGGCTCCCCCCTGCTCTACGAGCGCATCACGACGACGATCCTGGGCAAGAAGGAATCCAAGGCCACCAACATCTGCAACCACACGCGCTTCCTGCAGGGCGATCCGGACGCAGGCTTCGCCCAGGCCGACGAGGTCTTCGAGCGCGAGTTCAGGTCGCAGACCGTGCACCAGGGCTACATCGAGCTGCACAACGCCACCGCGCTGGCGCGCTCCGATGGGCACATCACCGTGTGGACGAGCACGCAGGGCGCCTTCCCCACGCGCGAGCAGATCGCCACGGTGCTCAAGAAGGACCTCTCCAAAATTCGCGTCATCCCCCTGGAGATCGGCGGCGGCTTCGGCGGCAAGATCCCGATCTACCTGGAGCCGCTGGCCGTGCTGCTCTCGGAGAAGACCGGCCAGCCCGTGAAGCTGGTGATGTCCCGCGCGGACGAGTTCAACGCCACCGGCCCCGCCTCGGCCAGCGCCACGCGCATCAAGCTCGGCTTCAAGAAGGACGGCACGCTGGTCGCGGCCCAGGTGTGGATGGCGTTCGAGTCCGGGGCGTTCCCCACGACGTGGGGCGCGACCGGCGCCAACTGCGTGCTGGCGCCCTATCGGATCCCGCACCTGCTGATCGATTCCTACGACGTGCTGCTCAACACCACGCGCGTCGCGGCGTATCGCGCCCCGTCGTCGCCCCAGGCGCTGTGGGGGGTCGAGTCCATCATGGACGAGGCGGCGCTCAGGTTCGGCATGGACCCGATCGACCTGCGCTTGCAGAACGCGGCCAAGGAGGGCGATCGCCGCCACGATGGCATGACCTGGCCGCGCATCGGGCTGATCGAGACCCTGCAGGCCGCCCAGAGCAGCGCACACTATCGCTCCCCAGCGCCGAGCGGGCGCAACCAGAGCCGCGGCGTCGGCATCGGCTACTGGCAGAACGCCGGCATGCAGTCCAGCGCCACGGTGGGCATCAACATGGACGGCACCGCCAGCGTCGTCACCGGCTCGGTGGACATCGGCGGGTCGCGCGCCGCCATGGCCATGATCACGGCCGAGACGCTGGGCCTGACCGCCGAGGAGGTGCGCCCGTCGGTGGCCGATACGGATTCCATCGGGCACACGGACGTCACCGCCGGCAGCCGCACGACGTTCGCGACCGGCTACGCGGTGTACCTGGCCGCGCTGGATGCCATCGCCCAGATGAAGCAGCGCGTCGCCACGCTGTGGGACTGCAACCCGGACGACGTGCTCTTCGAGGATGGCGCCTTCCGCGGCCGCAGCAATGGCAAGGAGCCGCTCACGGTGCGCAAGCTGGCGCCGCAGCTCCCCCGCACGGGGGGCCCGGTGCAGGGCCAGGCCAGCATCCTGCCCAAGGGCGTGGGGGTGGGCTTCGGCTGCCATATCGCCGACATCGAAGTGGACCCGGATACGGGCAAGGTGACGCTGCTGCGGTACACGGCCGTGCAGGACGTCGGCACGGCCATCCATCCCGCCTACGTGGAAGGACAGATCATGGGCGGCGCGGTGCAGGGCATCGGCTGGGCCCTCAACGAGGAATTCGTGCGGAACGAGCAGGGCGATCTGCTGAACGCGGGTTTCCTCGATTACCGCATGCCCACCATCCTGGACGTGCCGGACGTGGAGACGATCCTGGTGGAAGTGCCCAACCCCGGCCATCCCTACGGCGTGCGCGGCGTGGGCGAGACGCCGATCGTGCCGCCGCTCGGCACGCTGCACAACGCCATCGCGCGGGCGGTGGGCGTGCGCATCCGCGAGCTGCCCATGTCACCGCCGCGGGTGCAGGCGGCGCTCGCCCGGCGGGCCGCGCAGCCCATCCCCGCCAAGGCCTGAGCGCTCCGCAGCGCTCCGCCGACCATGGCGACGGTGCACATTCCGGCGCTGCTGCGCGACCTCGCCGGCGGCGCGGAGCGGCTCCAGGTTCCGCTGGCCGCCGGCCAGCAGATCACGATCCGCCAGCTCCTGGAGCGGCTCGACGCGCAGCACGCCGGGCTGCTGGAGGCCCTGCTCTACGAGGGCGACCTGATGCCCGGCATCGCCGTGTTCATCGACAATGACCAGGCCCTGCTGGGCCTGCAGGCCAAGGTCCGCCCGGACAGCGACGTGCGCTTCCTGCCGCCGGTGGTGGGGGGCCGCTAGGCACGCCTGCTGCGGAGCGGTTCCTCCCCGCGGGACCTCACCCCGGCCCGCCGGCGCGGGCCGCCCCCTAACCCCCTCCAAAGGAGGGGGAACAACCGCACGGCGGTGCTGTCCGATTGGCCCGAACAGAGGCGGCCCGAGCCCCCTCCTTGGGAGGAGGCGGTCACGCCGCAGGCGTGACGGAGGCGGCCCCGCTGGCCGTCCTGACCGAATTTCTCCCGAATCTGTCCGATCATTTCTGCTGCGCCCGGCGCCGGTCTGTGCTATAGTGGTTGTTCGCCAATCCGCCCGGGAAGCGGCCTGTCGCCTCACGCTGAAAATTACGAAACGAAGCCAAGGCACCCCAGCCCGCTCCCCCTCTCCGCCGTGAGCCCCGCTTGCGGCGGTGAACCAACAGCACTGGGGGGGTGCCCGACGCAAGCCGGCCGGCGGGGCGTCCCGGCAAATTGATCTGGCGGGCGCGCTGTGCTCGAATGAAGGCAGGAGCCGTGGCCCGACCCGGCGCGGCCAACCCCGACAAACCACCCGTCCCGCATGACCGAGCCGCTCAAGCTACGCGCCGATCAGCTCACCTGCCGTTGCGCCGATTCGGACATCCATCCGATGCCCGCGGACATGCCCCCGCCCGTGCTGCCGGGCCAGACGCGCGGCATGACGGCGGTGGAGTTCGGTCTCTCGCTCAAGAAACCCTACTTCAACGTCACCGTCGCCGGCCCCTCGCGCAGCGGCAAGACGACCATGGTCGAGCTGCTGGCGCGCCAGCGCGCCGAGCGCGAGCCGGCGGGACACGACCTGTGCATCGCGCCGAACTTTGTGGAGGCTAACCGGCCCACCATGCTCTCCCTGGCGCCGGGCAGCGGGATTCACCTGAACCGCCTCATCGACGACCTGCTGCAGAACCTGGACGAACAGATTCCCAAGCTGATCGAGCAGCCCACGGTCAAGGCGCACCTGCACGAGCTGAACGAGTCCTTCAACCACCAAGCGCAGGAGCTCAGCCGCACCGTGGAGCAGGTCGCCACCGCGCAGGGCATCTTCGTGCAGACCTCGCCCCAGGGCGTCGCGCTGATCCCGCTGCGGGACGGCAAGCCGCTCGGCGACGACGAGTTCATCGCGCTGCCGACCGAGGAGCGCGAGCGCATCAACGTCGCGCGCCGCCAGGTGCTGGCCAAGATGGCCGAGATGAACCCCCGCGTGATGGAACTGGAGAAGAACCGCCGCGACGCGGTGGAGTCCTTCCTGGAGCGCTCCATCCGCCAGCTCGTGCACGGCGCCATGGCCGGCGTGCGCCAGCGCGTGGAGGAGAACGCGGTGCTGGCCGCCTTCCTGGCTGCGCTGGAGCAGGAGCTGATCGACAAGCGCTTCCTCTTCCTCAGCGATGGGGCGTCGCAGCCCTTCGGCGGGGCGCAGCTACAGGCGCTGCGCGAGCAGTTCGCGCGCAACTGCCGCGTCAACGTGCTGGTCAACCGCGCCGGGTCGGCCGGCGCGCCGGTGCTCGTGGAGTCCAACCCCACCTTCAGCAACCTGATCGGCGGCGTGGACTTCATCGAGGAGCGCGGCGTGCTCAAGACGGACTACAACCAGATCCGCGCGGGCAGCCTGATCCAGGCCAGCGGGGGCTACCTGATCGTGCAGGCGAACGACCTGCTGCAGTACCCGGGCGCCTACGCCGCCCTCAAGCGCGCGCTGCGCACGGGCAGCATCGTGCTGCGCGACCAGTTTGCCGAGTGGGGCCTGCGCTCCGGCTCGCACCTGGAGCCCGAGCCGGTGCGGGTGGACGCCAAGGTCATCGTGGTGGGCGATGAGCCGCTGATCCGCCTCATGTACGCCTACGACGACGAGTTTGCCGGGCTGTTCAAGATCCACGCGGACTTCTCGCAGACCCTGGTGCGCACGAGCGAGGTGCTGGAGCAGCTCGTCAGCTACCTCGCCTATCACGCCCGCCGGCAGGAGCTGCTGCCCACCAGCGAGGGCGCCCTGGCCCGCGTGGTGGAGGAGGCGAGCCGGCGCGTGGAGCACCAGGCGCGCTTTTCCGCCCAGGTCAACGAGCTGCTGGACATCCTGATCGAGGCGGACGTGCTGGCGCGCGCCGCCGGGCACGA
Source organism: bacterium (assembly GCA_041477795.1). GTDB lineage: Bacteria > SAR324 > SAR324 > SAR324 > JACQKK01 > DATFMP01. The sequence goes on from JBGOUY010000090.1 coordinate 4,917, forward strand.
ACGGCTCACGCGCGAGCTGGTGCAGCAGGCGCTGGACAACCGCCAGGCGCGCCACAGCAAGATCGAGGAGATCGTCAAGCGCGAGATCAGCGAGGGCACGATCCTGCTCGACTTCGACGGCGCCAAGGTGGGCCAGGTCAACGCCCTGGCGGTGTACCAGGTGGGGCGCGTCGCCTTCGGCATCCCCACGCGCATCACGGCCCAGGCCTATGCCGGGCGGCGCGGCCTGATCAACATCGAGCGCGAGGCGGACCTGTCCGGGCGCATCCACACCAAGGGCGTGCTGATCCTCAACGGCTACCTGGGCAAGCTCTTCGCGCGCAAGCAGCCCCTCGCGCTCTCGCTCTCCATCACCTTCGAGCAGAGCTATGGGGGCATCGAGGGCGACTCGGCCACCTGCGCCGAGTTCTTTGCCGCGCTTTCGGCAATCGCCCAGGTGCCGCTGCGCCAAGCCATCGCCGTGACCGGCTCCATGAATCAGCACGGCGAGGTGCAGCCCATCGGCGGGGTCAACGAGAAGGTGACCGGCTTCTTCCAGTTCGCGCGCGAGCACGGCTTCCCAGCCGGCTCCGGCGTCATCATTCCGGCGGTGAACCAGGTCAACCTGCTGCTGCCCGACGACGTTATCCAGGCCGTGGCGGAGGGCCGCTTCGCCATCTACCCGGTCCGCCGCATCGAGGAGGGCCTGGAGATCATCACCGGCCGCCCGGCCGGCCTGCCCGATGCGGACGGCGCCTTCCCGCCCGACTCCGTCTACGGCCTGGCCGCCGCCAAGCTGGCGCAGTTCCTGCCCAAGGACGACCAGGAGGACAAGGACGAACGGAGCGGGGCGGGCACGCACGACTGAGCCCGGCGCGCCGCTGGTGTTGTGTCCCTGAAGTAACTTCCATAATAAATGGGCTGCGGCATCGCGTTGGACCCCATCCCCCAACCCCTTCCCCGCCAGGCAGGGAAGGGGCTTGGTCACCGCGAAATCGTTCGCAAACCCGCGCCCCTCCCTGCTTAGCGGGGAGGGGCCGGGGTGGGGTCCCAGCCAGGCGATCGCGCCCGGCCGTGAAATTACCAAGAAACTTGTGGGACATCACGCTGGCAGGCTGCGGAAGATGGGACGACAGCGCGCATCGGCGCGGCTGCAAAGCCGCCGCGCGGCGGAGCCGGCGGCGCTTCAGCGCAGCAGGCCCGCGGCCTCGATGCCGTCCAGCACGTACTGCACGGCCAGGGCGGCCAGCACGATGCCAAGCACGCGTGCCACCACGTTGGTGCCCGTCATGCCGAGCCAGGCCGTCAGGCGCACGGCGAAGAGCAGGCCCAGCAGCGTGCACACCAGCACGGCGGCCAGGTTCCCCAGCAGCCAGGCGATGCGCACGGGATCGCCTCCGGCGCGGCCCATCAGCAGCACCAGCGAGGTCAGCGCGCCCGGCCCGGCGATGAGCGGGATGGCCAGCGGGAACACGGAGATGTCCTCGAAGTCCATCGCCTCGCGCTGCTCCTCCCCCGTCGCCGAGCGCAGGCCGCTCGGGCGCACCAGGATCATGTCCACCGCCAGCAGGAACAGCAGCAGCCCGCCCGCGATGCGGAAGGCCGCCAGGCTCACGCCCAGGGCGGCGAGCAGCGGGCTGCCCCCCAGCGCGAAGGCGTACAGGATCGCCGCCGCCAGCAGCACCCCGCGCCAAGCCATGCGCGTGCGATAGGCCACGTTCCCCCGCGCCGTGAGGCCCACGAACACCGGGGCCACCCCGATCGGGTCGATCACGATGAACAGCGTGATGAACGAATTGAGGATGTAGTCCAGCACGGCCGCTCCCGCGTTTGTTGCCGCTCCCGCACCGGCCCCGGCCCCCCACCCTTATCCCTCGCCAGGGCAGGATACAACCCGCAGCCCGGTCGGCGCCGGCGCCAGGCGCGGCGGGGGCGAGACGCCGCCGCGCAGGGATGCTATCTAGTCTGCGCCGAGTCCGAGTGCTCGCGGCGCGCCGCACCCACCGCAAAGGAGCCGGCCATGGCCAGTTGGGACCCCGCGCAGTACCTGCGCTTCAGCGACCTGCGGCTGCGCCCGGCGCTGGAGCTGCTGGCGCGCGTGCCGGCCGAGGCCCCGGCGCGGGTGGTGGACCTGGGCTGCGGCGCGGGCAACGTGACGCGCTTCCTGCGCCAGCGCTGGCCGCAGGCGGAGCTGACCGGCGTCGACAGCTCGGCGGAGATGCTGGCGCGGGCGCGCGAGGCCGAGCCATCCGTGCGCTGGCTGCAAGCGGACCTGGGCACGTGGGCGCCCCCGGCCCCGCCGGACGTGATCTACGCCAACGCGGCCCTGCACTGGCTGCCGGATCACGAGACGCTCTTCCCGCGCCTGCTGGCGGTCCTGGCGCCCGGCGGCGTGCTGGCCGTGCAGATGCCGCGCAACTTCGGCGAGCCCTCCCACGCCCTCGCCGCCAAGACCGCGCGCAGCGGCCCCTGGGCGCAGCGGCTGGCGTCCCTGCTGCGGCCCGCGCCCGTAGCCGAGCCGGGGCGCTACTACGACCTGCTCGCGCCCCTCAGCAGCCGCCTGGAGCTGTGGGAGACGCGCTACCAGCAGGTGCTGAGCGGCGAGCACCCCGTGACCGAGTTCATCAAGGGGAGCTGGCTCCGGCAGTTCCTGGATGCGCTGGAGGAGCCGCAGCGCAGCAGATTCGAGGCGGATTACACCCGGCGCGTGGACGCGGCCTACCCGCGCCGCGCCGACGGCACGACGCTCTTCCCCTTCCTGCGCCTGTTCATCGTCGCCGTGAAGTGAGCGCGCGCCCCGCGCCCGCCTTGCCGGGAACCTCCCCGCGCCGCACCGCGCCGGGGCGGCTCCCGGCGCGGCGCGGACCGGGACCGGTCCATTGACTTTCCCGCGGCGGCTGCACCATGGTAGGGCGTACTTCTGTCGCCGCTTGGGGATCCGTCCGGAGGGTTCAGGCCAGGGATCGGGTCAGCGCGCCCCGCGAGCAGGGTGCGGGCGCCGTCTCCCGCGCCTAGCTACGCGTGGCCTGCGCCGACCCGGCCCCGTCCACTGCTCCGCCGAGTCCCCCCGCGTCCAAGCCGCCCGTAAGGCGGCAGCGTTCTCCAACCCAGGAGTGATTCAACATGCGATTCACGATCAAGGCACTGGGGCTTGTCGCCGCGCTGATGCTGGCGCTCGGGGCAGCCCCGCAGGCCAAGGAGCTGCACTGGTCCTTCCAGGGCGACATCCATTCGATGGACCCCTACTCGCTCAACGAGACCTTTTCCATCGGCACCCTGGGCAACGTCTACGAAGGGCTGGTGCGGCGCGATGCCGACCTGAAGATCCTGCCGGCGCTGGCGCTGCGCTGGGAGCTGCAGGAGCCGACCCGCTGGCGCGTCTTCCTGCGCAAGGGCGTCAAGTTCCACGACGGCCGCCCCTTCAACGCGGACGACGTCGTGTTCTCCTTCGAGCGCGCGCGGGCCAAGGGCTCGGACGTGAGCGGCAAGCTGGCCACGGTGAAAGAGATCCGCAAGATCGACGAATACACGGTGGACTTCATCACCCTGGAGCCCAACCCGATCATCACCTCGGAATGGGAAACCTGGCTGATCATGTCCAAGGGCTGGGCCGAGGAGCACCAGGCCGTCGCGCCCGAGGGGCCCTCCGGGGCAGGCGCCAGCTATGCGCGCACTCACACCAACGGCACGGGGGCCTTCAAGCTGGACAGCCGCGAGGTGGACGTCAAGAGCACCTTCGAGGCGAATCCCGGCTGGTGGGACGCGCAGAACCACAAGAACATGCCGACCACGGTGACGATGTCGCCGATCGCCTCGGCCTCCACGCGCGTGGCGGCCCTGCTCTCGGGCAACGTGGCGATGGCCTGGCCCATCCCGGTGCAGGACATGAAGCGCGTGGACGACAACGCCGGCACGCACATGCTGGTGGGGCCGGAAGTGCGCACGATCTACCTGGGCATAGACCAATTCCGCGATGAGCTGCTGCACTCCAACGTGAAGGGCAAGAACCCCTTCAAGGACAAGCGGGTGCGCCAGGCCTTCTACCAGGCCATCGACGAGGAAGCGATCAAGGACAAGGTGATGCGCGGGCTGGCTACGCCCTCGGCGATGATGGTCGCGCCGGGCATCGTTGGCTTCAACACCGCCTTCAAGCGTCTGCCCTACGACCCGGGCAAGGCCAAGCAGCTCCTGGCCGAAGCGGGCTACCCCGACGGCTTCGCAGTGACCATGGACTGCCCCAATGACCGCTACGTCAACGACGAGGCGATCTGCCAGGCGGTGGTGAGCATGCTGGCCAAGGTCGGCGTGAAGGTGGACCTGCTGGCGCAGCCCAAGGCGCTCTACTTTGGCAAGATCCTCGCGCCCAAGCTGGACACGAGCTTCTACCTGCTGGGCTGGCAGCCGGACAGCTTCGATAGCTGGAACGCGCTGTTCAACCTGATCAACTGCCCCGAGGACAAGAAGGGCCGCTTCAACCTGGGCGGCTACTGCAACCACGAGGTGGACAAGCTGACGGCGGAGGTGCTGAGCGAGACGAACCAGACCAAGCGCAACGCGCTGCTGGACAAGGTCTGGCAGATCACGCAGGACGAGATCGCCAGCATTCCCTTGCACCAGCAGGCGCTGGCCTGGGGCGTGAGCGACAAGATCACCGTCAAGCAACGCGCCGACGACGTATTCCACTGGTACCACGTGGACATGAAGTGACCTGAAGGCAGGCCGGAGTCGCGGCCTGCTGCCGATCCGGGAGGCCCGGGGTGCCGCCAGCGCGGCGCTCCGGCCCCCCTTTCCCCTTGCACACCCCTTCGCGCTCCGCGGGACGGCCTGGCCCATGCTGGTGATGATCATCCGGCGATTGGCGCAGTCGGTCGTCGTGATGCTGACTGTGGCGCTGATCGCCTTCACGCTCTTCCGCTACGTGGGCGATCCCATCGCGCAAATGGTGGGGCAGGACACGCCCATCGAGGTGCGCGAGCGCATGCGCGCCGAGCTGGGGCTGAACGATCCGGTGGTGGTGCAGTTCGCACGCTTCGTGGGCAACACCCTGCGCGGGCGCTTCGGCATCTCCTTCCGCATCGGCCGCCCGGTGAGCGAGCTGATCGTGGAACGCCTGCCGGCCACACTGGAGCTGAGCTTCCTGGCCGCCCTGTTCGCGCTGGCGGCGGGCATCCCGATGGGCATCTACACCGGCCTGCGCCCGGAGCGCTGGCTGAGCAAGGTCTTCCTCACGCTCTCGCTGGTCGGCGTTTCGCTGCCCACCTTCTTCATCGGCATCCTGCTGATCCTGGTCTTCGGCGTGCTGCTGGGCTGGCTGCCCACCTTCGGCCGGGGCGATGTGGTGCAGCTCGGCTGGTGGAGCACCGGCCTGCTCACCGCGAGCGGCTTGAAATCGCTCATCATGCCCGCCTTCACCCTCGGGCTGTTCCAGCTCACGCTGACCATGCGCCTGGTGCGCTCGGAGATCCTGGAGGTGCTGCGCACGGACTACATCAAGTTCGCCCGCGCGCGCGGCCTCACCAGCCGCGCGGTCAACTACGGTCACGCCCTGAAGAACACCCTGGTGCCCGTGATCACCATCACCGGGCTGCAGCTGGGCGGGATCATCGCCTTTGCCATCATCACCGAGACGGTGTTCCAGTGGCCCGGCATGGGGCTGCTGTTCGTGCAGGCCGTGCAGTTCGCCGACATCCCCATCATGTCCACCTACCTGGTGCTGATCGCCTTCTTCTTCGTGATCATCAACCTGATCGTGGACATCCTCTACTTCGTGGTGGATCCGCGCCTGCGCACGGAAGCCACCCCGCACGGGCACTAGGGCCTCCACCACCATGCACCGCCTGCGCTCCCTGCTGCACACGGTCTTCGACAGCGACCTGTGGTACAGCTTCATCGCCTCGCGCGTGACCGTGCTGGCGGCGGTCGTGACGCTGGTGTTCGTGCTGGCGGCGGCGGCGTCGCCGTGGATCGCGCCGCAGAACCCGTTCAATCCCGCCGCGCTGGACCTGCTGGACGCCTTCACGCCGCCGGTCTGGTACGCCAAGGGCGTGGCGCACTACCTGCTGGGCACGGACGACCAGGGGCGCGACATCTTCTCCACCATCCTCTACGGCTCGCGCATCTCGCTGCTGGTGGGCGTGGGGGCGATGCTGCTGGCCATGGCCATCGGCGTGGGGCTGGGGCTGGTCTCGGGCTACGTGGGCGGGGCGCTGGACAACTTCATCATGCGCGTGGCGGACGTCACGCTGAGCTTCCCGGCCCTGCTGGTGGCCCTGCTCATCAACGGCGTGGTGCGCAGCGTGCTGCCCAACGTCACGCACGACCAGAGCGCGCTGTTCGTGCTCATCTTCTCCATCGGCATCTCGAGCTGGCCGCCCTTCGCGCGCACCGTGCGCGGCTCCACGATGGTGGAGCGCAACAAGGAGTACGTGCAGGCCGCGCGCATCATCGGACGCAGCCCCGCGGCGATCATGGGGCAGCACGTGCTGCCCAACGTGATGGGCCCCGTGCTGGTGATCGCCACCATCGGCCTGGCCATCTCCATCCTCACCGAGGCCTCGCTCTCGTTCCTGGGGGTAGGCATGCCGCCCACCACACCCTCGCTCGGCACGCTGATCCGCATCGGCAACAACTTCCTCTTCTCCGGCGAGTGGTGGATCGTCGTCTTCCCGGGCGCGGCGCTGGCCACGCTGATCCTGGCCGTGAACCTGCTGGGCGACTGGCTGCGCGACGCCCTCAATCCCAAGCTGCGCTAGGCCCCCCATGACGGCCACGCCCGCGCCTGCCGCGCCGCTGCTCTCGGTGCGCCACCTGGAGGTGCAGTTCCCCTCGCGGCGCCGCACGCTCACCGCGCTCCAGGACGTCAGCTTCGACGTGCTGCCGGGGGAGATCCTGGGCGTGGTGGGCGAATCGGGCGCGGGCAAGTCCATGACCGGCAATGCCATCATCGGCCTGCTGGAGCCCCCCGGGCGCATCTCGCGCGGCGAGGTGCTCTTCGCGGGGCGCGACCTCACGCGCCTGGATCAGGCCGCGCTGCGCCGCATCCGCGGGCGGGAGATCGGCGCGATCTTCCAGGATCCGCTCACCTCGCTCAATCCGCTCTACCGCATCGGCGACATGCTGGTGGAAACGCTGCAGACGCACCTGCCGCTCAGCGCCGCAGAGGCCCGGCGCCGCGCCATCGCCATGCTGGCCGAGGTGGGCATCCCCGCGCCGCAGGAGCGCTTCCACCACTACCCGCACCAGTTCTCCGGCGGCATGCGCCAGCGCGTCGTGATCGCCCTGGCGCTGTGCACCGAGCCGCGCCTGGTGATCGCCGACGAGCCCACCACGGCCCTGGACGTCTCGGTGCAGGCGCAGATCATCAACCTGCTCAAGCGCCTCTGCCGTGAGCGCCGCACCGCGGTGATCCTGATCACGCACGATATGGGCGTGATCGCCGAGACGGCCGACCGCGTGTGCGTGATGTACGCGGGGCGCATCGTGGAGATCGGCCCGGTGCGCCAGGTGATCAAGCACCCGCTGCACCCCTACACGCGCGGCCTGATGGCGGCCATCCCGCACCTGGGCGGCGTGGCGGAGGAGCTGGCGCAGATCGACGGCTCCATGCCGCGCCTGGATGCGATTCCGCCCGGCTGCGCCTTCAACCCGCGCTGCCCGCGCTGCTTTGCGCCCTGCCTGGGCGCCGTGCCGCCGCTCTGGGAGGTGGAGCCGCAGCACCAGGCGGCCTGCTTCCTCTACGGGGAGGAGGCCGGCGCGCCGGCGCCCGCCGGGGCCGGCCCGGAGGCGCGCCCATGACGGCACCGGTGACGGGGCCCATAACGGCGCCCACCCATGCGTCCGCGTCCGGCGCCGCTCCCGCAGCGCTGCGCGCGGAGCCGGCCGACGCGCTGGTGCAGGTGGAGCGCCTGCGGCGCTACTTCGACGTGTCGGGGGGCTGGCTGCGCCGCACGGTCTACCGCACCGGGCGCGTGCTGGTGCGCGCCGTCAGCGACGTCAGCTTCGCCATCGCGCGGGGCGAGACCTTCTCGCTGGTGGGCGAGTCCGGCTCGGGCAAGAGCACCGTGGGCCGGCTCATCGTGGGCCTGGAGCGCCCCACGGCCGGGCACGTGCTCTTCGAGGGGCAGCGCATGGATGCGCTGAGCCGCGCCCAGGCCCTGCCCCTGCGGCGGCGCATGCAGATGATCTTCCAGGATCCCTACGCCTCGCTCAATCCGCGCTGGCGCGTGAAGCACCTGGTGTCCGAGCCAGTGCGCCACCGCGTGGGGCGCGCGGCGGGGATGGAGCTGGCCGGGCGCCTGCTGGAGCAGGTGGGCCTGGCGCGCTCGGACCTGGAAAAGTACCCGCACGAGTTCTCCGGCGGCCAGCGCCAGCGCATCTGCATCGCCCGCGCGCTGGCGAGCAACCCGGAGTTCCTCGTCTGCGACGAGCCCACCAGCGCCCTGGACGTCTCGGTGCAGGCGCAGATCCTCAACCTCATGCTGCGCCTGCAGCGCGAACTGGGGCTGACCTACCTCTTCATCTCGCACAACCTGGCTGTGGTGTACTACGTCTCGACGCGGGTGGGCGTGCTGTACCTGGGCGCCCTGTGCGAGGTGGGCACGCGCGACCAGGTGTTCGGGCGGCCGCGCCACCCCTACACGCGCATGCTGCTGGACAGCATCCCCGACCTGGAGCTCTCCGGCAAGCCCCGCACGCCCGTGGGGGGCGAGGTGCCCAGCCCGATCCACCCCCCGCCCGGCTGCACCTTCCACCCGCGCTGCCCCTTCGCCAACGGGCGCTGCCGCAGCGAGGTGCCGCTGCCGCGCCGGCTGCCCGACGGCGTGTGGGTCGCCTGCCACGCCGTGGAGGAAGGGCGGCTCTAGGCTCTGTTTGGGAATGCTGCAGCGTCGCCAATTCATCGCACTTGTCATTCCGAGGCCCGCAGTGTGGGCCGAGGAATCTGTTTTGTATCAGGGCACTACAGATTCCTCGCTTCGCTCGGAATGACAGGCATTGGCACGATTCGGCATATCCGCAGTCGTTTCCAAACAGAGCCTAGTACTGCTTTGTTAGTTAAGACCTATCGCGGCTGCGGGCCAGGGTTACGATGACCTGGCGAAAGAGCTGTTCAAGCACGTGGCGCCGGAGCGCGGCCAGGCTTTTGCGCCCCTCGGGGGGGAAAGCCCCG
>JBGOUY010000215.1:0-7833 GCA_041477795.1 bacterium
CCACGTTCGACGTGAAGCCGCAGGTCGTCAGAAGCCAATGGTGGATTCCCGACCAGGAGCGCCGCGAGCCCTCCGAGATCCTCAACGTCACCAATTGGGTGTCGCCCGGTGCCAAGGCGGAGGGCGAAGGCGCCTTCATGCCCGCTCTGCCCGAAGGGCTGGGCCCGCGCGTGAGCACCGCCAAGGTCGGCGTGGCCGGGCAGTTCAGCGGCGACGAGGCCAAGGTCTATACGTTCACCGCCCCGCGCGACGGGGCCATCGGCACGACGAAGGACCTGCGCATCCAGTGGGACGACAGCAAGGGCAAGAGCGGCGAGCTGAACGTGGGCGAGAACTACCAGCCCGGCGCGCCCCTGCCCTTTGCGGAAGGACTGTCGGTGGCCTTCGGCGCCGGTCGGCTGTTCAAGAGCGACTCCTTCACGCTGCGCACGCGCAGCGCCACCATCCAGCCGCCGCAGGATGCCAAGATCCGCTTCGGCGCCACGGAGCTGGGCGGGGGCCTGGAGATCACCAGCCCGAAGAACGAGCTGGACGACGTTATCGAAGGCGTGCACCTGAACCTGGTCTCCACCAGCGACAAGCCGGTGACGATCACCATCGCCGGGGACACCAAGCAGGCCTTCGACAGCGTGAAGACCTTCGTGGATCAGTACAACGAGCTGTCCGCGATCGTCATCGAGCTGACCAAGTACGACAAGGACCGCAACGTGGCCGGGCCGCTGTTGGGCAACCGGGATCTGGCGAACATCCAGAACACCCTCTCCCAGCTCCTGATCGACCCGGTGGCGGGGCTGCCCAAGTCCTCCAACATGCTCATGTCGCTCGGCGTCACGTTCGACGAGAAGGGCTTGCTGAAACTGGACGAGTCCGTGCTGCAGGGCAAGATCCAGCAGGACTTCGCCGGGGTGGCCGACCTGTTCCGCAGCAAGGGCGAATCGAACAACTCCAACGTCGCCTTTGCCGGCATGTCGGACGCCACGCGCATCAGCCCGGAAGGCTATGCGGTGGATGTGAAGCGGCCGGCCACGCAGGGCTACTACGAGTCGCCGCCGCTGGAAGGGCCGATCCGCATCGGCAGCGAGAACAACCGCTTCTTCGTCAACGTGGACGGGCGGCAATCGGATCAACTGACGCTGGAGCCGGGCAACTACACGCCCGCCTCCTACGCCCGGGCGCTGCAGGATGCCATCACCAACGACAAGGCGGTGGGCCAGCGGCGCGTGCACGTGGCGACGGAAGGGAACCGCCTGCGGGTGGCCTCGGGCCGCTATGGCTCGGCGAGCTCCATCGCCTTCGTGCCGAGCGGGGAATCCGGCCAGGTGGGCGTGGGGCTGATGGACGGCCAGGCGGTCGTCGGCACGGATGTGCAGGGCGAGATCAACGGCAAGCCGGCCAATGGCTTCGGCCAGTTGCTGGCGGCACCGGACAAGAGCGGCCCCGCGGCCGGCCTGCGTGTGTTCGTCAAGCTGAGCGATAACCAGCTCAACCCGGCCGGGCCGGAAGCGCAGGTGGTGGTCACCAAGGGCATCGCCAGCCGCGTGAGCGGCTACCTGAGCACGATCGTCAATCCGCTCTCGGGCGAGATGCGCCGCATCACCAAGTACCTGCGCGATCAGGTGGGCAGCCTGGACCAGCAGTTGACCCGCATGAACGACCGCATCGAGGCCAAGCGCAAGCGGCTGGAGGAGCGATTCTCGCGGCTCGAATCGCAGCTCTCGACCCTGAAGCAGCAGCAGGCGCAGATGCAGAGCCAGCTCGGCAGCCTGGGTGGCGGTGGCGGCGGCGTGCCGGGCCTGCCGGGCATGCCCGGCTGACGCCGGCGCGTGGAAGCCTGACACGGCGGAATGGACGAGCGCCCCGCGGGGCGAATCAGACAGGAGTGTGAACGGTGAGCAGCTACGCCCGATATTCGCAGGCATACAAGAAAGCGGCGGTGAGCACCGTCGATCAGCGCAAACTGATCATCATGCTCTACGACGGCGCGATCAAGTTTCTCACCATCGCGACGGACAAGATGGAAAAGGGCGATGCCTACGAGGCCCATCGCAACCTGATCCGCGGCAAGAGCATCATCGCCGAGCTGCTGGCCTCGCTGAACATGGAGGCGGGCGGGGAGATCGCCCGCAACCTGCAGCGCCTGTACACCTACATGTTCAATGAGCTGATCGAGGCGAATTTGAAGCGCGACACCCAACGCGTGAGCCAGGTGATCGACCTGCTGAAGGACCTGCGCGTGGGCTGGCAGGGCATCAAGCATGAGGCGCCGCAGGGCGACGCCAAGCAGCCGGCAGCGCCGGCGCGGGCCACGAAGAACATCAACATCCGCTTCTAGCGGGGCCGGGCGGGCTGCACGCGACCGGGTGCGGGGGGTGCTGCTCCCCGGGTCATCGAACAGGGAGTGAAGAGCGATGCCACAGGGAAGCCAGTACGGCGCCTATGAGCGCACCTACGTGGAGACAGCCGACCAGCGTCAGCTGATCCTGATGCTCTACGATGGCTCGATCCGCTTCATGCGCAAGGGCATCGCGCGCATCGAGGCCAACGACATCGAGGCCGCGCACAACTACCTGGTGCGCAGCCGCGACATCCTGGCCGAGCTGCTGGCCACCCTGAAGCCGGAGAAGGCCGGCGAGGTGGGGATGAACCTGAAGCGGCTGTACGTGTACGTCTTCAATCGCCTGGTGGAGGCCAACCTCACCAAGAACAAGGAGTTCGTGGCCGAGTGCGTCAGGCTGATGAGCACGCTGCGCGAGGGCTGGGCCCAGATCCGCAGCGCGGGCGCGCAGCCCACCGAACGCGTGGATGCGGACAAGCGGCGGGTGAACCTGCGCACGTGAGGCAGGCTGCTGGCTGGGGCCGGATCCGGCGCGCGCGGGAAGGCAGCGCGGGCGACGGTGCAGCCCGGGGGATGCCGGGTCGGGCCAGGGAGGCCCAGCGCCAGCACAGGCGGCCCGGCGCCGGATGAGTCGGGCGGCCCGCAACGCAGGCCGGGCAGTGCAGGCGAAAGGACCGTGCAGGCGAAAGGACCGTGCAGGCGCAAGGAGCAGTGCAGGCGGAAGGATCGGGATGCGGCTGCTGGCTGGGCTGCCTCGCCCTGAGCGGCGGGACGGCGCGGCAAGAAGCCGGATGGCTCGCCTAGCGTGGCGCCCTGTGCGTCACGGCGGACCCTGAGGTTCGTCCGCGGCGGGGCAAGCCAGCCGGAAGGGAGTGGTGCATCGTGGTGGCACGGTGCAGGCGGAGGGTCTTGCCCGCAGCCTGGGCGGATCGCTGGCTCCGCGGCAGGCCGTGCCGTGCAACGGTGAACGGTGTGCGGGCCCTGGCCGAAGCGGACCGGCCCTGCGGGGCCGTTTCTGCCCGCAGGCCGATGCCAGCGAGGCCTCGGCTCGCCAGGATGGCAGCGCGGTGCTGGCTCGGCTGACGGGTTGTCGGCGCTCGGGTCATGACCGTGACTCAGTGAGTGGGGCGGGCGCCCGGAGCAACCCTCCGGCGCCGCTGAGCAGAATGCCCCACCGCTGAAGATGCAGAGGATGTGCCAGGTCGCCCGAACGGCCGGGCAGAGCCGCCGGCCGGCAGGATTGCCGGCCGGCGAGCGGGGGCAGGGCGCAGGAACCCGGGGGCTAGGCCGCCGGAAGCGCCGCTGCCGTCCGCGGCCTCCAGCCGTTCGCGGTGGCCAGCTGGCCATTGGAGGCCAGCGCCCCGGCGCCAGACCGTCCGGCCCTTTGGGCCGGGAGGGCACCGGTGCGGCAACGGTGTCGCGAGTGCGTGCGATCACCTCCTGGGAGGTCCCCGTTTCGGCGGGCCGCCCCAGGGAAGGGAGTCGTCCGTCAACGGAAGAAGAAACTTCTGTTTCTTTTTCTGGAGATAGTTTCATCTCGCTTCGGCGCCAGGCCCGGGCCGGATGCCGAGCTTGCAACACACGCGGGAAAGGATTCCCACGTGATTTCCATACAAGGAGGTAGACATGGGAGCTCTGGTCATCAATCACAACACCCAGGCGATCAACACCCACCGGAACCTGCTGAACGTGGACCGGCGGATGAAAACGAGCCTGGAGCATCTGTCTTCGGGTGAAAAGATCGTTCGCGCGGCGGATGCTCCCGCCCAGTTGATGATCTCCGAACAGATGCGGGCGCAGATTGCCTCGATCGTCCAAGCGATCGACAACGCCCAAACCGGCGTCTCCATGGTGCAAACCACGGAAGCGGCGCTGGACGAGGTGAACCGGCTGCTGGTCGGTATCCGCCAGCGGGCCATTCATGCGGCCAACGAGGGCGCCAACGACCCCAACATGTTGGCGGCCGACCAGTTCGAGGTGCAGAACTCCCTCGAATCCATCGACCGCATCGCGCAGTTCGCCCAGTTCGGGAAGAAAAAGCTCCTGGACGGCAGCAACGGCGTGAACGGTCTGGCTGCCGGGGAAGGCCTGGTGTTCGTCAAGGCCACGCCCCAAACGCGTCCGTCGCCCGCGCAGGGCTACGACGTGTTGATCCGCCAGGCCTCCACGCGGGCCAGCTTCACCTCCGAGCCGCTCACGAAGGAGATGATCGACAAGGGTGTGACGCTGAGCTTCGAGGAGAACGGGCGGGTCGCATCCCTCACCACCAAGCACGGTGAGGACATCGACATCGTCGTGCGCAAGCTGCAGAACGCCTTCGGCAAGGACGGTCTGGATCTGACCGTCTCCAAGACCGAAGACAACCGGCTGATGGTGCAGCACGGGAAGTTTGGCTCGGAAGAGAATTTCACGGCGGTGTCCGATACCGCCAACGTGGTCTCCCAAGAGGCGAACAAGCCGGTGGTGGTGAACAACGGCAAGGATGTCTCCGGCATCATCAACAGCCAGCTCGCGGTTGGCAAAGGCCGCATTCTGACGGCTGCTCAGGGCACGGACGCGGATGGTCTGCAGGTGCTCTACACGGGTGCCACGCCGGAAGATCCGAGCAAGCCGGTGGGTTCGGTGAAGGTGAACCAGGGCTCGCTGGTGTTCCAGATCGGCCCGAACGTCGGCCAGCAGGTGAAAGTGGCTCTCAACAGCCTCAACACCCGCACGGTCGCCGTCAACGTGCCCAATGCGAGCACGTTCAGGAACCTGTCCGAGGTGGATGTGCGGAACCCGCAAGGGGCCGAGGACACGATGCGGCTGGTGGACAAGGCCATCGACGACATCACCCTGGTGCGCGGCGAGCTTGGCGCGATCCAGAAGAACGCGATGGAAGCCAACATCCGCAGCTTGAACGTGTCGCGCGAGGAACTGACGAGCGCCGAATCGGTCATCCGCGATGCGGACATGGCCGCCGAGGTGAGCGAGTTCACCCGCAACCAGGTGATCATGCAATCCGGCATGGCCATGCTGGGGCACGCCAATCAGCTCAGCCAGAACGTGCTGGGCCTGATCCGGAACGCCTAAGGCGTTCCGGGCGAGTCCTCGCCCACAGCCGGCCGCTAGCCTTTGGAGCGGCGGCTGAGGGCGGGGGCGCGGCGGGATCCGCCTGGCGCCGGCCGTTCCGCGGCGCCAGGCACCCGAAGAGGAGAGTGGCAACTACTTGCAGCAGGCAGGATCGGCTCGTGGCGCGGCAGCGCCCGTGCACACGGCAACAGCGACCGCCGGCGCATCCCACGATGCAGGCCGGCAGCGGGCGCTGCGGGCGGCGAGCCGGATCGTTTGCGAGGGCCAGTGAGCGCGGCCAGAGCGGCGCAGCGCCAGTGAACTGACCCGCCCCGCGGATGCCGTGGGGTGTCGGCGCTGCGTGGGTCGGTCGCGCAAAGAATGCGGGCGGGGGAGGCCGCCCGCATCATCAAGGAGGATCGCCCGGTCTTGTCATCGACCGGAGCGTGCGATGTCGGTCGTCTGCGAATCAACCCCAGTCGCAACGACGAACAAGCAAGAGGCACGCCAGCGATTCTCGGAAACGGAGGTGGACGATGGCACCGACGGGAACGTTGCCCAGGGCCCAGACGGCCAGTGTGCGTTGGGTCGGCCGTGGGCAGCCCAGCTTGGCGGTCGTGTGCGGCAAGCGCGTGCCGCGGCCGGGCGGCTGGCTGCGCTTCGAGAGCGGCTGGCTCAGCACGGAGCAGGCGCTGAAGAACCTGGAAACGATCGTATCGCTGCTGCAGCAGGCCCAGGAGGGGCTCAACGGCAGCGACGCCCTGCTGGAAGACGCCATCTCCACCGTCAGCGACGCCTGGAACCAGGGCGACAAGACGCGGCCGCCGCCGGACAGCATTGGCGAGACGGTATGGACCCGGCTCAACCAGATCGACGAGGTCGTGCGGCAATGCCGCTTCTATGGCCGCGGCCTGCTGGACGGTCAGTGCAGCGTGGTTGGCGTCGGCGTCGGGGTGGACTTCATCCGGGGCGGCGCCAACACGCGCTCCTCGCCGACAGAGGGGTCCCCGGTGCGGATCGACGTGCTGCCGAGCCGGGCTTACATCCTGGGCGGCGTGAGCCTGGCGGAGGATTGGGTGCGCGCGGAGGAGGAGATCTTCCTGGCCGAGGGCGAGCACTTCGTGCGCTATCGCATCGGGCCGCAGGAGACCGAACAATCGCTGCTGGCCGGCCTGCGCGAGCAGGTGCGGCTGGCCGGGCTGGACCTGCAGATCGGGTTGACCGCGCAAGGGCGCCTGATCGTGCGGCACAACCAGTACGGCTCGCAATACAAGTTCAAGGGGTGCAGCTTCCGCACGCCGCTGCTGTCCAAGCGGCCGGGCAAGGTGGAATGGAGCCGCAAGGGCCGGGATATCCAGGGCCTGTTGGGCGGCGAGCCGGCCTTCGGCATCGGGCGGATGCTGGTGGGCTATCTGGACAACGACGCCACTTCCGAGCTGGCCGTGGTGTGGCACGGCGGCCGGCTGGAGGACGGCCGCTGCGCCCGCTGCTTCGTGGTGCAGAACGGCTTGCACTTCCAGGACGGCAGCGGGACGGACAATGCCCCCGTGTGCCTGGTGCTGCCCGTCATGTACACGCGGCAGCTCGGGCGCTGGATGGAAACACCGAGCGGCTACCGCTGTCTGGCGGATGTCCGCTTCGATGACTGGCAGGAGCTGCGCGATTCGCTGCACCTGCTGCTGGCCGTCGCCTTCGACCTGGAGGACTGGCGGGAGCGGGTGCAGGGCTGGATCAAGCGCTACCAGAACCAGGCGCTGGCCTGTCTGCGCAGAAGCAGTCCCCTGCGCGAGCTGCCGGCGGCGGACGAGCGGGTCACGGCGGCGCAAGCCGAGCGCATGGCCCTGCAGCTCAAGGAGCGCATGCAGCACGAGCTGGCCGCCGCCCGCTGAGGCGGGCCGCCGGCTGGGCCAGGGCCGCGGCGGAGTGCCGCGGGCAGGGAATTCGGCAGCAGGCCGGCCGCCAGGGAGGCGGCCGGGCCGCGGCGCACGTCGCCCGTCGGGCGGTATGGCGCCGCCCGCAGGCCGTGCACGGGCAGGAGACCCCGGCGGCCCAGGGAGGGCCGTGGGGCACGGATCGGCCAGGGAGGCCGCAGCGCTTGAGGTGCCGCCGTGGCTTGCGGCCGCACCCGGGCGGACGGCTCCGTCGGCGCTCCCCGAGCGCCGCCAGCGCCAGGCGTTTTCCCCCCCCTGTGAAGGGGGTGCGGGGCCGGGCGCCGCCGTCCTGCAGGGGATCGCGCAGGGGATCGCGCGGGGAGTGCAGCGTCCGGTGCGGGCCGCCGCGCAGGTGCGGATGCGCACACAGCCGGCTCGTCGGTGAGCCGGGGCGTCACGGCCGCCTGGTGAGGCCGGGCAGAGCTGCCCGGTCTGACCAGACGGTCATGGATTGACCGCGGGAGCACGACCAGCCCCGGCCAGGGAGGCCGGCGCGGCGGGTGTCGTCACGGCGGG
>JBGOUY010000218.1:0-7657 GCA_041477795.1 bacterium
CTCGAAGGCCCCGCCGAAGGCCGTCTCCGGGTACACCTTGAGCAGCGGAAAGTAGGTGCGCCCCTCGTAGCGGATCACGATGGGCCGGCTGTTGGCGTACAGCTCGGCGAAGGCGCTCAGCACCAGCAGCGTCAGCAGGACGTACAGGCTGGCCAGCCCGCGCCGGTTGCGGCGGAAGGCGCGCCACTTGCGCCGCGTCTCCTCGCTCATGCGCAGGCGCAGGCGCAGCCGGCCCCAGCGCGTGCTGGGCACGGGCAGCGGGCCGGAAGCGGGCGCGGGGCGGGGAGTGGCGGCGGGCGGCATGGCGCGGTCGATCCCGGGGGCTAGCGCGGCGCGCTTTCGAAGGAGATGCGCGGGTCCACCAGGATCAGCGACAGGTCGCTGAGCAGGTTGGCCACCAGCGCCAGCAGCGAAAAGAAGAACAGCGTGGCCATCACCACCGGGTAGTCCCGGCTGATGATGGACTCGTAGGAGAGCAGCCCCAACCCATCCAGCGAGAACAGCGTCTCGATGAGGATGCTGCCGGAGAAGAACAGGGACAGGAAGCTGCCCGGGAAGCCCAGGATCACCGGGATCACCGCGTTGCGGAAGACGTGCTTCCAGAGCACCGTGCGCTCCGGCAGGCCCTTGGCCCGCGCCGTGTAGACGTACTGGCGGTGGATCTCGTCCAGGAAGGAGTTCTTGGTGATGAGCGTGAGCACGGAGAAGCTGCCGATCACGTAGCACAGCAGCGGCAGCACCAGGTGCCAGCCGTAGTCGGTCAGCTTGCCCAGCGTGCTGAGCTGCTCCCAGTTGTCCGAGGTCAGCCCGCGCAGGGGGAAGACGTCCCAGAACGAGCCGCCCCCGAACAGCACGATCAGGAAGATGCCCAGCACGAAGCCCGGGATGCTGTAGCCCACCAGGATCAGCACGCTGGTGATGGAGTCGAAGCGCGAGCCATCCCGCACCGCCTTGCGGATGCCCAGCGGGATGCAGGTGAGGTAGGTGAGCAGGAAGCTCCAGCCGCCCAGCGAGATGGAGACCGGCAGCTTTTCCGCCACCAGCGAGACGACCGAGCGATGGTGATAATAGCTCTCGCCGAAGTCGAAGGTGAACAGCCGCCGCATCCAGTGCCAGAGCTGCAGGTAGACCGGCTGATCGAAGCCGTAGAGCCGCTTGAGGTAGATGAGCTGCTCGGCCTGCAGCTCGCGGGAGAATGCGCGGTCGGTGCCCTGCACGCCGCCGCTGCCGCCTTCGCCCGGCGCGCTGTGGGCGCGGAGCTGGGAGATCATCTGCTCCACCGGCCCGCCCGGCACGAATTGCAGCACGACGAACGTGACGATGACGATGCCCACCAGCGTGGGCAGCATCAGCAGCAGGCGCTTGACGAGGTAGGGCCCCATGGCGTCAACGCGGCAGGGCGAGGGGCTGGCCCGCGGCCATGGCCGCCTGCAGGCGCTTGGCCAGCGCGGCATCCTGCCACCAGAAGAGCAGGAACGACTCCGGATTGTAGTAGAGCGGCAGCGTGGCCGGGTGGGCGAGCCGGTTCCAGTAGGTGAGCCGGTGCGAGGCGATGTACCACTGCGGCACCACGTAGTAGCCGTACCAGAGCGCGCGGTCCAGCGCGTGCGTGGCCGTGCGCAGCGCCTCGCGCGAGGGCGAGGTGATGAGCGCCTCCACCAGCGCGTCGATCGCCGGGCTCTGGATGCCCACGGCGTTGCGGGAGCCCTCCTGCCGGGCGGAGCCGGTCTCCCAGTAGTCGCGCTGCTCGTTGCCGGGCGACTGGCTCTGCGGGAAGGAGTCCACGATCATGTCGAAGTCGAAGGTGCGCACGAGGCCTTCGTACACCGAGGAGTCGACCGTCTTCATGCTGGCCTGCACGCCCAGGCGGCGCAGGTTGTTCAGCCAGGGCTCCGTGATGCGCTCGAAGCCGGGCTGCACCAGCGTGATGGTGAAGCGCAGGGCCCGGCCCGTGGCCGTCTCGGTGAGCACGCCGTCCTGCACCGCCCAGCCGTTGGCGTTGAGCAGGCGCTTGGCCTCCAGCAGCCGTTCGCGCTGGCTGAGCCCGGCGCCCAGCGGCTTGCCCATGGGCTGGCTGAACACCTCCGGCGGCAGCTTGTCCCGCAGCGGCTCCAGCAGCTTGAGCTCGGCCGGCGAGGGCAGCCCGCGCGCGGCCAGCTCGGAGTTGTCGAAGTAGCTGGCCGAGGCGGTGTACTGGCCGTAGAACAGGTTCTCGTTGCTCCAGTCGAAGTCCAGCGCCAGCGCCAGCGCCTTGCGCACCTCGCGGTTGGCGAAGATCGGCCGGCGCAGGTTGAAGGCATAGCCCTGCATCCCCGCCGTGTTGTGGTGGCGCAGGGTGGCCTTGACCACGTAGTGCCGCTCCCACTTCTCGCCCGTCGCATCCACCGCCCACTGCTTGCTGCTGTTGACCGGGAGGAAGTCGAACTCGCCCGCCTTGAGCCCTTCCAGCTCCACGGTGGGGTCGCGGTAGATCTTGACGATCAGCTCGTCGAAGTTGAACTTGCCCGCGTTCACGGGCAGGTCGCGCCCCCAATAGTCCGGCCGGCGCGCGTAGCGGATGTACTTGCCGAATTC
Source organism: bacterium (assembly GCA_041477795.1). GTDB lineage: Bacteria > SAR324 > SAR324 > SAR324 > JACQKK01 > DATFMP01. The sequence continues at coordinate 2,575 of JBGOUY010000218.1, forward strand.
GAAGTCCGCCACGCGGTACGGCCCGCTGCCCAGGGCGCTGCGGCCAAAGTCCCGCCCGAAGTCCTTGCCCCCGTAGAAGTGCTTGGGCAGCACGGGCAGCTCGGAGGTGATCAGCGCCAACTCCCGGTTCTTGCGGCGGAAGCGGAAGCGCACGGTGTGCCGGTCCAGCGCCTCGGCCGCCACGATGTCCGCGTAGTAGTAGCGGTAGAGCGGCGAGGCCGCCTCGGAGCGCAGCGTGTCCAGGGAGAACACCACGTCCTCCGCGCTGACCGGCTGGCCGTCGGCGAAGGCGGCCTTGGGATTGAGCCGGAAGGTCACGGAGAGCCCGTCCGCGGCGATGTCGATGGACTCGGCGAGCAGGCCGTACTTGGAGAAGGGCTCGTCCAGGGAGCTCACCATGAGCGCTTCGAACACGTTGCCGATCTCCGGCGCCGCCCGCCCCTTGAGGCTGAAGGGATTGAGCGTGTCGAAGTCCACCACGGCCGCCAGGGCCAGCCGGCCGCCCTTGGGCGCCTGCGGATCGGCGTAGGCGAAGTGCGTGAAGCTCGCGGGGTACTTGGGCGCGCCGCCCAGCGCGACGCCATAGCGCGGCGCGGCCGCCGCCGGCGTTGCGAGCTGAGCCGCGCCGAGCAGGAGCGCGCCGAGCAGGAGCGCTGCCGGCAGGGCGAGGCTCCGCCGTGTGACTGCGCGCCGTGTGACTGCGCGCCGTGTGACTGCGCGCCGTGTGACTGCGCGCCGCGCGGCTGCATCGTGCGCGGCCGCAGGGGGGCGGCGGCGCTGGGTGCGGGGGACGGCTGCCAGGCGCATGGGCACGGAGTCTCCACGATGGGCGGTGGGGCGAACGGATGGCTGGGCGCCGGCGGTGTTGTCGGCGGTGTTGCCTGCGGGGGCCTCTCCCGCCGCGCCGGCGCGTGCGCCGCGGCCAGCTTAGCACACGCCCCGGCGATTGACAGGCGGCCGCGGGCAGCGCTCCCCACCCCGTGCCGGCAGAGTGTGCCCGCGGCCGCCGCGCGCGCCGTTCAGCGAGGCCGCAGCGGGGCCGCCGTTGCGCCGTTACGGGGCCGCGCCAGTGTCGCAGACTGGCCGCGGCGCCCCGTGGCGCGCCGCAGCGCCCCTTGCCGCCGGGGGGGCGGGGATGGTAAGGGAGGGGCCGGTGCCGCTTGGGTCGTCCCACCCCGCTTTTCCGCTGCCAGACCGCTGCCATGCCCGCGAGACGTTCCATGAGATCGCCCTCCGTCCTGCTTGTGCTGTTGGCGCTGGCGCTGCTGCCGGCGGGCTGCCAGAAGTCCCAGCCGGGTGCCGGCGGAGCCACCGGCACCGTGGAATGGAAGGTCGCCAGCTCGTTCTCCAAGACGCTGCCGATCCTGGGCGACGCCGGCACGCGCGTGTCCGACCGGCTGCAGACGCTCTCCGGCGGGCGCATCAAGCTGCAGGTGTTCGAGCCGGGCCAGCTCGTGGCGCCGCTGGAGGTGTTCGACGCGGTGAGCAAGGGCACGGTGGACGCGGGCCTGAGCGTGCCCATCTCCTGGTTCGACCGCATGCCCGCCGTGGCCTTCTTCGGCTCGCCGCCCTTCGGCGCGGATGCGGTGGAGTACCTGGCGTGGCTGTACGAGGGCGACGGGCTGCGCCTCTGGCGCGAGCTCTACGGCGCGCGCAACGTGGTGCCGCTGCCCTGCGGCTACGTGCCGCCGGAGGCCGCGGGCTGGTTCCGCGCGGCCGTGAGCGGCAACGAGCCGTTCAAGGGCCTCAAGATCCACCTGTTCGGCCTGGGCGGGCTGGTGCTGCAGAAGCTGGGCGCGCAGGTGCTGCTGCTGTCCGCGGAGGACATCTACCCGGCGCTGGATCGCGGCGTGCTGGATGCGGCGCAGGTCTCCGTGCCCAGCATCGACGAGAGCCTGGGCCTCCCCAAGGTGGCCAAGCACTACTACTTCCCGGGCTGGAACCAGCAGGCCTCGGCGATCGAGCTGCTGGTCAACAAGGGGCGCTGGGACGCGCTGGCCGCCAGCGACCGCATGCTGATCGAGGTGGTCTGCCGCGACACGCTGGTGTTCAACATCACCCACGGCGAGGCGCAGCAAGGTCCGGCCCTGGCCGACCTGAAGAAGCAGGGCGTGCAGGTGCACTCCTGGTCGGACACGCAGCTCCAGTCGTTCCGCAGCGCCTACGATGCGGTGCTGAAGGAGATGCGCATCAAGGACGCGGACTTCAAGCGCGTCGACGCGGCCTACCAGAAGTTCCGGGAAGGCTACTCCGAATGGGGCAAGCTCTCCCGCCTGCCGCGGGGCTCCTAGCCGGCTGCTGCGTCCGGCACGAAGGGGCGCCGCGCCCGGCCCGGCCCCGCGCGCCGCCACAGGTTGACAGCCCTCCAGCCTGGACGGATAGTTTTTGCGGAGGCCGCGCCGGCCTCGGCGGAGCGCCACGCATGACCTTGTACCGCGTCGAGTTCGCGAAAGACTGGATCACCGGCCGCTGGGGCTTCACGGACCGCGTGTTCTCGGACATGAAGGGCCGCGAGACGGAGCCCTCGCGCCTGGAGAACGCGTGGCTGGTGAACTACGCCGGCACGGCGAGCGACCTGGGCGACGTGCTCTCCGAGCGGCTCAACATCCAGCGCGCGGACTACAAGCGCTTCGGCACGATCTTCGAGATCACGATCCTCTCCGCGCCGCACGCGCCGGAGCCGCGCCGCCGGCGCTCGCAGGCGCTGCAGCCGCCGGCCCCGCCCTGGGAGCGGCCCGCGTCCTCGCGCCGCCACCGCTAGCGGCCCCCACGTGCGACGACCCCACGCCATGGAACGGCCCGGCCCGATACCCCGCGTGCGCCCGCCGGTGTGCCGCACGCAACCGACCCTGCGCCGCACGCGACCGACGGTGCGCCACACGCGACCGACGGTGCGCCACACGCGACCGACGGTGCGCCACACGCGACCGACGGTGCGCCACACGCGACCGACGGTGCGCCACGCGCCCCCGGCGGCCCGCGCCGCCGCGCTCTGCCTTGCGTTGCCGCTGGCGCTGCTGCTGGCGTTGGTGACGCGGCCGGCCCCGCTGGCCGGGGCGGACGTCCCCGACCGCTACGCGGGCACCTACCGCATCGAGGGCTGGCGCGAGCTGGAGGCGCGCGACCTGCACCACTTCTTCTACCTGCAGCCCGACGGGCACTTCCTGCTGGGCGCGGAGTGGCCCGGCAAGGAACAGTCGCTCTTCGTGGGCACCTGGAGCGTGGCGGACGACCGGCTCACCCTCACTGGCGCGGGCCACGTGCAGACCCACCAGGGCGCTTGGCGCACGAGCTTCGAACGCACCTACCGCATCCGCGTGGAACCGACCGGCTTCGTGCTGGAACCCGAGCCCCAGAAGAACCGCTACGGCCTGCTGGGCTGGCCGCAGACCTACACCTTCTATCGCCGCCAGCCCGCGCCCAACCTGCCCGGCGCCAAGCTGCCCGCCGACTCCGCCGCGCTGGCCCAGCACATCGCCGCGCTGCTCGCCGAACAAAAGTAACTGCGTGCGAGGGAGCAAGCCCCCTCGCGCTCCCCTTATGCGGTTGAGCGGCTGCAAGGCAGCCGCTCAATGACTTTATGTGCAAGGAGTGCAGGGGGCAGCGCTCCCTGCCGGAGGGAAGAGGTGCGGAGAGGGGAGGCAGCGCCTCCCTTCTCCGTACAGCGGTGAAGCGGGCCGCAGCGCGCAGCTACGGCGCCCAGGCGGGCTTGCGTTTGGCGGCGAAGGCGGCCATGCCTTCGCGGCCTTCCTCGCTGTTGAAGAGCACCTGGTTCTTGGCCTGGGCCCAGGCCAGCCCTTCGTCCACGCTCAGGTTGGGCACCGTGCGCAGGAGCTGCTTCACCTCCTGCAGGGCCTTGGGGCCGCAGGCCATCAGCGCCTCGCACTGGCGCTCCACGGCGGCGTCCAGCCCCTCGGCGGGCACGACCTGGTCGATCAGCTTCATGCGCTGCGCTTCCTCCGCGCTGAAGCGCTCGCCGGAAAGGAAATAGCGGCTGGCATCGGGCAGGGCCATCTTGCGCAGCACGAACACGGAGACGATCGACGGCGCGAGGCCGAGGCGCACCTCGGTGAAGGCGACGCGCAGCGAGTCCACGCAGATGGCGAAGTCGCACACGGCGATCAGGCCCAGGCCGCCGCCGTAGGCATTGCCCTGGATGCGCCCGATGACCGGCTTGGGGCTCTCCCACAGCCCGCGCATGGCGCGGAGGAAGGGGGACTCGCCGCTGGCGCCCTTCTCCACCGTCGCGCCTCCGCGGCCCTTCAGGTCGGCCCCGGCGCAGAAGGACTTGCCCACCCCGGTGAGCACGAGCATGCGCGCGGCGGGGTCGGCCTGCGCCCGCTGCACCGCGGCCAGCAGGCCCTCGCACAAGGGCTGCGAGAGCGCGTTGTGGTTCTCCGGCGTGTTCAGCGTGATCCAGGCGCGCCCAGCGCGCACCTCGTACAGCACGGGATCGGCCATGGCGGTTCCTCGGGGCAGGGGCGGACGGGGGGAGGCTGTGCCGCCGTCATAGCAAGGGGCGGGGCGGGGGGGCAAGCGGGGGGGCGTTGCGCGGAAGCTGACCCCGCCCGGCTCGCGCCGTGCCGATCCGACTCGCGCGAGCGGGTCGTGCGATCTGCTACGGATGGGAAAACCCGGTGCGAAACAAGAGCCCGGACCCAACCACCGGGGACAACCGACAGTTTACCTCCGGCTAGGAACGCGCTACTTATTCTTTGTCGACCTCCAAAACATTTGCGCGATGCCGCCACCGCGCCAATGCACAATGAGGGGCCGCAGACGCGATTGACCGGCCGCCGCCCGTTCGACAGCGTGCCCAACCGAGCGATCCATGAACAACTCCATGAACAACAGAATCGTGTCCAGCCTCGCTATTTTGAAAGTGAATTTCGATAGCAACAAAGACTATATCTCCAACTTCGTTCCATTTGTCGCCGAAGCCCTCCGCGCACTTCCGAGTGACGCAATTTCGGTGATCGCTCTCAAGAACGAAATTGCAAGTCATTTCGGATTGAACATACCTCAAAGCGTATTGAAAATACTCCTGCGTAGGTGCCATCGACAAAACTATATTCGAATAGAC
>JBGOUY010000376.1:0-3596 GCA_041477795.1 bacterium
CCCGCGCTCCACGCGCTGGCCCACGTGCACGATGGGGCGCTGGTTGATGCAGATGTTCTGGTTGGAGCGCTGGAACTTGGCCAGGTGGTAGATGTCCACGTTGGCCGCCACCACCGCCTCGTCGCTGGTCAGGTCCACGTCCGCCTGGATCACGATGCGCTCGGAGTCCACCCGGTCCACCGCGCCGGCCCGGCGCGCCACCACGCACGCACGCGAGTCGATGGCGACCTTGCTTTCCATGCCCGTGCCCACCAGGGGGGCGCTGGGCTTGATGAGCGGGACGGCCTGGCGCTGCATGTTGGAGCCCATCAGGGCGCGGTTGGCGTCGTCATGCTCCAGGAACGGGATCAGGGAGGCCGCCGCGGACACGAGCTGGTTGGGCGCCACGTCCATGTAGTCGATCTCGTCGCGGCTGATCATCATGAATTCCCCGCGGTGCCGCGCGGAGACCAGCTCGTTCTCGAATTCGTTCTTGGCGGTCAGCGTCGCGTTGGCCTGGGCCACGCGGAACTGGTCCTCCTCGATGGCCGAGAGGTAGAGGATCTCGTTGGTGACCTTGCCATCCACCACGCGCCGGTAGGGCGTCTCGATGAAGCCAAAGTCATTGATGGAGGCGTAGGTGGCCAGCGAGGCGATGAGGCCGATGTTCGGGCCCTCCGGCGTCTCGATGGGGCAGATGCGCCCGTAGTGCGAGGCGTGCACGTCGCGCACGTCGAACCCGGCCCACTCGCGCGTCAGGCCGCCCGGGCCCAGGGCGCTCAGGCGGCGTTTGTGCGTCACCTCGGAGAGCGGGTTGGTCTGGTCCATGAACTGGCTGAGCTGGCTGCTGCCGAAGAACTCGTTGATCGCCGCCGCCACCGGCTTGGCGTTCACGATGTCGTGCAGCATCATGGACTCGGTCTCCTGGAGGCTCATGCGCTCCTTGACCGCGCGCTCCATGCGCACCAGCCCGATGCGGAACTGGTTTTCCAGCAGCTCGCCCACGCAGCGCACGCGCCGGTTGCCCAGGTGGTCGATGTCGTCGATGGTGCCCTCGACGCCCTCCTTGAGGCTGAGCAGGTATTCCACCGTGCGCAGGATGTCTTCCTTGGTGAGCACGGTATTGTCCAGCGGCTCTTCCAGGCCCAGCTTTTTATTGATCTTGAGCCGGCCCACCTTGGACAGGCTGTAGCGGTCCTCGTTGAAGAACAGGTTGTGCACGAGCAGCCGCGCCGTCTCCAGCGTGGGCGGGTCGCCCGGCTTGAGCCGCTTGTACAGCTCGATCAGGGCTTCCTGCGTCGTGCGCATGTTGTCCTGCGCCAGCGTCTCGCGGAGCGATTGGCCGATGGTGCGATCCCCCACGTAGATCAGGTTCACCTGCTCGATCTTGTGCTCCAGCAGCAGCTCCAGCACCTCGCCGGTGATGAGGCCGTTGGCCGGCAGCAGCGCTTCGCCGTTGGCATCGGTGATGGCGGCGATGGGGTAGCGCCCCACCACGTCGTCCGCCGTGGCCGGGATGTGGGTCAGGCCCGCCGCCTGGATCTTGCGCAAGGCCGGGCGCGTGATCTTGCGTTCGGCGTGCACCAGCACTTCCTTGCTCTTGGGATCCACGATGTCGCGGTCCGCGCGCTGGTTCAGCGTCACGTCCGAGTCCACCACCTTGCGGAAGACCCGCTTGTCCGGGTCCTTGCCGATGGCGCCGGCGAGCTCGATCGTCTCGGGCTTGTAGAAGCGCGCCAGGATCTCCTCCTCGCTGTACCCCAGCGCGCGCAGCAGCACGGTGGCCGGAAACTTGCGCTTGCGGTCGATCCGCACGTAGAGGATGTCCTTGGTGTCGAACTCGAAGTCGATCCACGAGCCGCGCTGCGGGATGACCCGCGCCGAATACAGGATCTTGCCGCTGGAGTGGCTCTTGCCCTTGTCGTGCGTGAAGAACACGCCCGGGCTCTTGTGCATCTGGCTGACGATGACGCGCTCGGTGCCGTTGATGATGAACGAGCCCTTCTCGGTCATCAGCGGCAACTCGCCCAGGTAGATGTCCTGCTCCTTGATGTCGTGGATGTGGCGCGAGCCGTCCTCGCTGTCCTTTTCCCACACGATCAGGCGCAGGGCCACGCGCAGCGGGGCCGAGAACGTGACGCCGCGGATGCGGCACTCGTCCACCGTGTACTGGGGGTCGCCCAGGCGATAGTGCACATATTCCAACGTCGTGGAGCCGCTGAAGTCCGAGATCGGGAACACCGAGCGGAACACGGCTTCCAGGCCCTCGGGCCGCCGCTGGTCCGGCGAGAGGTCCTTCTGCAGGAACCGCTCGTACGATTCCAACTGCATGTTCAGCAGGTTGGGCATCGGCGGGGGGTTCGAGTTGCCGAACGAATAACGCACCCGGTTCTTGTAATTGTCGGTGGGATTCAGCATCGGCATCCTTTTGGGCGTTCAGGCGTGGAAGCCATTGAGACAACGTCAGATTCGGGCGAAAGCTGCAACGTCCAGCGGTGCGCACGGCCGGTCCGCTCGTGCCGGCACGGATGGCCGGTACGCCGCCCTAGGGTGGGATCGTCGGTACAATTTGTGACGGACCGCGAAGCGAATGTGACAATACGGAAGCGGAACCGGCCAAGGACATGTCCGCAGCAGAGGCTAAGCTCATCCCGCATGCGCGCGGCGGATAACTGCAGATCAAAGAGTATAGATACCCCTGTTTCGGGACAGAAGCAATACCTTTCGTGACCCTCCGCTTCCGGCCCGGGCCGAGCCCGGACTCTCGCCGGGGCCGGGGGGCCCTCGCGGTGTCGGCCGCGCGCCCGGCTCGGCCCCGCCTCATCCCCCCGCCTCCTGCCCGCTCCGCTCCAGCCCCCGCCTGCGGCCAGGGTTGACACGTCCCGCGCAAGGGGCCGACCATAGATGGTTGCAGTGCCGGCCACCTCTGGTTCGCGATCGCCCCCGTTCATGAACAGCTTCCAGTTCCGCCCCTTCGACGACGCCGCGCCGCACGAGGTGGTGCTCACCATCGGTAACTTCGACGGCGTGCACCTGGGGCACCAGGCGCTGATCCGCCAGGTGGTGCGCGAGGCGCGCGAGGCGGGTCTGCGCAGCGACCTGCTGACCTTCCACCCGCATCCGCAATCGGTGCTGCGGGAGGACCCCCCGCCCATCATCACCACCCTGCCGCTGCGCCTGCGGCTCTTCGAGGAGCTGGGGCTGGACGCCGCGCACATCGTCCCCTTCACGCGCGCGTTCGCCCGCAGGTCCGCCCGGGTGTTCGTGATGGAGGACCTGCTGACGCGCTTCCGCGTGCGCAAGCTGATCATCGGCTTCGACTTCCACTTCGGCCGCAACCGGGAGGGCTCGGCGGAGGTGCTGCGGCAGCTCAGCGTCGAGCACGGCTTCGCCTTCGAGGTCTTCCCGGCCGTCTCCCTGGGCGGAGAGAAGGTGAGCAGCTCGCGCATCCGCGCCGCCCTGGCCGAGGCGGACTTCGCCGTGGCCGAAAGCATGCTCGGCCGGCCCTACAGCGTGCTGGAAACGGTCGTGCGCGGGGAGCAGCGCGGGCGGCGGATCGGCTTCCCCACCCTGAACCTGGTGCCCGACGAGCGCCTGCCGCTGCCGTTCGGCGTCTA
>JBGOUY010000021.1:0-24877 GCA_041477795.1 bacterium
AGGGGCTTTCAGCTTGCGGCAAGTCGGCGGGAGCTGTGGCAGTAGGCCCTCCCTGCCTAGCGGGGAGGGCCGGCACGGCGCCCCTGGCGCCGTGCCGGGGTGGGGTCTCGCGCGAGGCTGGCGGGGTTCCGCTCAGCCAGCATGCGGCTGCACCGCCTCAGAGGCCAAACGGCTTGCCGCGCCGGGCCATGCGCGGCATGCTGACCGCACGGCGCAGCAAGGACGCCTCGCCCGCTTCGGAACGCTTGGCTGCTGCAAGGGGCACGCATGGCCGCACGACGTTTTCTCGCGCTGGTGACCCTGTCACTGGCGCTGGCCGCTGCCCCGCCGTGCCTGTGGGCCGGACCCTACGAGGACGGGCTCGCCGCCTACCAGGCCGGCGACTATCCGGCCGCGCTGCGCTCCTTCCGCCTGGCCGCCGAGCAGGGGAACGCAGACGCGCAGTTCAACTTGGGATTCAAGTACGCCAGCGGTCAAGGCGTGCCGCAGGACGACAAGGAAGCGCTGCGCTGGTACCGCCTGGCCGCCGAACAGGGGCTCGCAGCCGCGCAGGCCAAGCTGGGGGTCATGTACGACAACGGTCAGGGTGTGCCGCAGGACTACAAGGAGGCCGTGCGCTGGTTCCGTCTGGCCGCCGAGCAGGGGCACACACTGGCGCAATCCATGCTGGGGTTCATCTACGACATGGGTCGGGGCGTGCCGCAGGACTCTGTCCAGGCTCATCTGTGGTTCAACCTGGCGGCGGCGCAGGGCGATCAGAAGGCGGCGAAGTGGCGGGATGACCTGGCTGGACGGATGACCCCCGCGCAGATCGCCGAGGCGCAGCGGTTGGCACGGGAATGGCGTCCGAAACAGGCGGCTCCCGCAAAGGGCGCCGCCACGCAGGCGCCCGCGCTGCCCGGTTTTGTGCCGGACGAGCCCAAGGCCACCGATTGGTCAGCTTTTCCTGTTGTACCCGTGCTGCCCGGTATTGTGCCGGACGAGCCCAAGGCCACCGGCAGCGGATTCGTGGTCAGCGCCGCGGGCGACGTGCTGACGAACCGGCACGTGGTGGAGGCCTGCGCGCGGCTGACGGCGCGGGTCGGGGGCGCGCGGCACGCGATAAAGCTGGTGCGGGCCGACGCCCGCAACGACCTGGCCCTGCTGCGCATGGAGGGCGCAGCGCCGTCCCAGGCGCGCTTCCGGGAGGGGCGGGGCATCCGTGCGGGGGATAGCGTCGTAGTCCTGGGCTACCCGCTCAGCGGGCTGCTCGCTTCGGAGGCCAACGTCACGACAGGCACGGTCAGCGCGCTATCGGGTCCCGGCGACGACTCACGCCTGCTCCAAATCAGCGCTCCGGTGCAACCGGGCAACAGTGGCGGACCGATCCTGGACGGCACGGGGAACGTCGTCGGCATCGTCGTGAGCAAGCTGGACGCCTTGCGGGTAGCCGCGGCCACGGGCGACATACCGCAGAACGTCAATTTCGGCATCCACGCGGCCGTGGCGCGCACGTTCCTGGACGCCGCCGGCGTGGACTACCGGACGGCGCCGCCCACGCGCGCGCTCGACCCGGCCACCATCGCCGCCGAGGCCAAAGCGTACACCGTGCGGGTGGAGTGCTGGTGAACGGCGCGCCCGCCGAGCGCGCGGAGGCCCGGGTGCGGAGGCAGCGCCTCCCTCCTCCACGTGCCCGGTTCCCGCTAGCTCCGTTCGCGCTTGCGGATCGCTTCCAGCACTGGCAGCAGATAGGTGCGGAACTGCGCGGGGTTCTCGCTCATGGGGAAGTGCCCGAGGCGCTTCATGATGGTGAGTTGTGCCCCGGGAATGCGCGCGGCTGTGGCTGCACTGTCCTCCGGGGCGCAGGAGTAGTCGTACTCCCCGGTGAGCAGGTAGACGGGGCACTGGCGCGTGTCGATGCCCGCGACCCGCTCCAGGATGTCCCCCTCCACCGTGTAGAAGTGCAGGTCGCCCTGGAACACGCCGGGGCCGCCCTGCATGTAATGCCAGAGCGTCTCCCAGCGCTCGGCGGCGGGACTTTGCGGGGCCATCAGGCCCGAGACCATCGCCGCGCAGACCTCGCCCCCGTGCACGTCCGGCCGGTAGAGCCAGGAGATGTCGTAGTACGGGTTGACGCGCGCGGAGGACTCCAGCCCGATCACCGCGCGCAGCGCAGCGCCGTGCTGCAGCGCGAGCTGCAGCACGATCCGCCCGCCGATGGAGCAGCCGATCACCACCGGCCGCTCCAGTTCCAGCGCCCGCGCCACGGTCATGATGAGGTCCGTGTAGGTCTCGGTGGAGAGCTGGTACGCCTCGCTCTCCCAGCCCGCGGGCGGGGAGGATTTGCCGTGCCAGGGCATGTCGAAGACGACCACGCGGAAGTCCCGCGTCACGGCCGCATCGTTCAGCAGCGCCCGGTACTGCCGCCCGTCCGAGCCGGCCGTGTGCAGGCACAGCAGCGGGATGCCGGCGCCCGCCTCCTCGAAGTAGATGCGGTGCGGGCGGCCCTGGAAGCTCAGGTTGGCGTAGCGCCCGACGATGGGTTCGATGGTGACGCTCATCGGCCTGCCTCCCGGGCCCGCGGGGTTTCGAGCACCAGCTTGATGTAGATCAGGTTGGCCATCAGCGGCTGCAGGTTCCCCTCCAGCTTCACGCGGCCGTAGCGCAGCAGCGCGATCAGGTCGTGGTAGCCCGGCGCCGGCACCGGCTCCCAGAAGCGCTGCCACACGTCCGCCGCGGCGCGGATGGCGAAGGTCCACGACTGCAGGTTGGTGCGCATGGGCGTGACCGCGGCGACGCGCCCCGCCTCGAAGCGCACCAGGTAGGGCGTCGCGCCCTCCTCGATCAGCACAGTGTCGCTGAAGTAGCGGCCGCGCCGCACCAGCGCGGCGTTGCCGTTGACCAGCTCGGGAAGCTTCTCGATCGTCATGGCGGCTCGGATGGATCAGCGGGTGATGGGGAGGGCGGCCGCAGGGCCGGCCGCGCGCGGGGAGATGACGACCCGCGCCGCACCTCCCCCCTAGCACGGGCGGCAGCGGCCTGCCAGGGTGCCGCGCGGGCGGTGTCGCCGCGCCTCCCGGCGCCTAGAGGATGCGGTGCACGTCGTAGCTGGGGCCGGTCGCGCCGCGCACGCCGACCCCCACGGCCAGGATGGAATTGAGCCAGGCGTAGGCGGGCGCGCTGGTCTCGAACTGGGGCGCGGTGCGGAAGTAGTACTGCCCCGGTTCCACCGGCTGGCCGGCGTTGATCTTCGCCATCACCTCCGGCGTACCGCTGCCGATGCCAGGATAGAACATGTAGATCCAGGCGCCGTCGTCCGTGCGCAGGGTCACGCGCGCCTCGAGCTGCAGGCTGCCGTCCTTCCGCACCACCACCCAGGCCGCGTTGGCGCCCGGCACGACCCGGCCCCGCAGGCGCGGCCCCTCGAAGCGCCCGCCGGTGATGATCGTGATGCGGCGCCGGCCCAGCGGCACCTCGCCCACGGCCTGCGGCTGCGGGTCCACGGTGAGGGCCAGGTTGAACAGGAATTCGGATTTCAGCTCGAGCATGGCGCTTCTCGGCAGGGGTGTGCTCAGCAAGGGGGGTGCAATCCGGGGCGTGCCGCGCTGCGGGCACCGGCCGCTGGGAGTTGGACGTTCCGGGGGCCCGCTCCCTCCTATCCCGCCGCGCCGCCGTCGTAAAGGTGGATCGCTGCGGCCGGCGCCGCGCACGCGTTGGGGACGGGTCTGGCGGCGGAGGCCGAGGCCATCGCCACGGATGATCTGGTGGCCCCTCTGCTGCCGCTGCTGGGACTGGGCAGCGGCCTCGGGCAGCGGCCTGCAGGCGGTGGCGTGCCACCTCGCCGCGGCGGGGGAGGGCATCTCCCAGGCCATCGGGGTGGGCGGACGCGACCTGTCCGGCGCGGTGGGCGGGCTGATGACCCTCGCGGCGCTGGAGGTGCTGGCCCGCGACCCGGCCACCGCGCTGGCGGTGCTGATTTCCAAGCCGCCCGACGCCGCCGTGCTGCCGTCCCTGGAGCGGCCCCCGGCGGGGGGCCGCCAACGCCTCGCCGGCCTGCTCGCACGGATGTACGGGGATGCGCCGCCGAAGATTGATCCGGATCAATCTTCCCAGCAGAGATGCGGGCCTGGAGTGGCGACCGCCGCGGCTGAAACGGTCGTCCATACGACCCCCTAGGTGCATTTTTCATGCGTACATATGTTATTTTTTTCGGATTATGGTGATTTCTACAGACCGCTTGAGCATGTCGGGTCCGAACTATGGCCCTTAATGGTTGCTGAGCTGGGCGCTTGGATTCAGCCGGACTTCCTTAGGGTTGAGAACGGATCGATATTGAATGAATGGCCGCCCTGGCGGAGGAAGCGCTCCTGGCGACCGCTGCGCTGCGCCGGCAGCCATTCGCGCTGGGTGGCCTGGGCAGCGCACCAGCGCCTTGGATGGCGCTCTTCCGTTCCACTGGCCGCGCCCTATCGTTGCGCCGTGCAGGCTAAGCCCCGCGCGCCTATCATGCGGATTGCGGCAGCCCGGCGTGTGGGCGCAGGACGCCCCATGGCGATGCGCAGCGCCCACCCCGCGGCCTGGGAGCGCCGTGCCGCACCGTTGCAGATACCGTTTGACTTTGGGCGAACTTCAGACTACGGGAAAGGCAAGGGATTCCTGGCTAAACGTACCGGTTCCGGGGCAGCCGATTGCGCGAGCGCTGCTTGCAGGTCGCGGTATGGTTGCCGGGCCCGCCACACCCAATCGGGGGATTGCGCCATGCTGGAAGGCAAAATTCGCAAACTGGACTTAGCGGAACGCACGCTCGTCGTGGAAACCCTCAATGGTCGGCAGGTCACCGCGATAGTGCCCGAGCACGCCAACATCGAAGTGAGCGAGCCCAACACGATGGGCACGATGGGCGGAACGCTGGCAGACCTGGGTGTCGGCTATCTGGTCAAGCTCGAGGTCCACGAAGGGCAGGCGGACCAACCGTGCACGTGCTTCAAGGTGCTCAGCATCAGCTAGTGCGCCCCGGCTGTGGGACGCCGGCCCAGCCGGAGCATGAAGAGGAACGGGGACGTCGCCTGAGGGGAGGGGGACGCCCACGCAAGCGGTTACTGCCAGGGAGACTGACATGAATCAAACGGAATCGCGCAAGCCCGGAGTGGGGCGCCGCGGGTTTTTGGCGGGCTTGGCGGCAGGTCTGGGGATCGCCGCGCTGGCGATCCGCGGGCGCAAGGTGCAGGCCACTCCTACGAAGCAGCAAAAGAGCGGACCGGTCTTGTATCGCCGCACGGCGGAGACGGATCGCTACTTCAAGTCCTTGTACTAGCGACAAGTTGAGGCGCCCGCGATGAACCGCTGAAGGGGTTCCGGATTCAGGTGCGCTGCGGAACAGTGACGACCTCCCCAACGAGGGTAAGGAGGCAAGACCATGAAGCTGAAACGAGTGGACTCGCAGACATGCACTCAGACCGGGTCGTCCTGGCTGAGAAGCATGAACCCAAACCTGGCCCGCCGTAAGTTCCTGGGGGCGGCCGGACTGGGTCTGGGCCTGGCGGCTCTGGGACCAGCCCTGGCGCGCGAGGCGAAAGCGGCCAGTCCCACCGCCTCGGGGAGCCCGGTGACCCAGGTCAAGACGATCTGCGGCAACTGCGCAGTCGGCTGCGGCTTCATCGGCCAGGTGCAGAACGGCGTGTGGATCAGCCAGGAGCCCTGGTACGAGCACCCGATCAACGCGGGCAGCCTGTGCTCCAAGGGCGCCGGCGCGCGCGAGCACGTCGTCAATGAGCATCGCCTGCGCTACCCCATGAAGCTGGAAGGCGGCAAGTGGAAGCGCCTTTCGTGGGATCAGGCGATGGGCGAGATCACCGATAAGCTGAAGGGCATCCGCGAAAAGTACGGGCCCGAAGCGCTGATGATCCTGGGCTCGGCCCACCACACCAACGAGACGGGTTACGCGCTGCGCAAGTTCGCCGCATTCTGGGGCTCCAACAATCTGGACCACCAGGCGCGCATCTGCCACTCCACCACGGTCGCCGGCCTGGCGAACGTGTGGGGCTACGGCGCGATGACCAACTCGATGAACGACATCCGCAACAGCAAGGCCATATTCGTCATCGGTGAGAACATCTGCGAGTCCCACCCGATCGCCATGCAGCACGTGCTGCACGCCAAGGAGATCAACAAGGCGCCGGTGATCGTGGTGGATCCCCGCTTCTCCAAGACCGCCGCGTTTGCGGACCTGTACGTCCAGCAGCGCCAGGGCACCGACGTGGCCCTGATCTACGGGATGGTCAACGTCATCCTGCAGAACGGCTGGGAAGACAAGAAGATGATCGCGGACCGCACGTACGGCTTCGAGGACCTCAAGAAGGAGCTGGAACGGTACGACCTGGATACGGTGGCGGATGTGACCGGCGTGCCCAAGGACACCATCTTCAAGATGGCCAAGCTGATGGCCGATCATCGGCCGAGCACCGTGATCTGGGCCATGGGCGGCACGCAACATTCCAACGGGACGTCCGTCGTACGCTCCTACTGTGTGCTTCAGCTCGTGCTGGGGAACATGGGTAAGTCGGGCGGTGGCACCAACGTGTTCCGCGGCCACGACAACGTGCAAGGCGCGACGGACATCGGTGTCTTGTCCGACAGCCTGCCTGGCTACTACGGCCTGGGCGAAGGCGCCTGGAAGCACTGGGCCAACGTATGGGGCGTGGACCCGGCCTATCTCCAGTCCCGCTTCAAGGACAAGGCCCTGATGGAGAGGCCCGGTTTCACGGTCGCGCGCTGGTATGAGGGCGTCCTGATGGATCCCAAGGAACTTGGCCAGGATGTGAACCTGCATGCGGCCATCTTCTGGGGTCATTCCACCAACAGCATATCCCAGATGGATCGGGTGAAGCGCGCCCTGGAGAAGATAGACTTGGTGGTGGACATCGACCCCTTCGTGTCCAACACGGCCGTCCTGCCCGATCGCACGGACAACGTGTACATCCTGCCGGCCGCAACGGTGTATGAGCAGCGCGGCTCGGTGACCAACTCCAACCGCGACGTCCAGTGGCGCAACCAGATCGTGAAGCCGGTGTTCGAGGCGCACACGGACCTGGACATCATGTGGGACTTCGCCGAACGCCTGGGATTCGCAAAGGAATTCGCCAAGAACCAGAAGAAAGCCTGGGGCAAGGACACGCTGGTGGAGGACGTGGCCGCAGAATGGGCGCTGGGGATGCTCTCCATCGGCATGATCGGCCAGACCGTGGAGCGGATGCAGCGCCAGCAGCAATGGGCGAAGGTGTTCGACCGCGACACCAAGAAGGCCATGAGCGGCCCGGTGAAAGGCGAGCAGTGGGGTCTGCCCTGGCCGTGCTGGAACGAGAAGCACCCCGGCACGCAGATCCTCTACGATGTGGATCTGCCGGTGGCGCAGGGCGGTCTGGGCTTCCGCGCCCGCTGGGGCAAGGAAGCGCCGGACGGCAAGTCCATGCTCGCCGGCAAGGGCGCCGCGCCAGTCGGCAGCTCCATCAAGGGCGGCTACGACGAAGCCAAGGGCTGGGGCACGGATCTCAGCCGCAAGGCAATCGAAGAATCGCTCGCCAAAGGCCTCGCCCCGTTCGGCAACGGTCGGGCGCGCATCAACGCCTGGAACATCAAGGACGATCCGGTGCCCAAGCACCGCGAGCCGATCCACACACCGCGGCCGGACCTGATCACCAAGTGGCCGACGTATGACGACGTGAAGGACCTGTACCGGGTGCCCACGCTCTACAAGAGCCTGCAGAAGCCCGAGTGGGCCAAGCAGTATCCGGTCGTTCTCAATACGGGTCGCCAGGTCGAATTCGAAGGTGGCGGCTCCGCCGAGCGCAACTGCTGGTGGCTCGTGGAACTGCAGCCGGAAATGTATGCGGAGATCCACCCTGCCTTCGCCGTGCAGAATGGCATCAAGCACGGCGATTGGATGTGGATCGAAAGCCCCGAGGACCAGGACGAGAAACCGAGCCGCGTCAAGGTCAAGGCCAAGGTGACCAAGCGCGTACCGCCCGGAATGGTGTTCCTGCCATTCCACTGGGGCGGATCGTTCGAAGGCAAGTCCATGGCCGGGAAGTTTCCGCAAGGCCAGGTACCCTATGGAATCGGCGAATCGGCCAACGTCGTCACCAACTACGGGTACGACCGAGTCACCCAGATGCAAGAGACCAAGGGTGGCCTGTGCCGGATCATGAAGGCCTAGCGCGGGGAGCGACTCATCATGGCAAGCACGCAATCATCCAACGCGCGGATGAAGTTCTACATCGACACCAAGCGCTGCATCGAATGCGGCGGTTGCGAGGTCGGGTGTAAGAACGAGAACGAGGTTCCCATGGGAATCCGCCGCATCCGCGTCGTGACGGTAAACGAAGGGGAGCCGGGCGAAACGAACGTCCCGATCCCCTGCATGCACTGCACCAGCGCGCCCTGTGTGGCGGTGTGTCCGGTGGACGCACTGTTCACGCGGCAGGACGGCATTGTCCAGGTGAACAAGGATACCTGCATCGGTTGCGGGTACTGCTTGTACGCCTGCCCGTTCGGCGCGCCGCAATTCCCCACGGCCGCGCCGTTCGGAGTGCGCGGCGTGATGGACAAGTGCACGTACTGCGCCGGCGGGCCCGCAGAGCCGCACTCGCAGCGCGAGATGCAGCTCTACGGCTCCAATCGCGTCGCCGATGGCAAGCTCCCCATGTGCGCTTCGATTTGCGCCACCAAGGCGCTCGTGGCGGGCGATTCCAAGGACGTGACCGAGATCGCGCAGAAGCGCATCGCCCAGCGGGGCTCCGGAGAGGCGCCCTGGGGATGGAGCACGGCTTATCTGGGCGCGTAGGCACACGCGTCCGAAGTTCAGTCCGCACCCCTGGAGCGGCTGGGCCCGCTCCAGGGGTGCGATACGGGTTTCCCGGCAGCAGGAGTTGTGCTGCCTCTTCCCAACGAGGCCTGGGGGCGCAGAGCTCACAAGGCGAAGCGGTGGCCGCGCGGGCTTGGATTCGACCCGGCCCGGGCGGCCCGATCCGCCGCGCCTGCTCTGCGACAAGCGCTGCGGTGGGTTGTCCGCTGGGGACTCATGGGCGGACGTTCGCCCAAACGAATTCCGCAAGGAGGGGTGGATCATGAGCATTCGGCTGAAACCGCGCTCCCGGCGCTGGACCGCTGCGTACTTATGGCGTTCGGCGGTGCTGCTGGGGCTGTTCGTGGCGCTGTCCAACATCGGATACGCATTGGCGCAAGGCCTGCGGGATCCCCAGTTGCTGCGCACGTCGCTCAATGTGGCGCAGTTCCCGCGGCAGGTGGACTACTTCATGAGCCTGCGGGATTCGGCGATCATCCCGTCGTTCGGCATCGCCATGCTGGTCTTCATCGCGATTTCGCTGGGGCACTACTTCGCCATCGGGCCGAAGGACCTGAGCGCACGGAACGAATCGGACCTGATCCCATGGTGGAACCTGGCCGAACGCATCATCCACGCCCTCACCGCCATCACATTCGTGATCCTGGCGATCAGCGGCCTGGCCATCACGTTCGGCCGCTACCTCGGCGGCGGAACGCCGACCCTGGTGCTGCGCACGCTGCACGAGTACAGCGGCCTGGTGTTTACGCCCTGCGTGGTCATCCTGACGCTGCTCTGGGTGCGGCACGCCATTCCGCGCAGCTACGACATGGAGTGGTTCACCAAAGCGGGTGGCTACCTGGGCTATAAGGGCTCGCTGAAGTCGGACAAGTTCAATGCGGGCCAGAAGGTGTGGTTCTGGATCATGGTGATCGCGGGCCTGCTGCTGGTGTGGAGCGGCCTGATGCAGTACTACGAGGTCGGCACCGTGCTGGACCGCCGCACGGACGTGATCGTGCACTTCTTCGCCTCGATCCCGATCGTCCTGATGTTCCTGGTGCATCTGTACATGACGACGCTGGGTACGCGCGGCGCCTTCATGGGGATGATCAACGGACGCTTCAGCAAGACGGCTGCGCAGAACTTCCACTCCGAGGCTCCTGAATTGCGCAAGCGGTAGCCTGCGGCTCCAAGGAACCCGTCTCGACACGCGGCGGGCGCCCCGCGCGGGACGCCCGCGTCTGCGCGTGCGGGGACGTGCACGGACGGTCTGCCCACCGCCGTGCACCCGCCACGTCTCCAGATTCGATGAGCCATTTCAAGTGGAGCCGGTGGCTCGCCGCCGCCGTTGGCAGCGTCGGGCTGCTCGCGACCGCAGGCGCCGGCGTCTGCGCGGCCAGGGACGGCGAGTGGGCCACGAGCGAGTTTCCGCACCACGTGGTCGTGGCGGACTTCAATGAGGACGGAGTCGACGACCTGGCCGTCTGCAATGCCGGAGGCGGCCAGTTGACCGTGCTGCTGGGCGATGGACACGGCGGCTTCAAGTCCAGTCAGAACTATCCGACCGGGCGCGGGCCGAACTGGGTCGACTTCGCCGACTTCGATGGCGACGGCCACCTGGACCTGATGACGGCGGACACGGGCGACGCGGGTCTCACGATCTACTTTGGCGACGGCAAGGGCGGTTTCGGGCGCCGGATGACCGTGGACGGCTACCGCAACGTGGGCAGTGCCGTGGCCGCGGACTTCGATGGTGACGGCCGCGCCGACTTGGCGCTGCTGCAGCCGGTGGAAAAGCGCGTGGTGGTGCTGCACAACGAGGGCGGCGGGCGCTTCGCCGAGCGGCAGAGCTTCCCGCTCGGCAACGCGCCGCACATCCTGGGGCGCACCGATCTCAATGGCGACGGCATCACCGATCTCCTCGTCAACGTGCTGGCGGAAGGGACGGTGTTGGCGTACCTGGGCCGCAAGGGCGGCAGCTTTGCCGATCCCATCGTGATCAAGGCCGGCTCGACGCCCCATTACCGCGCCTACGGAGACTGGAACGGCGACGGCCGGATCGACATGGCCGTGAGCCTGGCCGCGCCAGGAATGGTGGCGATCCTGGCGTCGCGCGCGGACGGCTCCTATGAAGTGACGGACACCTATCCCGTCGGCATCAATCCCCACGGCCTGGTCAGCGCCGATTTCAATGGGGACGGGAACGCGGACCTGGTCGTGGCCAATCGCACCTCCAAGGACCTGGTGGTGCTGCTGGGTGATGGCAAGGGCAAGTTCCGGGCGCTGCCGCCCGTGCCGGTCGGCGAGGACGTGATCGCGCTGCAGACGGCGGATCTCGACCACGACGGCCGCCCCGACCTGGTGTTGCTGGCGGCGAGCAGCAATCGCGTCCTGATCTGGCAGGGCCTGGGCAACGGGCAGTTCCGCCCGATGCCATCTTCGCGCTAGGGCGGCCCGCCGCGGCCCCGGCTCCGCGCACGGCGGGGTGCCTGGGTCCGCCCCTTGGCTGTCCGCATTCTCATCGGTTGCTTCATGACGTCGTGGCGCCGCAATTGGGGCATTTACCTGTGCCGCTGCAGCCTGCCCGCATCGTTCGATCCGGCGCCCCTGCTGGCCACGGAAGCGGTGGTCGAGATCGCGGCGGGGCCCGCGGCACTGCCGGGCTTCGCGGCGCGCCTGCGCCCGGCCTTCACCGAGCAGGTGCTCTTCGCCTGCACCTGCGCCGGCCCGGAGCGGCTGGCGAGCGCCTGTGATGCGGTCGGCATCGCCCCGGAGGTTCATCCCCTGGCGCTCGGCGCGGCGACGCTGGCCGTGCCTGATGCGCGTGAAGCCTCGGCCAAGGCCCTGCGGCTGGTGCTGGGCACCGTGGCGGGCATCGATGCCCGGCCCGCCGTTCCGCAGAATCTGCTGGCGGTCGGAAACCGCGTGGCCGTGTTCGCGGACCGTCCAGTGGGCCTGGAGCTGGCCAAGCACCTCTCCGGCATGTCGCTCGTGGTCTTCCTCGAAGGCGATCCGGCCGGCTTCGGCCGGGCGGCGCGCACGGTCAACTGGGGCCGCCCGGAGGCGGTGCGGGGCCGCCTGGGCGCCCTGGAAACGCAGGTGGCGCCCGTGGCCGGGTCGGACTTCAGCGCGCCTCAGCGCGTGGTGTCCGATCAGGTGATCGTGATGGGCGAGCGGGCCGCGGCCATCCGCGCCCGCACGGGCGTGTACCGGCTGCCGGCGCCGCACGCGGGCGATCTGGAGCGCGTCGCGCAGGACGTGCGCGACCACATGGGCACCTTCAGCAAGCCCGAGCACGTGCGCTACGACAGCGCGGTGTGCGCGGGCGGCGCGGCGGACCGCCAGGTCTGCGGGCGCTGCATCCCCGCCTGCCCCTACGACGCGGTGGCGCGCGACCCCGCCAATCCGCTGCGCATCCGCGTGGACCACTTTGCGTGCGAGGGGTGCGGGGCCTGCACCTCCGCCTGCCCCACCTCCGCCTTGCGCTTCACCGAGCCGGCTCCGGAGGAGCTCTACGCGCGGCTGGCCGCGCTCCTGACGGCACCCGCTGGCGCTGCGGACGGCGGGGGCGCGGCGCCGGCCATCGTGTTCCATTGCGAGCAGCAAGGGCGGGCCCTGCTGGAATGGGCCGCCGCGCAAGGGCACGGCACCTCCGCGCGCATCCTGCCCGTCGAGGTGCCTTGTTTGCGCTACGTGTCGGAAGCCGCCATGCTGGGAGCGGTGCGGCTGGGCGCGGCGGGCGTGGGGTTGCTGGGCTGCGAGACCTGCCCCAATGGCGAGCGCGAACTGCTGTTGCAGAAGCTGCAGCTCTCGCAGCAGGTGCTGGACGGCTTTGGCCTGAATGCCGGCCGCGTGCGCCTGCTCACCGTGCGGGAGGACGCGCGGCCCGAGGCGCTGCAGGCGCTGCGCACGTTCGCCGACGGGCTGGGCCAGCCCGCCGTGCCGCCGGACGGCAAGCGTCTGCGCGGCGTGGGCAACCGCGCGGTGCTGGCCGACGCCATTGGCGCCTTCATCGCCGCCACCGGCAAGGAGGTGGGCGGCCTGCGCCTTGCGCCCGAGCAGCCCTTCGCGCTGGCCGAGGTGGCGGAGCAGGGCTGCACGCTGTGCCGCGCCTGCGCGACGGTCTGCCCCACGCACGCCTTCGCGTTCGACATGGATGCGCAG
Organism: bacterium; assembly: GCA_041477795.1. Classification (GTDB taxonomy): domain Bacteria; phylum SAR324; class SAR324; order SAR324; family JACQKK01; genus DATFMP01. The sequence continues at coordinate 12,983 of JBGOUY010000021.1, forward strand.
GAGCTGCGCTTCCGCCACATCGACTGCGTCAACTGCGGCCTGTGCGAGGCCGTGTGTCCGGAGAAGGTGATCACCCTGCGCACCGAGCTGTACCTGGAGCGCCAGGGGCTGGAATATGTGACGGTTGCCAAAGACGAAATGGTGCACTGCGCCCGCTGCAAGAAGCCGTACATCAACCGCCGCGCCCTGGAGGCCGTTCAGGCCAAGCTGCGGAGCGTGCAGGCGGGGCAGGATGCCTTCCTGGGCAAGCGGGCCGACTTGCTGCGCATGTGCCCGGACTGCCGCGGAGTCGCCGCGATGCTGGAAGTGAACGAGGGCTGGCGGCCCTGACGCCGCCAGGGGACGAGGCGAGGAGAACGCCGCCGTGGCACGCAAAGGCAACCGGGAGCCTGGGCGCAAGCGCGGACGCAAGCGCGAGTCCCAGTTCATGGACGCAGCCATCGATGGCTACATCCGGGACCTCGCCCTGCACCGCTGGCGCGATTTCGAGGACTTGAGCGAAGGGCACGGCGATCCTGAGCGCGCCCTGCAGGAAGCCGGCGTCTTTGTGGAGGCGGGTCCCTATCGACCGCTCTGGCAGGAGGCCTGGCGCAAGCACGTCTGGCCGGGGCAGCAGCCACGCCCGATGCACCTCTTCGGCTGCATGGAGGCCGCCGTGCGCGAGGCCCTGCTGGCGGAGAAGGTGCAGCGCGCCGAACGCGGCGACGACACCATCGAGGATACGCCCGGCTACAAGGAATTCGTGGCCCGGGCTCTGAACCAACTGCTCGAAGAGGCGTCGGGCGAACTCGAGAATTTCGACTAGACATGTCCCTGCTGAGTGAACCCGACGTCGTCGCGTTCCGGCGCGAGCACTACGAGCTGCTGGCACGGCTGCTGGCGAGCGAGCCGGAGGCGGCGCTGCTGCACGCCCTGCGCGAGAACATCGAGGATCGCGCCGTCAGCGCGGCGCAGGTGCACCGGCTGATGGGAGAGGGCTGGCGCCGCATGGCCGAGCACCTCGCGTCCGATTCGCAGGAGGACTTGGTGGACGAGTTCACCCACATCTTCCTGGGCCCCTACGGCGACGTGCTCAATCCGTACGAGTCGTACTACTTCACGAAGAATCTCTACAGCCAGCCGCTGGCGGACGTGCGCGGCTTCCTCGCGCGCCAGAGCCTGGAGCGCGCGGACAGCAAGCACGCGGAGCCGGAGGACACGCTGGCCTTTGAGCTGGCCGTCATGGCGCAGCTCGCGGCGCGGCAGCAGGCGGGCGGGGACGTGGACCCGGCCAGCCTGATCGAGACGCAGCGGGAGTTCCTGGAGCGCCATCTGCTGATCTGGGGGCCGGCCTGCGCCGCGGATATCGAGTCCCATGCCAGCGCCCGCTTCTATAAAGGCGTCGGCCAGCTGCTGCAGGGATTCTTCCAGGTGGAGCGCGACTTCTTCCACGAGGATGGCGGCCTGCAGGTGGAGACCCTGGACGAGGCCCGCCAGCGCTATCGCTCCCCTTCCTTCCGCGGGCCGATCTACGACCCCGCGCAGCTGATGAGCCGCAACCCCTCCGACGATCCCAAGGACAAGTAGGCCGCGCAGCGCCGCCCGGCGGGGCCCGCCAGAGCGGGGGGCGTGGGGCGCCGGCGGGCGGTGTGATACACTGGGTGCGTTCCGACGCACGACGCGGTGCCCGCCCATTCCAGGAGCGCCCATGACCCCCAGGGCTCCCACCAGCCGCCTCGCGACCCATGAGGTCGCCAACCAGCCGACCCCGCTGCCGGATTGCAATCTGTACGAGGTGGACGCCGCCCTTGGCGAAGGGCTGCACCGCGAAGGCGCCGGCTGGGCCGAGGACGCCGTGCGGGCGCTGGGGGCTGCGGCGGGCGGGGCGGAGGTGCGGCAGCTCGCGCGCCAGGCCAACCGCAACAGCCCGGAGCTGCACGCGTTCGATCCGCACGGCCGGCGCATCGACGAGGTGGAGTTCCACCCGGCCTACCACGAGCTGCTGCGCATTGGAATCGGGCACCAGGTGCACTCGATCGCGTGGAGCGCGCAGCGCACGGGCGGCCACGTCGCCCATGCCGCGCTGCAGTACCTGATGACGCAGGCCGAGCCGGGCGTGTGCTGCCCGCTGGCGATGACCTATGCCGCGCTGCCCGCCTTGCGGCAGGCCCCGGCGCTGGCCGAGGAATGGACGCCGCGCATCCTGTCGACCCGCTACGATCCGCGCGTCGTGCCGGCCGCGGAAAAGGAGGGTTGCACGATCGGCATGGCCATGACGGAAAAGCAGGGCGGCTCCGACGTGCGCAGCAATACCACCCGCGCCGAGCCGCTGGCGGGCGGGAGCGGCGACGAATTCGCGCTGACCGGCCACAAGTGGTTCTGTTCCGCGCCCATGTCGGACGCGTTCCTGACGCTGGCCCACACGGCGCAGGGCCTCACCTGCTTCCTGGTGCCGCGCTGGACGCCGGACGGGCACCGCAACGGCATCCACCTCCAGCGGCTCAAGGACAAGCTGGGCAACCGCTCCAATGCTTCGGCGGAGATCGAATACGACGGCGCCTGGGCGCGCCGGGTGGGGGAGGAGGGGCGCGGCGTGCGCACCATCATCGAGATGGTGCAGCACACGCGACTGGACGCGGCCTGCGCCCCGGCCGGCCTGATGCGCCAGGCCCTGCGGGAAGCGGCGCACCATGCGGCCGAACGCAGCGCCTTCGGCAACCTGCTGCGCCAGCAGCCGCTCATGCGCAACGTGCTGGCGGATCTGGCGCTGGAGTGCGAGGCGGCGCTGGCCCTGGTGCTGCGGGTGGCGCGCGCGTTCGACGAGAGCAGCGGCGATCCCGAAGCCGCCGCGTTCGCCCGCATCGCCACGGCCGTCGCCAAGTACTGGATCAACAAGCGCACCCCGAACCTGATCTACGAGGCCATGGAGTGCCTGGGCGGGTCGGGCTACGTGGAGGAGTCGATCCTGCCCCGCCTGTATCGCGAGGCGCCGGTCAACAGCATCTGGGAGGGATCGGGCAACGTGATCTGCCTGGACGTCCTGCGCGCCATGCAGCGCGAGCCGGCCAGCGTGGAGGCGCTGATGTCGGAGATCGGCCGGGCGCGCGGCGCCGACACGCGCCTGGACCGCGCCAGCGACGAACTGGCGACGCTGCTCCGCGAGCGCCGCATCGGGGAGGCCGATGCCCGGCGCCTGACCGAGCGCATCGCGGTGGTGCTGCAGGCGGCGCTGCTGGCGCGCCATGCCCCGGCGGCCGTGGCGGAGGCCTACTGCGTCTCGCGCCTGCAAGGGGACTGGGGCCGCACCTATGGCACGCTGCCGCCTGGGCTGGACCTGGCGGCGATCCTGGAGCGCGCCGCCCCGCCGCTGTCCTGAAGGGCGCCCGCCGGTCGCCACGCGCCACACCCCGTGGTAGACCTGCGCACCCATGCCACGCGCGGCTCAGTCCAGCACGGAATCCGGCCCGCCGACAGGCACCTGGTGCCGGGAGTCCCCTGCGGCCGGTCCCGCCCCCAGCGCGCCCTGGGCGGGTCCGGCGTGCGGAGTGGGCGCCGGCCGGAAGCGCGTCGCGTGCCACAGATTGGCCCACAGGTAGCCGTTGGCCAGCGCGAAGGCGAGGCCCGCCACCCGCGTCAGCAGGTCCGCTCCCGTCAGCGCGGCGGCGGCGAGCAGCAGCACGGCCGCCCCGTGGCAGACCTGCTGCCGCGCGGCATGGCGCGGCGGCAGCAGGCCGCGCAGCAGCGGCACCGGGGTCTTGCCGGCCACGTGGCTGAAGCGCCGCATCCAGACCAGGAACGGCACGATCCGCGTCAGCATCCCGTTGAGCACCGCGTCCGCGAACCCGGTCAGGTAGACGACGCCGAAGGCGAGCACCCAGCGCGGATCGGGCGAGAGCACCGCTGCGACGGCCAGCGCCAGCGTGAGCCAGGCGCCGGCCAGCCCGCCCTGCCAGTAGCGCAGGCTCACGTCCGAAAGCTTGCGGCGCCGCGCGCGCAGGATGCGCCAGGCCTCGCCGCTGAAAACGGCCAGGGCCGCCGCTCCGCAGGCGAGCGGCAGCAGCAGCCAGGCCCGGCCATCCGTGACGAACAACACGGCGGGCGCCGCGACCAGCATGGCCGCCAGCGCCGTCAGGATGGCCAGCGCGGCGCCGCGGGAGAACGGCGGCGCAAGGTAGAACATGGGCAGCACGGTCATGCCCACGCCGGCGATGAGCGCGCCGACCCAGCCGCCCAGGCTCCAGAACACGTGCAGCGGCAGGCCCGCCTGGCGTGGGAGCGGCCAGCGCCCCAGCGCGTGGCCCAGCCCGAACAGCAGACCCAGCGCGACGGTGCCGGCGCAGGCGAGCAGGGCCAGCCGCAGCAACTGCAGCGCCGGCGAGTGACCGGCGCCGCGCAGCAGGCCCACGCCGACCTGGGCCAGCAGCGGCAGGAGGCTCCCCGCCAGCAGCAGCAGCGCGGGCAGCAGCAGCCGCGGGCTGTCCAGCAGCAGGCCGCCCGCCAGGCCGAGCACGCCCAGGCTGAAGAGGGGATGCAGGAGCCGGCTCCAGCGGGCGCCCGGCACTTCCGCGCCCACCACCACCGGCAGAATCTGGTGCAGCGCGCCCAGCATGACCATCGTGAGCACGCCCAGCGTGACCAGGTGCGCCAGCGCGATCGTGTGCGGATGCCACGGCGTGCGCAGGAGCGCCGCGCCGCGCCAGCTCAGCAGCAGCCCGGCCGCCACGCCGAACAGCGGCGCCGTCAGGAAGTAGCGCAGCGGCACGTCGAGCTGCGGTCCCCTGTCCAGCCGGAGTCCCGCGGTGCGCATCGCGGGCCGCCTCTAAAAGGTGACGAGCTGCTTGAGCAGGGCTTCCTCTTCGCCCGCGAACGCCTCGTCCATCAAGGGATACAGCACCTCCTCCTCCTTCATGTTGTGCTGCTCCATGAGCAGGAGCAGGGTTTCGCAAACATCGGCGAAGGACACCAGGTCTCCCGCCTCCAGGCGGTCGCGCAGGCGGGCCAGCAGGCCGCGCAGTTGCTCGTGCTCCTCGCGCATCAGCGAGGTCGGGCCTTCGCCGGCGAAGCCCATGCGCTTGTCCAGTTCGCCGAACAGCCCTTCCTCCTCCATGGCCATGTGGCGCAACAAGCACAGCTCGAAGCGGGCGAAGCGCTCGGCGGCCCGGGCGGCGTCGTTGGCCCGCGCGGCTTCCTCCGCCTCGGCATAGAAGCCGTCGCAGCGCCGGTGATCCTCGCCCAGGAAGGCGCTGATGCAGGCAGGGCCCGGCGTGTCGCGCTTGCGCACCTCGACGCGCCAACGGCCGCCGGACTCCGCCAGCGGAATCCAATCGAACTGGCCCCACGCCGCTTCGCTGAAGCGCCGCGTGAGCTTGCGGGGATGGGCGAGCGTTTCCAGGATCAGCGTGTCGCCCGGCGCGAGGGCGGCAAACGCGCTCGAAAGGCGCCCCAGGGACTCGTCGCTGTGGGCTGCATCGAGCTGCAGGTGCTGAGACGTCATGCCGCGCTCCCGATGTGCGGGGGAAGGCTTGGCTCAGGCGGCCTGGCTGGCCGGCGCCAGACGCTCGCCGGCAACGGCCTGGGCCTCCGGAGCCAGCCCGAAGCGGTCGAACAGGTCGACCAGGAACGCCGCCTTGTGGAGCAGGGCGACGCGGGCGGCCAGCCCGCCGGCGAGGATGGACAGGCCGGCCGCGGCGAGCAGCGGCGGCGCCGCCTGCGGGTAGAGCAGCGCGGCAACGAGCAGCAACGCCGGCAGCGCGTGTCCCACGCCGACGATCCACAGCCGCGCCGCCGCCGTGCGCAGCTCTTCCACGGCCCGGCGGAAGGTGACCGTGCGCGGGGACGTCTCCAGATAGCGCAGCCACACGATCAGGTCCGCGAGCAGCAGCACGACGGCGAGCGTGGCCAGGCGGTCGGAGCGCGAGGCGGTCTCACCGTGCAGGGCCGCCAGCAGCAACAGCGCGCCGCCGCCGAACGTCAGCGCGGAAGTGAGGAAGTACAGCGGCATGAGGGGCACGTTCCAGGCCGGCACGCCCTTGGCCTTGGAGAGAATCAGCCCCTGCGCCAGCGCGAGGCCCAGCCCGCACAGCGCCGCGACGGCCTGCACCGCGCGGCTCTGCCAGAACAGGGTGTCGAGCACGGCCAGCGCCATGAAGGCGATCCCGCACGCGGACTCGCGGGACATCCAGGAGCGGTGCAGGTTGCGGAAGACGTTGAAGCCGCGCCAGGGCCGGCCCGCCTCCGCGGCGACGGAGAGCAGCCCGGCGGCGACCAGCGCGGGCCCGAGCAGCCCCGCCCAATGCAGCGGACTGAGGGCCGCGAACGACCACCCCTGCAGTGAGGCGAGCGGATTGGCAAGGTCGATCAGCGGCGCGTTGGGCCCCGCGAACCAGCTCGTGAGCACCGCCAGCAGATACAGGCCCACGCCCGTCGGCCCGCAATAGAAATTGGAGATGGCAAGGCCGTGCCAGGTGTGCTGCCGCTCGGGCGGACGCGGGTCGATGCGCGGGGCGTGCAGGTGATACACGGACGGCCGCGTTTCCAGATGCTCCAACATGCGCGAGGCCCGTGGATCCGCGGCGACCATCCGCGCGACCGTGCTGTTGGGATCCTCCAGATCGCCGAAGCGGATGGCGTCCGCGATGCAGGAGGCGGCACAGGACGGCGTGTATTCCGGATCCTCGCCTGGCCGGGCACCCGCCGGCGCGTCGTCGAACTTGTGGAAGCAGAAGTGGCACTTGGTGCAGATGCCCACGCGCTGCGGATCGTAGGTGGCCAGCTCCGGCGGCGTGGCGGCCCCGAAGTAGTAGCGCTCCGTCGGCACCAGGTGCCGCGCCTGGTACGGGCAGGCGACCACGCAGGAGCCGCAGCCGATGCAGAGATCGTTGTCGATCCACACGATGCCGTCCGCCCGCACCTTGGTGGCCGTGGTGGGGCAGGCGTCGCGGCAGGGCGGGTCGGCGCAGTGCATGCAGGTCAGCGGGAAGAACTGCCGCTGCACGTCGGGGAAGGTGCCGCTCTCCACGTCCAGCACCGTGCGCCACAAGGTTCCGGGCGGCAGCCCGTTTTCCATCTTGCAGGCGATCGTGCACGTCTGACAGCCGACGCAGCGCCCCAGATCCACCACCATGCCCCAGCGCGTCATGGTCACCTCATGCCTTGTAGATGCGCACCTTGACCAGATCAGAACCGCTCCCCGTGGCATCGGTGAGGGCTATGCTGGTGGTGGCGAGCTTGTTCAGGTTGGGCGTGCCCAGATCCTTGGCGAAGGGCGTCACCCAGTGGCCGAACTGCTGGGTGGTCAGCACCACGTCCGGCCGGATGCCCTGCTTGACGATCGCCCGGCCCTTGGCGCGGCTGAGGGGCGACTCCACCCAGATCTCGTCCCCGTCCGCGATGCCCTGCGCGCGGGCGGTGGCGGCATTAACGACGACGCCGAAATGGGTCGTCACGTTCGCGGCGACGTCCGCCATGATCGGCAGCGAGACGGTGCTGCCCCAGGCGTACTGCATGCTGCGGGTGGTCAGCATCCACAGCCCGTAGTCCTCCGGCCGCTTGCCCTGCTCGGCCGCGACGGCCTCCCAGATGGCCGGGAAGTCCTTCCAGCCGGGCAGCGGGCTGTACTCGGCGAGCTGGATGTCCCACCAGTCCACGCCCATCTCGTGCAGGCGGTTGCCCAGCTCGCGCCCCATGCGCATGATGCGCTCCTGGTAGGGCAGCTCGTAGCGCAGGCCCTTCTCTACCATCACCGTGTGCAGGTACCAGTGGTCCTGGGAGAACGGCGCCAGGAACGCGCCGTGCTCGCGGAACCACGCCAAGTCGTGGGACACCGTGCCGCCGGAGGCTTCGTGCGAGGCGGCCCGGCAGGCGCGGTCCCAGATCTCCTCCACGCCGTAGGCGCGCTGGGGTTGCAGCACGCCGTCCGGGTAGTGCTGCTCCAGGCTCACGCCGATCCCGCGGCCGCGGTTGATGGCGGCGTTGTACGCATCGAGGAGGCCCACCCGGGTGGCGAGCTGGGTGGTGATCTCGGTCATGTCCATCGTGTCGTAGACGGGCTGCTCGACGACCGGCTGGCGGATGGCCCAGCCCTGGTGGCGCCAGTACTGCTCGATGAACTGGGCGCCGCCCACGCGGATGAGCTGCAGGCTCTCCGTGTCCGGGCTTTCCGGCAGGATGATGTCGGCGAACCAGTTGGTCTCGTCGATCGTGTAGCCGAAGCAGACCGTGAACGGGATCTTCGCCAGCATGCGCGTGACCTGCTCCGTGCCCCAATGGGAGATGGCCGGATTGGCGCGGATGTTGATCCACACGTCCGGCACGTTCTGCTGCGGCCAGTTGCGCGGCGTGTGCTCCATGAACAGCCAGGGCAGGTGCGCCGGGCCCAGCGCGGGCGCCCAGGGCCCGCTGCCCAGCAGCGGCACCAGGGTCTGGTACGCGCTGCGATTGCTGGGCTTCTGCCAGTGCTCGCGGTCGGTCGGGTTGAGCGCGCCCAGCATGAAGCCGTCGGGCCCGGGCACGACCGTCTTGAAGCGGTCATTGGCCGGCCGGTTGAGGCGGATGCCCGCGCCCACGATGCCGCCGGGCACCTCGATGGCGCCCACCAGCATGGTCAGCACGGTGCGGCCCCAGCAGGCCTCGTAGCCGCCCCAGCCATTGGCCACCGTCTTGCCGAGCAGGATCGCCACGGGCCGGTAGGGGTAGGTATGGCCCTCGATCTCGCGCGTCTCGCCGAGGTGCGCGTGCGCCAGATAATCGTGCGCGACCGACCGGATGCGCGCGGCGGGGACGCCGCAGATCCCGGCGGCCCATTCCGGCGTGAACGGGCGGACGTGCTCCTGCAGCTTGGCGAAGGACGGCGCGACCTGAGCGTGCGCGTGGTTCCACACCTGGCCGTCGGGGCCCAGCTCCATGCCCGCGGCCGTGTAGTCGCCCGTCAGGGCCGGCTCGCCCAGGCGCGGATCGTCGAAAGGCACCGCCGCGCGCCGCTGTGCGTCCCAGATGAGGGGCTTGCGGGTCGCGGGGTCGCGCAGGAAGTAGCCCTGCGGACCGACCAGATAGGGCGAATTGGTGCGCCGGCGCAGGAACTCCAGGTCGCACGTCGCTTGCCAGTCGGTCTCGTGCAGCACCGTGTGGATCAGGGCGAACAGGAAGGCGGCGTCCGTCTTGGGCCGGATCGGCACCCATTCGTCCGCGAACGCGCCGGTGATCGACAGGTGCGGCTCCACCTGCACGCGCTTGAGGCCGCGCGTCTTGGCCTCGGCGTGGCGCCACACGCCCGTGACGCCGCTGCTGGCCATGCCATTGTTGCCGAAGGAGATGATGTATTGGCAGAGGGGGGTATCCGGCGCGACGATGAAGGCGCGGTGCCAGAACTCACCGTACAGGTGCTCCGAGTGGTAGCACTTGACGCCCTGCCCGGCCCCGATGCTCTGGTCCAGCGCCCCCCAGGCGGCCATGAAGGCGGGGAAGGTGCCCAGGTAGCCCGGGGCCACGCCGCCCTGGCCCAGGGTCAGGGCGAGGCGAGGATTGTCGCTCTCGTCCCGCAAGCCCTTCGCGCGAATGGCGCGCAGCCGCTCGGCGACCCGCTCCAGCGCCTCGTCCCAGCCGATCTCGATCCACTGGGGGTCCTCGTCCAGGCCCTTCTTCGGGTTGCCCCGCATCAGCGGCCGCTTGATGCGGTTGGGGTTGTACATCTTCTGGATCAGGCCATAGGCCTTCACGCAGACGCGGCCCTGGGCCGGATGCTCCGCGTGGAAGTCGAAGTTGGGCAGCACGCGCTGCGCCACGCCGTCCTCCACTTCCACCTGGATCAGGTCCGGACCGGCCACGCACTGGGAGCAGTAGACCGGCACTCTGCGCACGCTCATGATTCACCCCATTGATCGCGAGACACCGCCGTTCGGGTCGCGGGCCACGGCTACGCGCCGCCCCTGCCCCGCGGGAGCCTCAGTCGAAGCGCCATTCCAGGTTTACCCGTGCACTGGGGCGGAAGCCCACGTATTCGAAGAAGCGCAACAGTTCCCAATCGTTCCAGTGGCAGAGCGTTTCCATCTGCGTCACGCCGCGCTCGTGCAGCCACGCCAGCAGGTGCTGCAGCAACGCCGAAGCGACGCCGCGGTGCTGGAAGCGCTGACGCACGCCGAGGGAATCGATCACGCCGCGCGAGAAGCGGATGCCGAACTCCCCCTGGTACAGGCCGGCGAGCATGAATCCGGCCGGCTCCCCGTGCAGCTCCGCAATGAGGAAGCGGTTGTCGCCCGGCTGCAGCTGCTGCGAGCGCCACTTGGCCGCGAAGTAATCCGAGCGGCTCTCGCCCAGCGCCTCCTGATCCATCGCCGCGATGTCCGCGAGATCGCCCTCTGTGGCATCCCGCACCTCCGCTTCCACCTGCCGCGCGGCGAAGGGATAGCGGGCGACGTCCCACGCCAGATCCACGTCGCGCGAGGGGCGGAAGCCTTCGGCCTTGAAGAAGGCCAGCAGGTCGAAGCGGTCCCATTCCACCAGGGTGTCGATCGCCTCCACGCGCAGGCCGGCCATGTTCTTGCGGTACTGCTCCATCAGGGCGTGGGCGATGCCTTCCTTGCGGAAAGCCGGATGCACGCCGAGCGTATCCAGCACCGCCCGTGTGGCCGGGATGCCGAACTCGCCGAAGAACAGCCGCCCGATCAGGAAGCCCACCGGAGCGCCATCCATCTCGGCGATGAGCGAGGTATTCAGTTTCGGCTCGCCGATGCAGCGGGCGACCTTTTCCGCGTAGTAGGACGGACGTTGCGCGCCGGTTTCCTTCGCGTCCAGCGCCACCACCGCAGGCAGGTCCGCCTCGCTCATGATGCGGATCGTGCAGGCCGGCCTGACGATGCCTTCGGTTTCCCGGGCCTCGTCCGGCTCGAGGCGGTATGCGCTCTGGCGAATCATGGCGGTCGCTCGTCGTTGGAGTTCAGGCGCTCTGCTTGCGCCGCAGGGCCTCGTGCCGGAAGGCGCCCCAGAGGGCCGCGCCGTAGGCGCCGGCCATGATCGCGTCGGGGTGCGCGACGATCTCCAGCCCCAGCTTCTGCTCGGTCGCCGCGCGGTTCAGCGCCCCGACCAGGCCCGTATCGCGCGCCAGGCCGCCCGTGATGGCCACCAACCCATCCGCACCGGCGGACTTGAGCAGCCGCGCATAGCGGCCCGCCATGGACTCGTGGATGCCGCGCAGGATGCTGCCGGCCGCGATGCCGCGCGAGACGAAGTTGATCACGTCGGTCTCCGCCAGCACCGCGCAGATGCCGGAGATCTTCTCCGAGGTGCCGGCGCCCAGCGAGAGCGGCCCTACGTCGTCCAGCGTCACGCCCAGGTAGCGCGCGATGTTCTCCAGGAACTGGCCGGAGCCCGAGGCGCACTGGCTCGTCATGCGGTACTGCAGCACCTTGGCGCGCGCATCCATGTGGATCGCACGAGCGTGCAGCGCGCCCACGTCCAGGGCCGCGCGGGCCTCGGGCACGAGGTACGTGGCGCCGCGCGCGTGCGTGGTCATGGTGTAGAAGTGCCCGCGCCGGAAGGGCAGCGTGTCGCCTTCCCCGGTCGTGGCCACGTAGTCCACCGCTGCGGGCTTCAGGCCCGCGGCCGCCAGCGCGGCCTGGTAGGACTCCTCCCCCACCGTGGAGGGATTGCGGCGGAAGATACGGTCCATCCGGCTCGCCAGCAGCGTCTGCGCGCTGCCTTCCACGCGGAAGATGGCGGTCTTCACCACGCTGCTGCCCACGTCGATTCCGGCTGCGATGGTCATGGCGAGTCTCCGTTAGGCCGCGGCGCCGCGCTGTGGCGCCGGCACCGCGCGGCCCATCTGCGCGAACAAGGCCGCGCCGATGGCGCCGGTGAAAATGGAATTGGGCGAGATGTTGATCGTGCGGTGGCCGTAGTTTTCCTCGATCAGATCGCGCAGGG
>JBGOUY010000171.1:0-9269 GCA_041477795.1 bacterium
CACCGGAAAAACAACGGGGGTAAGGGGGAGGTCTGTCCGCCATGCGGAAAAACCGGCCTCTGCCGCACGGTTGATCCCCCGCCACCCCTGCGGCTGGCGATCCTTGCCGATTCCGGCGCTGTGGTGAAATATCCGGGCTAGCGGCTTGCCTGGGCGATGCCAAGCCGGCGCCCGTGGCGTGCCGGGTGCCACACCGGGCGGCGCGGCCCGCCCCCGGCCTGTGCCCGCATCATGCGCCTGCCGCCGCGGTGCCGCTGGGCGTGGCGGCGACGGTGGGTGGCACCGGCTGCGCGGCAGCGCCGGGCGTGCCGCCCTCGCGCAGGCGGAAGCGCTGGATCTTGCCCGTGGCCGTCTTGGGCAGGGCGGGCAGGAACTGCACCCACTGCGGCACCTTGAATGCCGCCAGCCGCGCCCCCACGTGCGCACGCAGCGCATCGGCCAGCGCGGCGTCTCCGCGCCAGCCGGTGCCAAGCACTACGCAGGCCAGCGCTTTGGTCAGTCCGGCGGCATCGGGCCGGCCCACCACGGCGCACTCGGCCACGGCCGGGTGCGTCAGCAGCGCGTGCTCCACCTCCACGGGGTTGAGCCAGGAACCGCCCACCTTGAGCAGGTCGTCGGCGCGGCCCTCGTACCACAGGCTGCCGTCCGCCTCGCGCCGGAAGCGGTCGCCGGTGGCCAGCCAGCCCCCGGCGCGCAGGGCGCGGCGCGTGCGGGCCGGCTGGCGCCAGTAGCGCGCCATCACCGATCCCCCGCGCACCCACAGCTCGCCGGTCTCGCCCGGGGCGGCGTCACGACCCGCGCGTCCCACCACGCGCACGTCATAGCCCGGCACGGGCAGGCCCGTGCTGCCCGCGATGACGCGGCCCGGCCGGTTCGCCACGTAGAAGTGCAGCGCCTCTGTGGAGCCGATGCCGTCCAGGATCGGCACGCCAAAGGCGGCCTGCCAGCCGTCCAGCACGGCGGGCGGCAGCGGCTCGCCGCCGGAGGTGGCCAGCCGCAGGTGCTCCAGGCGCGGCAGCGGCCGCGGGGGCCGCTCCTGGCCGGCGCGCCAGGCCTCGTGCAGCCGCAGCATCGCGTTGTACAGGGTCGGCACGGCGTGGAACACCGTGGGCCGGTGCCGCGCCAGCGTGGCGAAGCAGGCGCGGGCAGTGGCCGGCTGCGGCTGGATCACCGCCGTGCAGCCCGCGGCGAGCGGGAAGTAGAGCGAGTTCCCCAGGCCGTAGGCGAAGAACAGTTTGGCGGCCGAGAAGCTCACGTCCTCCGGCCCCATCTGCAGCACCTGGCGCAAGTAGGTCTCCGTCACGTAGACCATGTCCCGCTGGCGGTGCACGGTGGCCTTGGGCCGCCCAGTGCTGCCCGAGGTGTACAGCCAGAAGGCCGGGGCATCCGGATGCGCCAGCCGCGTGGCGAAGTCCGGCTCCGCGCCGGCCAGAGCCTCGGCCAGCGGCGCGACGTGCGGCGTGCGGCCGGGCGGTGGGACGTCCGCGAAGGGGCCCGCGCCCGCCAACAGCACGTGGCGCAGCGCCGGCAGTTCCGCCAGCAGCGGTGACACGGTGGGCCACAGCGCCGCGTCCACGACCAGCCCGCGCGCGCGGCTATCGTCCAGGTAGAAGCGGTAGTCCGCGGCGGTGAGCGCGGTGTTGAGCGGCACGGGCAGCAGACCCGCGCGAACCGCGCCCCAGAAGCACACGGGGAACGCGAGCGACTCGTGCATCAGCAGCGCCACGCGCTGGCCGGGGCGCAGTCCCAGCGCCGTGAATGCGTGCGCGGCGCGGCTGGCCTGCGCGTGCAGGGCCGCCACCGTGAGCCGCTCCTCGCCGCAGATCAGGTACGGCCGCGCGCCTGCCCCCGCCGCCAGGCGCGGCAGAATGAAGTGGTCCGCCACGTTGAAGCGCTCGGGGAGGCTCAGCTTGAGGGCCATGGGCGGGACGGATCGGGCGTGGAGCGGGCTGCGCCGTTGGCGGGCGCGCTGCCGCGGCTCAGGCGAGGCTCAGCTCCTGCCGGGCGCCGCGGCGACGAGCTGGTGCCGCCCGCGCGCCAGGAACTGCAGGAACTCCGCGGGCGTGGGGACGATCCCGGCGTGGCGAGCCAGCACCGCGTTGTCCGGCGACAGGATCACGTAGTAGGGCAGCGCCAGCGTGCGGAAGCGCTCGACCTGCAGCTTTTGGTTCGCCTCGGCCTGCTCGCCGCCGTCGGTGAACAGCCGCACCAGCACGAAGCCATCGCGGAAGGCCTCGAACACGGGCCGGGCAGCGAAGATGCGCTTTTCCATCCAGCGGCAGTTGATGCAGGTGTAGCCGGTGAAATCGATGAACACCGGCCGGCCGGTGCGTTGCGCCTCGGCCAGCCCGGCGGCCAAGCTGGGGTGCCAGGGCAGCTCTTGCAGGGCCTGCGCAGCCACGTAATCCACGCCGGACACGCGCAGGGAGGCCTTGGCATCTTCACCGATGGGCAGCGGTAGATAGGTCTCCGTGAAGGCGTCCAGCTCCCTCCCGGTGACGCCGCTCGCCGTATAGAGCGACAGCACCACGAAGCCCAGCCCGAGCGCCAGGCGCAGCGGCCGCCGCGCTGCCACCCGTACGCCCGGCCAGGGCAGCAGGCCCAGCACGATCCCCGCGCAGAGGGCGGCCAGGACGGCCCACAGGCCCAGCAGCAGCGGTCGGTCGAAGAGGCCCCAGCCCCAGATCACGTCCGCATTGCTGACGAACTTCAGGGCCGCGCCCAGTTCCAGCAATCCCAGCACGACCTTGAGTTGCACCAGCCAGTTGCCGCTCTTGCCGCGCAGGCCCGCCACGTAGCGCGGGAACAGGGCGAGCAGGAAGAACGGGAAGGCGAACACGGTGGAAAAGACGAGCATCCCTATCAGCGGCCAGAACACCTGCCCCTGCGTGGCGGCCACGAGCAGCGTGCCCACGAACGGCATGGTGCACGTGAAGGAGGTCGCCGCGAACGCCACGCCCATCAGCAGCACGCCGGCCGGGCCTTTGACGCGCTCGGAGCGGCGGTTCAGTCCGGTCAGCAGCCGCCCGGGCAGGGAAATCTCCAGCAGCCCCAGCAGGCTCAAGGCGAACCCGATGAAGAAGAGCGCCACCAGCAGGTTCACCACGGGGCTGCTGGCGAACTGGCTCACGCCCGCGGCGCCCAGGAAGAACGTCAGCGCCAGTCCGACCGCCGTGGCGGAGACCACGATGCCCGCCGCGAAGAGCAGGGCCAGCCGCCACACGCTGCCGCGGCGGCGTTCCGCGGCGCCCAGGAAGAACGACACGGTGACGGGAATCATGGGGAACACGCACGGCGTCAGCAGCGCCAGCAGGCCCACGCCCGCGGCCGCCAGCAGGAAGCCGCCCAGGCCCCCGGCCAGCGCACCCTCCAGCGTGCTCGCATCGATGCGGAACGTCCCGTCCGGCTCCACGTAGTCGATGGTGCGCTGCATGAAGGCGTAGGGCGGGCGCACCGGCCCGGCCTCGACCCGCAGCGCCGCGGCCAGTTGGTCCGTGCGCGGCGGCGTGCAGATGCGGTTGTTGCAGACCTGGTAGCGGATGCTGGCCGTGACCGGGACCTCGCCCGCGGCCTGCCCCGCCGGCACGCGCAGGTTCTGGTAGAAGCGCGCCGCCGTGGGGTGGAACGCGAGCGGAATGCCGAAGACCTGGTCCTTCTTGACGACCGGGTTCGTCTCGTAGATCGGCCCCTCCAGCTCCAGCGTGCCGGGCTGCACGATCAGCCGCGTGGGCGGCGGCGCGAACTCGTCCTCCTGCGGCACCACGGAGTAGGTGTACCAGCCCTTGGCGATGTGCGCCGTAATGATCAGCCGCAGGTGCTCGCCGGGGTGAGCCGTGGCCGGCTCCAGGCGCGTCTCGAAGGTCGCCAGCACGGCCGGCACCTGCTCCTCCGCGCTGCCGGAGAAGTTGAGCTGGGCCCGCGCCGTCAGGGGCAGCAGCGCCAAGAGCGCCGTCGCCAGCAGTACCGTCGCCAGCAGCAGCACCAGCGGACCGATCGGGTTCAGGGCCGGCGGAGGGCCGGGTGCCGCGCGGACAGCGGAATTCCGGAGATACAGGGAGACGGTGCTCACGCGGTCGGTTCCTGCGAGGCTGGGTCTAAGGCACTCCGCCTGTCTCCGGCGGCGTGCGGCGTTGGGCAGGGGGTCGCCTGGCCCGGATGCCATCCAGGGTCCAGGTGCGGCCGAATTGCATCTGTAAGTCAGTATACCGGCACGCGGCGAGGATTTGAAAGCGGGCGGCTACGGTGCGGCAGCGAGGCCGCGGACGGGCCGGATGCCCGGTGGAAGCGCCCGGGCCGGGAGGGCGGCGGGCAGGCCGGCGGCGGTGCCCCGGCGGCGCGTGAGGCTGCGGCGGCTCCGCTCTCCCTGACCGGCCTGCGCGCAAGGGCGCCAGGGGCAGGGGCAGCTGCGCGCTGGGCGCGGATCAGGAGAAGATCTTGTTGATCTTGTCGGAGAGCGTCTTGGCGTCGAAGGGCTTGATGATGTAGTTGTTCACGCCCGCTTGCGCCGCCTTGATGATGTTCTCCTGCATCGCCTCCGCGGTCACCATCAGCACCGGGATGTGCTTCTTGTCCTCGCTGGCGCGAATCGCCTTGAGCAGGTCCAGGCCGGACATCTGGGGCATGTTCCAGTCGGTGATGACGAAGTCCACCTTCTCGGTCTCCAGGATCTGCAGGGCCTTGGTGCCGTCCTCGGCTTCCAGGATGTTCTCGAATCCCAGCTGCCGGAGCACGTTGGTGATGATGCGCCGCATGGTCGCAAAATCATCGACCACGAGAACGTGCATCTTGGTGTCGGCCGGCATAGTTTCTCCTCTTGGAAATGAACGAAGCGGTCGGCAATAGGTTTCAGAAGCCCAGTTCGGCGAGCATGGAATCCACCTTGTCCTGCGACAGGCGATTGTGTGCGTCCGGGCCCGCCTCCAGAGTGTGGTGTGGAGCCGCAACCGGTGCCGCAACCGTCGGTTTTCCGCTTTGCTTGGAAATGACTTGAATCAACTGAAATTGCAAGCTTTCGATGAAGGCGATGACTTTCTTCAGGGTCTGGCCCGTCAGGTCCTGGTAGCTCTGGTTGGCAAACAAGGTCATGTAAACCGCGTGCGCCTCCCGCATGCGCTCGGCACCCCCCGCCAGGGCCGCAGCCGTCTCGTTCCGGAGGGCCTCGCGCACTTCGCCCAGGGCCCCCGCGGCAGTCGGGTGCTGCTCCGCCAGCGCCGCCAGTTCGGTGGCGCAGTCCGCGAGGGCCTGCTGGGCGGCCTCCACGAGCCGCTCGCCTTCGTTGACCTGAGCCGTCAGCAGCTCGAGCAGGTCCAGGTTGCGGTTCGCACCCGCCTCCAGTTCCGCGATCACCGAGCCCAGCTTGTCCACCGCGTCGGGGATCTCCTCGGTCACGTTGGAGAGGGCCGTCACCGGAACCGTGCGCGAGATCTCGTTGAGCGAGTCGTAGATGCTGCGCACGAGCCGCCCGATCTGCTCCACCAGCTCGTGGCTTTCGCGCGAGGTGGTGACCATGTTGAGGTGGTTCAGCACCAGCTCCGCATCGGCCCAGTCCTGTCGCACGATGGCCCTGAACAGGGCGGCGAAGGGGGCGAGCATGCGCTGCGCCCGCGCACCGCCCAGGGCCAATCCCGGCCCGGCCTGCTCGTAGAACAGGGCCGTCAGGGCGTCCAGCGCGGGCCGCACCTCGCGCAGGGCGCGGGAGAGGGCCACGATGCCGGGGTCGGCTCGCCCGGTCAGGCCCGCCAGCTTATGGGCGTGGCCGGGCACGCGGAACACGACGGCCTCGCCCGGCAGCCGCTCCACGACGAAGTCGAGCAGCGCCCCCGCCGCTCCCAGCACGGCAAAGGGACCGGCGGCGTCCGCGGCCAGCGTGCGGTGGCGGTCCAGCAGGCGGCGCGCCTCTTCGCTGGGCGCGTCCTCGTCCCAGATTCCCTCCAGCAGCCGGCGATAGTCCTGGCACAGCGTGCGCAGCTCGCCCAGGCCGCGCAGCAGCTCGCTGCGCGGCAGTGCGCGCGCCGCTTCGGCGAGGCGATGCGGCATCGGCTCGGTCACGGCCAGCGGGCTCGGCAGGGAAAATGGCGGCACGCGGTCTCCCTTGCGCGGGGTGTGTGGCAGCGCCGCGCTGCACGATCCGCCGCGCGGCGGCGCTGTCCAAGGCAATAAACGCACAAAGGGGGCATCCGGTTTCCGCGAGGGTGCGCCCAGGGCGCTGGCTGTGGCGAGGCGCGGCCACCGTTCCGAAGCCTGCGCGGCCCGGGGGCCGGCCTTCCCCGTGCGGGGGGATCATGGTACGAATAGAGAGACCCGCACACTGCTCGCCTCCGATCCCCGGGGCGCCCGCGCGGCCCCCGCACGCTGGACACGGCCCATGCTGATCGAATCCGTACACGCCCGTGAAATCCTCGATTCGCGCGGCAATCCCACCGTGGAAGTGGAGGTGATCCTGGAGGATGGGACGCTGGGACGTGCAGCCGTCCCCTCCGGCGCCTCGACCGGCGTGCACGAGGCCGTGGAGCTGCGCGACGGGGACAAGTCGCGCTACGGGGGCAAGGGCGTGCTCAAGGCCGTGCAGTTCGTCAACGAAACCATCGCGCCGGAGTTGGAGGGCCAGCCGGCGGTGGAGCAGTTGGAGCTGGACGGCGCACTGGTGGCCATGGACGGCACGCCCAACAAGGCGCGCCTGGGCGCCAACGCCATCCTCGGCGTCTCGCTGGCCGTGGCGCGTGCGGCCGCGGCCTATTACGGCATGCCGTTGTTCCGCTACGTGGGCGGCGTCTACGCGCGCACGCTGCCCGTGCCCCAGATGAACATCCTTAACGGCGGCAAGCACGCGGACAATAACGTGGACATCCAGGAGTTCATGGTAGTGCCCCTCGGGGCGGACTCCTTCCACGAGTCCCTGCGCCTGGGCGTGGAAACCTTCCAGTCTCTGCGCAAGGTGCTCGCTAGCCGCAAGCTCAATACGAACGTGGGCGACGAAGGGGGCTTCGCACCCAACCTGGGCTCCAACACGGAGGCCCTCGAGCTGATCATGAAGGCCATCGAGGGCGCAGGCTTCCGGCCTGGCGAGGACGTCGCTATCGCCCTGGATCCCGCCGCCAGCGAGTTCTACAGCGACGGCGCCTATGTGCTGGGTGCGGAGGGCGGGGCCCGCAAGAGCTCCGAGGAGATGATCGATTTCTACGAGAGCCTGCTGGGGCGCTTCCCCATCGTCAGCATCGAAGACGGCCTGGCCGAGGACGACTGGGCCGGCTGGCAGCGCCTCACCGAGCGGCTGGGTGGCCGCTTGCAGCTCGTGGGCGACGACATCTTCGTGACCAACACCGAGCGCCTGCGCGACGGCATTGCCCGCGGCGTGGCCAACTCGATCCTGATCAAGGTCAACCAGATCGGCACGCTCTCGGAGACCCTGGCGGCCGTGGAGCTGGCGTCCCATGCGGGCTACTCCTACGTCATTTCCCACCGCTCCGGCGAGACCGAGGATGCCGTGATCGCCGACATCGCCGTGGCCACCAATGCCGGGCAGATCAAGACCGGCTCGGCCAGCCGCAGCGACCGCATGGCCAAGTACAACCAGCTCCTGCGCATCGAGGAGCACTTGGGGGCCCAGGCCACGTTCCCCGGCCGGAGGGCCTTCGCCGCATTGCGCTAACGCCCCTCACGGAGGAGGGCATGAGTCAGGCACCGATCCGCCACTCGGGCCGCGCCATTGCGGCCGCGGGCCGCCTGTGGCAGCGTTGGCAGGCTTGGCTCGCCGACGGCGAATCGCTGTCGGCTGGCCAGCTGCCCCGCTTCTTCCTGCTGTTCCTGTTGCTCTTCGGTGTGGGGATGATCCTGATCTCCCTGGTGGGCGATCAGGGGCTGATCGCCTACACCAGCCTCAGCCGCGAGGCGCGCGCACTGGGTGAGGACGTAGGCCGGCTGGAATCCCGCCGCGTCCTGCTCTCCCAGCAGATCGAGGTGTTGCGCAGCGACCCGGACTACATCGCCGTGCTGGCCCGCAAGCGCCTGGGCCTGGTGAAGCCGGGCGAGACGGTGCTGCAGCTCCCGCGCACGCAGGACGCGCCATGAGGACGGGGGCGTGGCGCGCGGCGCTGGGGCTGCTGGCGGCGGCCTGGCTGCTGGGCCTGCCCGGCGGCCCGCGCGGCAGCCTCGCCGCGGAGCGGAGCGACCCCTTCCCCCCCGCCGCCGAGCACGCCAACACGATGCGGGCGCCCGGCCCGCGCTCCGGCCCGCGCCTGCCGCTGGGGCTGCCGCTGCACACGGGTTACGGCGCCTTCCTGGCGCGTCCGGTGCGCAGCACGCCGCAACCGCTCTTCCTGGGCCTGCTCGAGTTCTACCGCACGGTCGTCAGCCCCGTGAACGGCAGCAACAGCGACCTGGCGCCCGTGCCCTCCCTCTATGCGGTGCAGGCCATCAAGGCCCACGGCGTGCTGCTGGGCAGCCTGCTCACCACCGAGCGCCTGCTGCACGAGCCCAGCGTGATCCCCCACGCCCCATCCTTCCTGGAAGGCGGACGGGAGTTCTTCTACGATCCGCTGCCCTGGAACACCTACTGGCTGCCCGCCTGGCTGCGCGGCGAGTGACCGGTCGGGCTACGCCTGCACCATGCCACCGTCGTAGACGAGGGCCTGGGCGGTCATGCCGTCGGATTCGGCGGAGGCCAGGAACACCGCCACGCCGGCGATCTCCGCGGGCGCGGTCATACGGCCGATGGGCACCGCGCGCAGCATCGTCTCGCGCGTGCGCTCCGGGTCGCTGCCGCTCCCCAGCCCGGTCAGCACGCCGGCGAACATCTCCGTGTCCACGTAGCCGGGGCAGATGGCATTGACCGTGATGCCGTGCTCCGCCACCTCCATGGCGGCTGCGCGCGTAAGGCCGATCACGGCGTGCTTGGAGGCCGCGTACGCGCTGGTGCGGCGGTGGCCGCGCCGGCCGGCGATGCTGGCCAGGTTCACGATCTTGCCGTAGCGCTGCGGGATCATGCGGCGCAGGGCCGCCTGGCAGCAAAGGAGCGTCCCCGTCAGGTTGACCCTCATCACGCGCTCCCACTCGGCCAGGGGATAGTCCACCAGCGGCGCGCTGTGGAAGACGCCCGCGCAGTTGACGAGGATGTCGATGCGCCCCAGCTCCGTCTGGGCGGCCTGCATGGCTGCCTCCACCTGGGCGGAATCGGTCACGTCCACCTCTCGAGCGAAGGCGCGGGCCCCGGCAGCGCGCGCGTCCTCCAGCAGCGCGGCCATGCCGTCGCTGCGGCGATCCCACAGGTGCAG
>JBGOUY010000251.1:0-6410 GCA_041477795.1 bacterium
CACGGTGGAGGTGAACGGCCAGCGCCACACGGCCGCCCAGATCCTGGTCGCCACGGGGAGCTGGCCCTTCAAGCCGGACCTGCCGGGCATCGAGCACGGCATCACGTCCAACGAGGCGTTCTTCCTGGAACGCCTGCCCGGGCGCGTGCTGATCGGCGGCGGCGGCTACATCGCGGTGGAGTTCGCCGGCATCTTCAACGGGCTGGGCAGCCGCGTGACGCAACTCTACCGCGGCCCGCTCTTCCTGCGCGGCTTCGATGACGATGCGCGGGCCTTCCTGGCCGGCGAGATGCGCAAGAAGGGCATCGACCTGCGCTTCAACACCCACTTCAGGCGGCTGGACAAGCTGCCGGGCGGTGCCCTGCGCGCCACGCTGACCGACGGCAGCACGCTCGAGGCGGACCTCGTGCTCTGCGCGATGGGCCGCGTCCACAACACGCGCGGGCTGGGCCTGGCCGAGGCGGGCGTGCAGCTTACGCCCGAGGGCGCCGTCACGGTGGACGCGCACTACCGCAGCAGCGTGCCCTCCATCCATGCCCTGGGCGACGTGATCGACCGCGTGCAGCTCACGCCCGTGGCCATCGCGGAGGCGATGGTGCTGGCCAAGCACCTGTTCGGCGGGGGCGCCGCGCCGCTCGCCTACGAGAATATTCCCAGCACCGTGTTCAGCCAGCCCGCGCTGGGCGCCGTCGGCCTGACCGAGGCCCAGGCCGCCCAGCGCCACCGCATCCAGGTCTACGTCTCCGAGTTTCGCCCCCTGAAGCACACCCTCTCCGGGCGGGACGAGCGCACGCTGATGAAGCTGATCGTGGATCAGGACACGGACCGCGTGCTGGGCGCGCACATGGTCGGGCCGGAGGCGGGCGAGATCATCCAGGGCCTCGCCATTGCGCTGACCTGCGGGGCCACCAAGGCCCAGTTCGACGCCACCGTGGGCATCCACCCCACCGCGGCCGAGGAGTGGGTCACGATGCGCACGCCCCGCGCGCCGGCTGCCCAGGCTGCCGCGGGGGGATAGATTACAGGAGAGAGGCTTCAGGTTTTTGCTAGTCTCCGCAGAGTCTGTCGATGCTTCTGGATGAATACATCGACGACCGTCTGCGTGTCGTAGAATGCCACGGAGTCATAACCGTCATCTTCCGTGAGCTCTAATTGCTTTCGAATGGTCTTTACATGCCCGATATCGACGATCCTTGCGTCTCCAGGACAGGGACATCGGCCAACGTGTGTTAATTTGTATCCGCCAAACAGTTTTTTTCTTCGCCTATAGATGCCAATGTGATTATCCTGCTTTGTGCCAAGTTCAAATCCAAAATTCTGCAGTATGCGATATAGTTGACTATATGTTATTGGTCTCTCGCCCATCTTGATTCGACGCGATCTAGCCTTCAGCCAAAGTTCAATAGCACGAACCTCGCCATCCGAGCCCTCGTCCAGAAAGGGTTGTTGACTCTTGAAGAGTAATGATTTGACATCGTGGCACGCTATTCTTGTCATTAGATCATAGAGACTGTCTTGACCCGCATTTTCTAATACAAGACCGTTCCTGTCGAGATGTAACAACCCGGCCAAGAGAGCCGTGCGCTTGTTCCCGTTGTGAAACGGGTGGTCATTGCAGACACCGAACATGAGAGTTGCCGCATTGGAGACTGCGGACGAGTACTTCAGATCATTCTCGAATCCCACATCTTGCCGTCCTACAGCAGACTCCAATAGTGCAATATCTCTAACCCCGGGAGGTGATACCGGGTCGCGAGTTTCTGCAAATTCTTGAACAACATGATCGTGAATCAGGAGGAGATCTTCGACAGACAGTCTTGCGACCTGTTGGATAGTAATGGGGTGAGTTCTCTTTGCTGGCTTTGACATAACGACCCGAAATAGTTAGGTCGAGGAGAATAGCCTTCTTGTTCGGCCCCAACTTCCTCCACGGAATCGATTGAAGCTATCGTAACGGATTCAAACAGAAAACCCACGTGGAATTGATTAGGTATTGATTGAGGGCCGAGAAGAGAACGCTATCACATCACCCCAGCGCGGGCGCGCGGGTCGCGCGGCTCCCAGTGCCCCGCATCCACCGCCGTGATGAAGTCCAGCACGGAGTGGTTGAAGCGGTCGGGCGCCTCCAGGTTCACCGCATGGCCGCAGCGGGGATAGATCTCCAGCCCGCAGCGCGGGAGGTGCTGCTTCATGAACACGCTGCCTTCGATGCCCGGGTCGTCCTCGTCGCCGAGGATCACCAGCGCGGGCACGGTCAGCTTGTCCAGCTGCGACCCCAGCTCCGTGATGGAGGGACGCTGGCCCTGCACGCCGCGCAGGGTATAGGCCGAGCCGCGTGCGGAGTGCTCCACGAATTGGCGGCGGAACTCCTCCCAGCCGCGCGGGTCCTTGTTCTGCAGTTGCACGCGCGTGGGGCTCAGCGTGTACGTCTCCGCGATGCCGGCCATGCCCTTGTCCAGCATCTGCTGGGCGGTCTCGTTGACGCGCTTGTGGAACTCGGCGCGGTTGCCGCCGCTGCCGTAGCCGCTCCCGGCGATGGTGAGCGAGCGCGCCAGCCGCGGGTACCTGAGGCCGAACAGCAGCGTCGTGTAGCTCCCCATGGACAGGCCGCAGATGTGCGCCTGGTCGATCTTCAGTTGCCCCAGCAGCGCCTTCAGGTCGTCCACCTGGAAGTCCTGGCTGTACTGCGCGGGCTGCTCCGGCACGTCGGAGGGCAGGTAGCCGCGCGCGGAGAAGGTCACCGCGCGGTAGCGGCTGGCAAAGAAGCGCATCTGCGTCTCCCAACTGCGGTAGTCCCCGGCGAACTCGTGCACGAACACGATGGGGATGCCGCTGCCCGCCTCCTCGTAGTACAGGCTGATTCCGTTGACCTTGGCCTTGGGCATGGTGCGCTCCGGAAGGGGGGGCGGGATGTGCGACGTCGCCCGACGTGGCGCAACGCTGCGCCAGGGGCCGCTGCGATCGTGCCGGCATACCTACCACGGCGGGCGGCCCGCTGGCGAGAGGAGCGGGGCGGGCGCCTGCGCGGGCAGGCGGGATGGCGTCAGCGCCCGCGGGCGCCTGCGGTGCGGCGCGCGGCCTTGCGGCGGGGCGTGGTCCTGGCTCTGGCCTTCGGCTTGGTCTTGGGCCCGGCCTTGGCTCGCAGCGCGGCTTTGCGCGCGGGCGCGGCCTGTCGCTTCCCGGCAACCCTGGCCTTCGGCTTGGCTTTGCGCGCGGCCTTGGCGGGCCGGCTCCTGTCGGCCTTGGGCGGCAGCGTGCGCGTGAAGGACACCGCGCGCTGCAGCCACGCATGCAGGCCGCCCTCGCTGGCCAGGGCCGGCGCCGCCACGAACAGCATGCCGCGCATGGGGCGCCCGGCGAAGTCCATCTCCCGCGCGTGGGGCAGCCGCACCGCCGCGTCGTGGGCGGCGGGGCCCACGCGCACCATCAGCTCGTCCTTGACGATGCCGCAGGCCATGTGGCCGTGCAGCATGAACGCGATCCCGCCGAACATCGTGCGCTCGCTGTAGCCGGGTTGCCTCTGCAGCAGCGCCCGCGCCCGCGCCGCCAAGTGCTCGTCGTAGGCCATCGCTGCTCCCGCCAGGATCAGGTCACCTGCATGCCCAGCGGCCCGGTCTGCCGCCCGGCCGCGGGGTTCCCACGGGGATCATAAACCATCCGGATTCGTTTTGGGACTGGCGCGCGGCGGCGCGGCGGGTTGACAGGCGCACCCGTCCTGGCCATAGTCCGAGCGATATATATTCTTGAACATATCGACTCGCGGGAGGCGTCGATGGCAGGGACCCTCGCCGCCCAGTCAGCCGCCACGGTCACGGGCCGCCTGTGGCTGGAGAAGGAGCGCCGCGGGTTCCTGGGCGAGGGCCGCATCGAGCTGCTGCGCCGCATCGACGCTCGGGGCTCCATCGCCCAGGCCGCGCGCTCGATGGGCATGAGCTACAAGGCCGCCTGGGACGCGGTGGAGGTCATGAACAACCTCGCGGAGCAGCCGCTGGTGGTGCGCTCGCGTGGGGGACGCAAGGGCGGCGCGACCGCCCTCACCGAGGCCGGGCGCGCGCTGGTGCAGCTTTTTGGCCGCTTCCAGGCCGAGCACGAGCGCTTCCTGGCCTCGCTCAGCGAGCGCATCGGCGCGCCGCCCGATTTCCACCGCCTCGCCCGGAGGCTGGCCATGCAGACCAGTGCCCGCAATCAGCTCTGGGGCCGCGTCACGGCCGTGCAGCAGGACGGCGTATCCGCGGAAGTGTCGCTGGAGCTGGGCGGCGGCCAGAGCCTGGTCGCCGTCATCACGCGGGCCAGCGCGGAGGCGCTCGGCTTGCACGCGGGGGTGCAGGCCTGCGCCCTCATCAAGGCCTCCTTCGTGATCGTGACGGGAACGGACGAGCCCATGCGCACCAGCGCGCGCAACCGGCTCTGCGGCACCGTGACGCACTGCGAGGCGGGGCCGGTCGCGGGCGAGGTGGTGATCGGGCTGGAGGGCGGCAGGAGCCTCACCGCCACCGTCACCAGCGCAAGCATCCGCGCGCTGGGCCTGGCCGTGGGCCGGCCCGCCTGCGCGCTGATCAAGGCGTCCCACGTGATCCTGGCGGTCAACGCGTGAGGCGGCGCGGCCTGCGGGTGCTCGCTGCGGTGCTGCTGGCGCTGCTGGCGCTGCGGCTGCCGGCCGCGGCCCCGGCCAGCGCGGGCGAAGTGCGCGCGGCCGTGGCGGCCAACTTCACGCGCGCCGCCCAGCGCCTCGCGCAGGGCTTCGAGCAGGAGAGCGGCCATCGCGTGATCGCCAGTTACGGCTCCACGGGCACGCTCTACGCGCAGATCCGCAACGCGGCGCCCTACGACGTGTTTCTCGCCGCCGACGAGCGCCGCCCGGCCCTGCTGGAGCGCGCGGGCGACGCCGTGCCGGGCACGCGCTTCACCTATGCCGTGGGGCGCATCGCCCTCTGGAGCGCCACGCCGGGCCGCGCCTCCGCCGGCGCCGCGCTGCTGGAGGGCGGGGACTTCCGCGCGCTGGCCATCGCCAACCCGAAGACCGCGCCCTACGGCGCCGCCGCGCAGCAGGTGCTGGCGCACCTGGGGCTGTGGGAGCGCCTGCAGCCGCGCCTGGTGCAGGCCGAGAACATCGCGCAGGCCTACCAGTTCGTGGCCTCCGGCAATGCCTCGCTGGGCTTCGTGGCCCTGGCCCAGCTCCAGGACCCCGCCGTGGCGCCCGTGAACGCGGCGGATTATTGGTTGCCCCCCGCCCAGTGGTACCGCCCGCTCGTGCAGCAGGCCGTGCTGCTGCGGCACGGGGCGGACAACGCCGCGGCGCGCGCCTGGCTGGCCTACCTGCGCGGGCCCGCCGCGCGGGACGTCATCACGGCGCTGGGCTACGCGCTGGAATAGGCCCCTTCCCCTCACCCCCTGCCGCCTGCCGCCCATGCCGGCCGATCTGCTGGTCACCGTCCTCGTCACGCTGCGCCTGGCCGCGGCGACCACGGCGATGCTGCTGCTCGTGGGCACGCCGCTGGCGTGGTGGCTCGCCCGCACGCGCTCGCGCCTCAAGGAGCCGCTCGCGGCGCTGGTGGCGCTGCCGCTGGTGCTGCCGCCCACGGTGCTCGGCTTCTACCTGCTCGTGCTGCTCGGCCCGCACGGCCCGGTGGGCGCGACCCTGGAGGCGCTCGGGCTGGCGCCGCTCGTGTTCACCTTCCCCGGCCTGGTGCTGGGCTCGGTGGTGTACTCGCTGCCCTTCGTGGTGCAGCCGCTGCAGAACGCCTTCGAGGCGCTGGGCGAGCGGCCCCTGGAGGTGGCGGCGACCCTGGGCGCGGGCCCGCTGGACCGCTTCTTCACGGTGGCCGTGCCGCTGGCGCGGCCGGGCTTCGTCACGGCGGGCGTGCTGGGCTTCGCGCACACGGTGGGCGAGTTCGGCGTGGTGCTGATGATCGGCGGCAGCATCCCGGGCCGCACGCGCGTGCTCTCCATCGCCATCTACGAGCACGTGGAGGCCTCGGAGTACACGCAGGCGCACCAGATCGCGGGGGGCATGCTGGGCTTCTCGCTGCTGGTGCTGCTGGCGCTGTATGCCCTCAACCGGCGCTTGCTGAGGCCGCGCCCATGAGCGGCGGCGCCAACGGCGGGCTCGAGGCACGGCTGGAGCTGCGGCAGGGCGGTTTTTCCCTGCGGGCGGAATTCACGGCCCCGGGCCGGGGCATCACGGGCCTGTTCGGCCCCTCCGGATCGGGCAAGACGACGCTGCTGCGCTGCATCGCCGGGCTGGTGCGCGCACGGCCGGGCCTGGTGCGGGTCGGCGGCAGCGCCTGGCAGGACGAGCAGCGCGGCGTGTTCCTGCCCGCGCACCGCCGCGCCGTGGGGTTCGTGTTCCAGGAGGCGAGCCTGTTCCCGCACCTGTCGGTGCGGGGCAACATCCAGTACGGGTGGCGCCG
>JBGOUY010000428.1:0-2584 GCA_041477795.1 bacterium
GGAGCAGATGGTGGAGAGCATGGTGCAGGCCGACCTGAAGCGGGTCGCGGCCGGCTGAGGGCCGCGCGGCCCGCTTCCGCCGCGCCGTCGCCCGCCGCCGCCTGCCGCCGCGCTACTTCATGTGCGCGCGGAAGTCCGGCGTGCGCTTTTCCTTCAGCGCGGCCACGCCCTCGCGCGACTCGTCCGTGTCGTAGTACAGCCGCAGGGCCTCGAAGCCGAGCTGCATCATGCCGCCGATGTGCTCGGTGTCCGCATTGAACGAGCGCTTGGCGATGGCGATGGCCGTGGGGCTGCGCTGCGCGAGCTCAGCGCACCAGGCATCCACCTCCGCGTCCAGCTTGTCCGCCGGAACCACGACGTTGCAGAGTCCCATCTCCAGCGCCTGCTGGGCGGTGTAGCGGCGGCAGAGATACCAGATCTCGCGCGCCTTCTTTTCCCCCACGACGCGGGCCAGGTAGGCCGTGCCATAACCCGGGTCGACCGAGCCCATCTTCGGCCCGACCTGCCCGAAGATGGCGTGCTCCGAGGCGATGGTGAGATCACACAGGGCGGCCAGCACATTGCCCCCGCCGATGGCATAGCCCTGCACCCGCGCCACGACGGGCTTGGGTGCGTGCCGGATCACGTAGTGCAGCTCGTCCACGGGCATGCCCGTGGTGCCGCGAATCCCGATGTACTGCCCCTCGTGGGCCGTCTGGTCGCCCCCGGTGCAAAACGCCTTGTCCCCCGCCCCGCCGAACACGATCACGCCGATGTCCTTGTTCCACGCTGCTTTCTTGAACGCGTCGATGAGCTCTTCGCAGGTCTGCGGGCGGAAGGCGTTGTAGACTTTCGGGCGGTTGATGGTGATGCGCGCGCTATGGTCGCGCTCTTCGTACAGGATGTCCTCGTACTTCATGGGGCTCCTCCCAGCGCAGTGCGCCCGACCGCACGGCGCGAGGCCGTGGCCGGGCGAAAGTGGCTGCCGGCGGGCCATCGCTGCGAGACCCCTGGCGCCTTGTCATTTGTCCCGATTTACCGGAAATTGGATGCAGTCTCCACGCCCGCAGGGACAGTGCCCGGGGGATGTCCCAGATGGCCAAACCGACCGATCGCACCCCTCCCGTCAGCGTCGCCGCGCCCAACTGCTTCTCCTGCCAGTGGCGGCAGCGCTCGGAATGGTGCGTGCTGGCCCGGGAGGACGTGCAGATCCTCAACGAGCACAAGATCACCTCCACCTTCGAGCCCGGCCAGCACGTCTTCCGCCAGGGCGAGCCGTGCAACGGCGTGTATTCCATCGTCGCGGGCACCCTGGCCATCCGCAAGGCCGACGTGCACGGAAACGCCGTGCTGGTGCGCATGCGCCATGAGGGCGAGACGCTGGGCTACCGGGACTTCTTCGCGGGCGGCGTGTTCACGACCAGCGCCGAAGCGCTGGAACCGGCCCGCATCTGCTTCATCGACAAGCGCTCCGTGCGCGCGCTGCTGGACCGCAATCCCGCCCTCGGCCTGGGCTTCCTCAGGCGCCTGGCGAGCGATCTGCAGAAGGCGGAGGACGCCCTGCTGATGTCCTCCGTGCTGACCACGCGCACGCGCATGGCGCACCTGCTGCTGTCGCTCAAGGACCGCTACGCCATCGCGCAGGACGACGGCTCGCTGACCATGCGCCTGCCCCTCTCGCGGCAGGACATCGCCGACATTCTCGGTTCGCGCACGGAAACCGTGGCCCGCATCATCCAGGCCCTCGAGAAGGACGGCGTGGCACGCTTTTCCGGGCGCAATGTCATCATGCCGGACCTGGACCTGCTGCTGGACGAGATCGAGCCGGCCGGCGACTGATCCGCCGCCACACGCCGCCGGCACCGCCGGCCCAGCACCCGCCCGCCGGCCCAGCACCCGCCCATCGCCGCACGTTTTCGCCACCCGCCACCGCCCACCCTGCCGCGCCTGCCGCCGGGAAGCCGCCCGGCCCACGAATTCCGCTCCCCCCGGTTATAGCGGGCTGGGCGCGGGGGAAACCTGACATATGTCAAGTTCCTCTCCGGCATGGGTCAAGCGCGCGGCGCCCCGATCGCGGTACACACGTAGGCAACCACCGCCGCAGCGCGGCCGGTGCAGGCACCCCTTGGGAGGGAGAACGATGACCCTGGATGCATTGATCGAGCGCTGCCAGGCACTCTACGACGACGTCAGCCTGGGCGCGGTGCGGGCCTGGAAGGCCGCGCAGCCGGGCCGCAAGGCGATCGGGTTCATGCCGATCTACGTGCCGCGCGAGATCATCCATGCCGCCGGCATGCTGCCGGTGGGCCTGATGGGCAGCGACATCGAGATCATCCGCGGCGATGCCTACTACCAGTCGTACATCTGCCACATCCCGCGCAGCACCATCGAGCTGGCCGTCAGCGGCCGCCTGGATGCCCTGGACGGCATGCTCTTCCCGTCGATCTGCGACGTGATCCGCAACCTGTCCGGCATGTGGCAGGTGCTGTTCCCCGGGAAGTTCGTGCGCTACCTCGACGTGCCGCAGAACTTCGACGCGGACGTGGGCGGCCGCTTCTGGGCCGGCGAGCTGCGGCGGCTCGCCGGCGAGCTGGGCGAGCTGACC
>JBGOUY010000396.1:0-3206 GCA_041477795.1 bacterium
CGGCACTCTCCGGCAAGCTGGCCCAAGCTCATCTCGCTTCTCATCCGTTCCATTTGTCCATCCATCCCTGACTGCAAGGGTACAGGGGTGGCACGCCGCAGGCGTGACGGAGCCTGTCCCGAGCGAAGTCGAGGGGTGAGGTGGCCCGCGGCCGAGCAGGGCGCCAATGTCATCCCGCAAGCGGCGATTCGTGGACGGGACTGGCCAACTCCAAGAAAAAGTAAGGGGCGGTCAGGCATGCGGCTTGGCGCACGCCAGGGACGGTCGGCGCGGCGGACGGACGGCTGCGGCGACCCAAGCGCGAACCGGGGTGCGTCGCGAGGAGCGCGGGGAACCGGTGCGCAGCAGGCAGCCAGCGCCTGCTCCGGCTCACGAGCGGACTGGGACGGATGGGGGGGCTACAATCCCGCGGCCAGGCCAGCCGCGCATCGCTGCGCCTCTAGTGTGCGCGCGCCGGGAATGCCGTCCACGGCGCCGGGATCGCAGCCCAGCGCACGCAGGTGCCGCTGCTCCTGCGCGGTCTCGTCGCGCACGGTGCGCCAAGCCGTCTGCAGCTCTTCGGCCGGCATGGCGAGGCCGTAGATGGGCGTGTCCAGGATGGCGCTCGCCATCCCCACCACGCGGCCCTGGCGATCCAGCACCGGACCGCCGCTGTTGCCGGGGTGCACGGCGGCGTCCAGCTCGAGCATCTCCCCGCCCGCCCGCCGGACGCGGCCCAGGGAGACCTGGGGCACGGCCCGGCCGTCCTGCAGGCGCGAAAGCGGGAAGCCCAGCACCAGCACCGCATCCAGCACGCCCGGCCGCGGCGCAGGGGCGAGCGACAGCGCGGGAAACGTGCGGCCCACGTCGATCAGCTGGAACACCGCCAGATCGCCGTTGCCCACACGCGGCATCGTGACGGCGGTCGGCCCCAGCGGGGACATCACCAGCTCGGTTCGCTCGTCGGGATGGCCCGTGTGGAGGATGCGCACCGTGGCATGCTCCGCATCGTGGCGGTACGCCCGCCCGGTCAGGTAGGGCGCGGCGTCGCTGCCGTCGGCGGTGACCTGGCTGTCGGCCAGCCACACGCTCACGCTCACGCTGTCCTCGATCACCTCGGCCAGGCCCAGGGACTCGGACGTCAGCAGGCGCCGGTCATAGCGCCAGGGATAGAGCACGTGCTGCGCGGTCACGGCCACGCCGGCAGGGGAAATCAGGAAGCCGGTGCCGTAGGAGGTCAGCTCTTGCTCCTCGCCGCTCCCGGTCAGCCGCACGCGGTAGGAGGTGCGGATGTAGAGGAGCGCCTCGCGGGCCCGCGCAAAGATGCGCTTGAGGGCCAGCCCCTCCGGGTCGGGCGGGGTGTCGTGCGCCGTCCAGGCGGTACGCACGGCGGACTGCTCTGCGTCCAGGCGCCGGTGCACCTCGCTCTCCATTGCATCCAGGCGGGCGTGGGTTTGCGCGCTGCGGGACGCTTCTGCGGCCTGGGCGCCGGCGCCCAGCGCGCGCAGCTCCGCGCGGGCCTGCATGCGCAGCTCGTCCAGCTCGCGCTGCACCCGCTGCGAGACCGCAAGGCCCTGCTCGCTCTGGCGGGCCTCGGCCTGTGCCAGGCGCCGCTCCGAAGCGGTGAGGGCGACACGCGTGATCTCCAGCTCGCGCTGCACCGTGCTCCAGGCCCAGGTGCCCAGCAGGAGCAGCAGCACGACCGCACCGGCCAGCAGGGGCGCCCACAACAGCAGCGCCTCTTGCGGCGCTGCATCCACGGCTGGCGCGGGCAAGGCCCGCATCACGGCGCGCAGGGATGGCGGTGCCTCCTCGCTTAGCGCCGCCGGATCGTCCAGTTGCTCGTCCGACACGCCGGCCGGCCGCAGGCGCGCCATTGCCGCCGCCCGCAGCGCCGCACGCGACGCGGCCGCCGAGCGCCGCCACGGCGGCTCTGCGCTGCACTCCGGCGCAGGCAGCACGATGCGCGTGCCGCTCGTCGGCAGGAAGTAGCGCTGCGGTGCCAGGTTGGACATGAGCTTCTCCCGGGGGATCGCGACGCCGCGGGCCGGGCCCAAGCGCCACTGCAGCGATGCTCGGCCGGAACGGCGGGCCTGCGACCCCTCATCTTCCCTATCGGCACGTCGGCCCAAAACTGGAGCCCGCAGCGGGCCAAGGCTTGCCGCAGCGCCCCCGGGCCCGCTATCCTCACTCCATGTCCCGCTCCCCCATCGCGCCCGCAGTGCCGGCCGACGACGCGCTGCCCCCTGCCGTGCCCGCCGACGCGCGACCGCGCGCGGCGCTGCACACGCTGGGCTGTCGGCTCAACGGGGCCGAGACCGACCTGATCCGGCGCCAGCTCGAGGGCGCCGGGTACCGGGTCGTGCCCTGGGGCGAAGCGGCCGAGCTGTGCGTCGTCAACACCTGCACCGTCACGGCCCAGGCGGACGCCAAGTCCCGCCAGGCCCTGCGCGCGGCGCGCCGCCACAGCCCGCAGGCCCTGCTGGCCGCAACGGGCTGTCTGGCCCAGCGCCAGCCGGACGCGCTGGCGCGCCAGGGCCTGGCCGACCTGGTGCTGGGCAACGCAGAGAAGCTGGCGCTGCTGGAGCATCTGGCCGCGCAGCCGGGCGGCGCTGCGCCCGCGGCACGGCCAGCCCGGATCATCGCGCCGCCGCTTTCGCGTCAGCCCTTCCAGGTGCCGGGCTTCGACGCCGCGGAGCTGATCACCTCCGCTGGCGACACGCGGGCGCATCTGAAGATCCAGGACGGCTGCGACTTCATGTGCACGTTCTGCGTCATCCCCGCGGTGCGTGGGCGGGCGCGGCCCCGCGCCTTCGCGGACCTGCTGGCGGAGGCCGAGGCGTTGGCGGCGGCGGGGTACCGCGAGATCGTGCTGACCGGCGTCAACCTGGGCACCTACGACGAGGGGGGCCGCGACCTGCTGCACGTGGTGGATGCGCTCAATGGCTTGCCCGGACTGGCGCGCGTGCGCATCAGTTCCATCGAGCCCACCACAGCAGCCGCTGGGCTGCTCGAGCGCATGGCGGACCCGGCGCACCGGCTCGTGCCCTTCCTGCACCTGCCGCTGCAGTCCGGCGCGGGGCGGGTGCTGGCGGCCATGCGCCGCCGCTACACGCCCGGAGCGTGGCGGGCCTTTGCCGAGGCCGCGCTGGTAGCCGTGCCGGGGCTCTGCCTGGGCACGGACGTGATGGTGGGCTTTCCCGGCGAAGACGACGCCGCATTCGCCG
>JBGOUY010000393.1:0-3241 GCA_041477795.1 bacterium
CGCAGCCCCGACCGCTGGGCGCGGCGGCGTGTGGTGGGAGCGCGCGGCGGCGGCGTGGCCGGGCGCGGCGGTCTCCCCCGCCTTGGGCGGGGGGCGGGGCCTGTCCCGAGCAACGTCGAGGGGGGCGGCCCCCGCGGAATTTCCAAACGAACCCACCGCGCGGCCGGCAGGCCACCCTGGCACCGCCACGCCGGGCGCGGCGCCGCAGGGACACGCCGCCCGCCACAGCCGCTTGAACCCGCCGCGCTAATGACGGCTACATAAGAAATGTCCGTTCCTGTGTCCGGGACCCCGCGCTGGGCTTGGTTTTACCGCACGGAGAGTGGGACATTGATAGTGCAGCTATCATTAGCGCTCAGGCCCGTCCGCTGAGGCGGGCCGCGTGCCCAGTTGGCTCCGCGCGGATCGACCCCGCCGCGCCGCGCCTGGACTTCCTGGCGGCATTCCGCATCGTCTGAGGGAGCTTGCCATGAGCAGCATGAACGACGCCGAGCTGTGCTACCGGCCTGCCTGGGAGCAGGCGCGCCTGCTGCGCGAGCGGCAGGTGTCCGCCGTGGAGCTGCTGCGCGCGCACCTGGCGCGCATCGAGCGCATCAATCCGCGCGTCAACGCCATCGTGACCCTGGACGCCGCGGGCGCGCTGGCGCAGGCGGAGGCGGCCGACCGCGCGCTGGCGCGGGGCGAGGCGCCGGGCGTGCTGCACGGCCTGCCGCTGGGCGTGAAGGACCTGGTGCCCACGCGCGGCCTGCGCACGACCCTGGGCTCGCGCATCTACGCGGACTGGGTGCCGGACCGCGACGGGCTCATCGTGGAGCGCGAGCGCGCGGCGGGGGCGATCGTGCTGGGCAAGACCAACACGCCCGAGTTCGGCGCGGGCGCACAGACCTTCAACGAGGTCTTCGGCGTGACGCGCAATCCCTACGACCCGGCCATGACCTGCGGCGGCAGCAGCGGCGGCTCAGCCGTGGCGCTGGCCTGCGGCCTGCTGGCCCTGGCGGACGGGAGCGACTTCGGCGGCTCGCTGCGCAATCCCGCGGCGTTCTGCAACGTGGTGGGCTTCCGCCCCTCGCCGGGGCGCGTGCCGGTCTGGCCGACGCGGCTGGGCTGGTGGACGCTCAGCGTGCAGGGGCCGATGGCGCGCACGGTGCGGGACATCGCCCTGTTCCTGGCGGCCATCGCCGGGCCGGATGCCCGCTCGCCCATCGCCATCGAGGAGCCCGGCGCGCGCTTCCTGCAGCCGCTGGAGCGGGACTTCGCCCGCGTGCGCGTGGCCTGGAGCCGCGACCTGGGCTACCTGCCGGTGGACCCCGTCATCACGCAGGTGTGCGATGCCCAGCGCGGCGTGTTCGCGGCGCTCGGCTGCGAGGTGGTGGACGATCAGCCCGACCTGCGCGGCGCCAGCGAGGTCTTCAAGACCCTGCGCGCCTGGAAGTACGCGCTGGAGCGGGGCGACGACGTGCGCCGGCACCGCGCGCTGGTCAAGGACACGGTGATCTGGAACACGGAGCAGGGCTTCACGCTGGACGGGCCCCGCGTGGCCGAGGCCGAAGCGCGCCGCACCGAGCTGTACCACCACGTGCGCGAGTTCTTCTCGCGCTACGACTACCTGATCACCCCGGTGAACCCCATCGCGCCGTTCCCCGTGGAGCAGCGCACCGTGACCCACATCGGCGGCGTGAAGCTGGAGACCTACGTGGACTGGGGCGCGCTGCGGCACGTCATGTCGGTGGTGGGCAATCCGGCCATCTCGGTGCCCTGCGGCTTCACGCCCGAGGGGCTGCCGGTCGGGCTGCAGATCGTGGGGCCGCACCGCGGGGACTTCGCCGTGCTGCAGCTCGCGCACGCCTTCGAGCAGGCGACGCGCTTCGGCGAGCGCCGCCCCGTGCTGGCCCCCTGAGCGCTATGCGCTTTGACCGCTAGCGGGGTGCGGAAGAACTGCGGAACCGCAGATTCCGCCGATTTCACAGATTGAAATCCGGACGTCGCACAGGTTCTGCGTTCGGCGCATCCGCTGGGCAAAGCGAGCGCGCATCGTCCCGGGAGGCATCGCGGGTGGCCGCTCGGGCAGCGCGTTGGCTCGGAAGGTGGGCCAAGCCTTAGCGCCGAGGATTGAAGGGCTGCGCTTGGTTACTGAAATCTGTGTCATCTGCGAAATCTGCGGTTGCAGAGGTTGTCTTGCGCAAGATCGGCGTATTTCCGCGCCCTCTAAGCCCCCGTCGCCACCAGCACGACCTTGCCGATGACCTTGCGCTGTTCCACCAGCTCCAGCGCCTCGACGAGGCGGGAGAGCGGCAGGCGGTGCGAGATGACGGGCTTGATGCGGCCCTGCGCGTACAGCTCGAACAGGTGCTGCCGGGCCTGGCTGAGCAGGTCGGGCCGGTGCTGCTTGTAGCCGTGCAGCGTGAAGCCGGTCACGGAGAACGTGCGCAGCAGCATCCGGTTGACGGCGATCTCCGGGATGCGCCCGCTCGCGAAGCCCACCACCACCAGCCGCCCGTCGAAGGCGATGCAGCGCCGGCTCTGGTCGAACACGTCCCCGCCCACCGGATCGTAGATGATGTCCGCGCCGTGGCCGCCGGTGTGATCCAGCACCGCCTGCACCCAGTCCTCTTGGGTGTAGTCGATGGCCAGCTCCGCGCCCTGGGCGCGGCAGGCGGCGAGCTTTTCCGCGCTGCCGGCCGTGGCGATGACGCGGGCGCCCAGCGCCTTGCCCAGTTGCAGGGCGGCCAGACCCACGCCGCCCGCCGCGCCGTGCACGAGCAGCACATCGCCCGGCTGCAGGCGGCCCTGGTACACCACGCCGGCGTAGGCCGTCTGGTAGGCGTTGACGAAGGCGGCGCCATCGGCCTCGGGCATGCCGTCCGGCATGGCCATGGCGTCCGCGCCGGACAGCAGGCTGTATTCCGCGAAGGCGCCGCGCGGGCCCGCGCCCATGATGCGCTGGCCGACGCGGTAGGGGCAGTCCGCGCCCACGGCCACCACCTCCCCCGCGGCATCGCTGCCGGGCGTGAAGGGCAGCGGGTCGCGGATCTGGTACTTGCCGGCGATGCGCAGGATCTGCGCGAACGAGACGCCCGCCGCGCGCACGCGGATCAGCGCCGTGCCGGACTCCGGCTCGGGCCGGGGCACCTCGCCGAAGCGCAGCACCTCCCGATAGGGGCCATACTGCTCCACTCGCCAGGCGTGCATGCCGCTCCACGGGAATGGGTTGCGGAGGATGGGGCGCGCGGCCGCGGCTCCG
>JBGOUY010000321.1:0-4644 GCA_041477795.1 bacterium
ACCCCGGCCCGCTCGCGCGGGCCGGCCCCTCCCCGCTAAGCAGGGAGGGGCGCGGGTTTGCGAACCCTTTCGCGGCGAGCAAGCCCCTTCCCTGCCTAGCGGGGAAGGGGTTGGGGGATGGGGTCCAACGCGATGCCGCAGTCCATATATTCTGTAAGTTACATCTGGGACATCACGCTAGCGCAGCGGGCGCCGTGCAGCGCCGCGCGCTGCGGGGCCGCGTGGCCGGGCTGCCGCTCGGATCGCGGCGCAGGCTGCGCCTGCAGGTGCGGCGAAGGCTGTGGCTAGGGGTGCGGCTGCTGGCCGGCCTGCTGCTGCTCGGGGCCGGGGCCGCCACGGCGTGGGGCCAGAGCGCCCCCGTCGCGCAGGAGATTCCCGCGCCGGCCGGGCCCGTGCTCCCGCCGCCGGGCGAAGGCCTGCCGGCGGACCTGGGCCCGGAGCGCCCCGTGCCGACGCCGCTGTCGCTGCAGCCCGGCCGCCCCGACCCACGCTCCGGCCTCGCCTTCGGGCTCGGCCTGCCCTATACGGACGTGCGCTCCGAGCTCCTCAATGTGCGCCTCAAGGGCGGCAAGCTCTCGCAGACGGGTGTGCTGGTGCACGTGGAGGGCGTGTCGGATCCGTTCCGCTTCGGCTACGCGCGCCAGCTCTACCGGACGGCCCTGCCCGCCGGCACCACCCTGGACGGCACCGCCCTGGACGGCCTCAGCTTCGACAGCGACCAGCTCTGGCTCTTCCACGGCTTCCGGCCCCACCACAGCCTGTACCTGGGCTATGGCCTGGGCTGGCAACGCCGCCTGATCCGCCTGCTGGAGCAAGGCCAGGTGCTGGATTCGCGCAAGGAATCGGGCCCGCTCGGGGGCCTGCTGGCGGACTGGGCGCTGGGCCTGCCCTTCTCGTTGCAGCTGCGTGTCTTCGGCGATCTCAAGCCGGGCTTCCTCCAGGCACGGGCGGCCTCCCTCCAGCTCAGCTTCATCGCGGCGTTCTGAGCCGCCGCAGCGGAGGCAGTGGGGCGCTGCGTGCGACGGTGCAACTGGCGGTGCAATTGGCGGTGCGTCGGGCGGTTTCGTGGGGCGGTGCGTCGGGCGGCGGCATTCAGGCGCCGTGGGCGGCGATGGGATCGCGGGGCGTGCGCTCCAGGTCCTCCATCTGCTTCATCATCACCAGGAACTGCATCCCCGTGGTCTCGTCCTCGAAGGCGCAGCGCACGCGGTACTTGGTCTCCAGCAGGTCCGGATAGGCCTCGACCAGCGTGCAGTCCACCACCATGGCCTCCACGGTGAAGGCTTTGCCCATGGTGATGTTGACCGTGTGGCCGACCTTGAAGGGAAAGTCCGAGTACACCGCGATGCCGGAGATGGACACGTCCACCACACCGAAGCGCGGCTCCACCTTGATGAACACGTGCTGGGTCTTGAGGCGGAAGCGGGGCTGCAGGCGGCGCTCCGCGTCCGCGGGACGCAACTCCACCTCGCCGTGGGTGGCGCCCTCGCGCAGCAGGGCCTCGTAGTCCTCCTTCCACTGCCAGCCGTCCATGGTCCCCCCGTGGCTTGCGGAGCGCCTGCCCCAGGTGCAGCCGGGCCGGGCCGCCAAGGGCTTCCGCGCATGCGGCGGATCGGGCAAGCTGACGGATGGCTGCGTCCCCACCCTGTCGCTGATGGGCAATTGATGCAATCAGGGGCCCAACCGCGCGCGGACGGCGCACCGCCGTGCCCCTCGCCCCCTTCCACCTCCGCAGCCGCCAGGAGTGCATGAACGAGCTGATCCGCACCTGCAAGTGCCACTGGGAAGCCGGCGAGAACCTGCACTGGGGCCGCGGCGCCGGCTGGGGAGCCGAGCGTCGCGCCTTCGCGCCCCCGGGCACGGCCCCGCAGTTCGCGCCGGATACCCCCGTCACGGCCCGGCACCTGCGCCTGGAGCTGCACCTGGATCTGGCGGGCGAGCGGGCCTGGGGCAACACCACGCACACGTTGCTGGCTCACGCGGCGCAGGTGCGGCAGGTCACCTTCGACGCGATCGGGCTGGAGATCGGGAACGTCACGGTCGACGGCCGCCGCGCCGCCCACAGCCACGACGGGCGCAAGGTCACCGTGGAGCTGCGGCGGCCGCTCGCGCGGGGCCAGGGCTGCACGGTGCGCCTGCAGCACGCCGTGACCCGTCCCGCGGCCGGGCTCTACTTCACCAGCCCGGACCCGGCCTATCCGCACCGCTTCCGCACCGTCTGGAGCCAGGGCCAGGATGAGGACTCGCGCTACTACTTCCCCTGCCTGGACGCGCCGCGCTTCAAGCAGACCAGCGAGGCGCTGCTCTACGTGCCGCAGGGCCTCTTCGCGCTCTCCAACGGCGAGCGCGTCCGGCACGTCGCGCGGGCCGGGCGGGGCGAATCGCTCTGGCACTACCGCATGGCACTGCCCTACTCCACCTACCTGTTCTCCATCGTGGCGGGGGACTTCGCCGAGCACCGCCGGCACCTGCGCGGCCTGGAGGTGCGCTGGTTCGTGCAGCGCGGGCGGGAGCGCGAAGGGCGCAACGCCTTCGGGGAAACGGCGGACATGCTGCGCTTCCTGGCCGGCTTCACGGGCGTGCCCTATCCCCACGCCCAGTACTCCCAGATCGCCGTGCCGGACTTCATCTTCGGCGGCATGGAGAACTTCACCGTCACCACCCAGACCGACCTGACCCTGCACGACGACCGCGCGCACCTGGACTTCTCCTCCAATGACCTGGTCTGCCACGAGGCGGCGCACACCTGGTTCGGCAACCTGGTCACGGCGCGCGAGTGGGCCCATGCCTGGCTGCACGAGAGCTTCGCGACCTACCTGGAGACGGCCTACCTGCGCGAGAGCAAGGGCGACGACGAGGCCGACTACCAGGTGCTGGGCGATGCGGAGGCGTACTTCCACGAGGACGGCCAGTACCGCCGCCCCATCGTGACCCAGCGCTACGAGGCGCCCATCGACCTGTTCGATGCGCATCTGTACCCGGGCGGTGCGGTGCGCCTGCGCCACCTGCACAGCCAGCTGGGCGACGCGCCCGTCCGCGCGGCCCTCACGCGCTACCTGCAGGCGCACCGCTGCGGCCTGGCCGAGACGGGCGACCTGGCGCGGGCCATCGAGGCCGAGACGGGCAAGAACTACGACTGGTGGTTCGAGCAGTGGATTCACGCCGCGGGCTACCCCAGCCTGGAGCTCAGCTATAGCTGGAACGCCGAGGAGAAGCTGGCCCAGGTCACGATCCGCCAGACCGCGCCCCTCACCGACCCCCTGGGCGACCCCAAGGCCAAGCGCTGGTTCCGCCTCCCCAGCGCTCTGGCGTTCCAGGTGGGCCGGCGCCAGGAGCGCTTCCCCATCACCCTCGACGGCGAATCGCACCGCTTCGTGTTCCGCCTGGCCGCGCGGCCGAGCCAGGTGCTCTTCGATCCGGACTTCGAGTGTCCGGTCAAGCAGGTCAAGTTCGACAAGGGGGAGGAGCTGCTGCTGGCGCAACTGGAGCACGCCCCGCGCGCGATCGCCCGCCTGGAGGCGGCCGCCGCGCTGGCGGAGAAGCCCTCCAGCAAGTCCGTGCGGGCGCTGGGGCGCGCGCTGCGCCGCGAGCGCTTCTGGGGCGTGCAACAGCGCATCGCGCGCGCCCTGGCCAAGATCGGCGGGAGCGCCGCGCGGGAGGCCCTGCTGGCGGGGCTGAACCTGCCGCACCCCAAGGTGCGGCGCGCGGTGGTGACGCAGCTCGGGCACTTCAAGGACGACGAGCGGGCCGCCGCTGCCCTGCGCCGCAAGGCGCGCCGGGGCGACCCCTCGTACTACGTGGAGGCGGAGCTGGCCCGCGCCCTGGGCCGCAGCGGCGCCGCCCGCCAGCCCGCCACGCGCGCCCTGCTGCTGGACTACCTGCGGCGCGATTCGCATATGGAGGTGATCCGCAGCGGCGCCCTGGACGGCCTGGCCGAGCTGGGCGAAGCGGACACCTGGCCCGTCGTGGCCGAGCACCTGCGCTACGGCGCGCCGGCCCTCAGCCGTGCCGCGGCCATGCGCGCCGCCGCCGAGCTGGCGCTGCGGCACCCGCACCTGAACGCGCCCGTGCTGGAGGCGCTGGCGAAGGTGGCCGAGCACAGAGACAACCCCGCCGCGTCCTTCCGCGGCAAGATGGCCGCCCTGCGCGCCCTGGTGCGCCTGGGGGATGCGGACGCGCTGCCCGTGCTCGCGCGGGTGGCGGCCACGGAAGTGGACGGCCGCCTGGTGCGCCAGGCGCGCCTGTGCGCCAACGACCTGCGCGAGGGCCTGCGCAGGCCCCAGGAGCTGCACAGCCTGCGCGGGGACTTCGATGCCCTGCTCAAGGAGAGCAAGGCCCTGCGCGAGCGCGTGGGTGTGCTGGAGCAGAAGGCGAAACCGGCGAAGCCGGTTAAGCCGACCAAGGCGGCCGGGAGCGCTGGGAGCGCTGCAAGAGTCCGGAGCACCCAGGCTGGCCGTGTCGCCCGTCCCGCCCGGCGCCGGGCGCGGGGCTGACGCGGCCCGCTGCGCCGCATCCGGCTGGAGCCGCCCGGCTCCGGCTGGCTCCCCCGCGCGCCGCGAGTTGGGCCGCGCCTACATCCACATGTCGAAGGCGGACTTGATCTGGGCGCTCAGCTCCACTTCCACCATGATCGCCGCGGCGCGC
>JBGOUY010000138.1:0-10921 GCA_041477795.1 bacterium
AGTGCGAGAGGGGGCGGCGGAGTTCCGGCGCGGCTCCGGCGGGAGCAAGGGATTCCGCTTCCAGGCTAGCAATCTGGACTGGAAGCGCAACCGGCTAGCGGGCCCTGCGGGCGCCGGCGCGGGCAGGTCGCCCGGCGGGAAGTCCGCGGCGTCGGCGGGCACCGCCTCCAGGTCCCAGGCCGCCGGACCCGTGTCGCCGGGGCGGACGTCGCGCACGCCCAGCACCAGTTGCGCCGGCCCCGCACCCCGGTAGAGCCGCACCTTGCGCGGCAGGCGCAGGGGCGGCCCGGCCGGCTGCGGCAGCTCCAGATAGTCCCGGTACTCCACGCGGAACACCGGCGCACCCGCGGCCTCCTTCAGCCATTCGCTGGGCAGGCCGTGCTCGTCCAGGCGGAAGCGCTGCTCGGCTGCGCCGTCACGGTAGCGCGCCTCGCGCACGCCATCGGCCCCGGACGCCGCCTCGCCCGCGCCGGCGGCGAAGCGGGCCGCTTCGACCCGTCCGGTAAGCAGGGTCAGCAACTCGTCGGGAGAGAGGTCCACGTCGAACAGGCGCAGCCGCACCGCCGGCGTGTTGGGCACGCGCAGCACGAGCTTGTTGACGTAGTCGATCACCAGCACGCGCCGCGGGCCCAGGCGCACGTCCAGGGCCTTGCCGCCGGTGAGCGGCGCGTGCAGCTCCAGCCGGAAGGCCGGGCCGGGCAGGGCCTGCAGGTACACCTGGCCGGACTGGCTCTCCCCGCGATAGCGGAACTCCACCGCGCCCTCCAGGACGAAGGGCAGCAGGGGCCGGGGCACCAGGAAGCCCTGGAACGGCGCGGCATCGAAGGGGACGGCAGGGGCACGCGGCTGCTCCGCCGCGCAGGCGGCCAGCAGCAGGGCCAGCGCGGCGACGGGAATCCAGCGCAGGGGCGGCGGGCCCGCCGGGCGTGGCCGGCGCACCCGCGCATGGCGGAGCGGCAGTGGGCGCAGGCCTACTCGTCCTTCATGAAGAAGCGCTCCGCGGCCAGGAACAGGCACACATAGATCGCGGAGATGACGACGAAGGTGGCCAGAACCTGGAATTCATGCATGGCGGTGACGGCGGCTGGGCGGTGACGGTGCGTTGACTGTGAGTTGACTGGGCGGCAGCGATCGACGGCGATCGGCGTTGGACGGTGCGCCCGCCCCAGCGGCGGCGCCCCTGCGAGCGCTGGCCGGCCTGCCGCGGCGGGCGGCGCGCCTGGGTACCCGGAACGCACCCACCGTCTCCCGGATGGGCGGTGCTGTCAAGCGCGGCCCGCCGGACACGCCCCGCGGCCGCCGTGGCCGGCTCGGACGGGGCGCACGGAGGCCAGCCGGGCGGCGGGCGTGGCACGCCTTGTGCTGCCTGTCCCAGCGGAGGCGGGCCGGCAGAGGCGGGCCTGGAGCGGGGGCGCACGCCTCCCACGCTGCGCTTGACAGGGCAGCGGCGGCCCCTATACTGGTTTCTTGGATTCCCGCCCGAGACACACTCCCCGATAGCTCAGCGGTAGAGCGGGTGGCTGTTAACCACTAGGTCGTAAGTTCGAATCTTACTCGGGGAGCTTGCAGACAAGGCCCTCTCGCCCATCTCGGGTGGGAGGGTTTTTTCGTTGGGATTACCCTGGGATTACCACACGCCACCAATTGCGGACGGGTTCGATGTGTGAAGACGGCTGGTTGAGGCCTTGCAGGAACCCCCTTCAGCTTGCTGCCATAAGGCCATCTCGAATTGCCAAGGACGGCCCGGTTTCTCGTCTCCAGGCCCATCCCTGATACCGCTCACGGCGCATGTGCTCGAGCTTCTGGAGCGGCGACTCAAGGCCGCGACTGGGAGCAGTGAAATCCCAGGCCCAGGGATCACTGGACGCCTCGTTGAGGGGAAGAAGGGGGGGCGGCCAAACTGCACACCCTCGCCAAGCTACCCGACTGGGTCGTCTACGACTTGCGCCGTACCTGCCTTACCTGCGCGGAGGGGCTGGGGCTGCCTCCATACGCCCTCAAGGGACTCGTCAACCACAAGCAGCCGAACAGCGACGTGACGGGCGGTTACCTCAAGCTCACTCCGGAGAGGCTACGTGAACCCGCGCAGCAAGTGGAGGACAGGCTGCTCACATTGGCGAAAGCGAGGCGTGGCCAGGCAGGCGCAATTGTTCGCCGCCGTGCAGGCCGGCGACCTGGCCGAAGGGCGCCGCCTCAACTACCCGCTTGAACCGCTGGTGCGGGTGTTCTATGCGCCGACGTTCGTGGACATGCACAATCGCATGAAGGAAGCCCTGGCCCTGCTGGGCCGGATCGCCAGCGCGGTGGTGCGTCCGCCTCTGGTGCGCATCGGCGATGCGGAGCGCGAGGCCATCCGGCGGGCGCTGATCGCCTCCGGGCTGCTGGGGCGCGCGGCGGCCCGCAAG
Organism: bacterium; assembly: GCA_041477795.1. GTDB lineage: Bacteria > SAR324 > SAR324 > SAR324 > JACQKK01 > DATFMP01. The sequence continues at coordinate 2,406 of JBGOUY010000138.1, forward strand.
GTCTCCTGAGCGCCGGAGAGGGCGAGAGGGGCGGAGCAGCGCATCTCCGTGGGAGCGGGCGATGGATGCGCCGGCGCGTCCGTTCCGGGGGCGTTCCTTCCCGCTCAAAGCGGAAGGTCCCACTCAAGGAGGCAGCCCCGCGCCGAGCGTGCAGGCCAGGGGCTCGCGGCGGCAAGCCGCGCTGCGCACAACGGCGTCGGTCGCCCGGTTGCCCAGGCGGCGACTTCTCTCAGCCGTTGCCGATGCGCCCGCGCATCTTCGCGTCGGTTACGTCGCGGATCGCGTCGCCCAGCAGATTGAGCCCGAACACCACCAGGCTGATGGCCAGTCCCGGGAAGAACGCAATATACGGAGCACGCTCCAGGCTCTGCGTGGCGGCCGTGAGCATGCCGCCCCAGGAAGCTTCGTCGGGTGGGGAGCCCAGGCCGAGGAAGCTCAGTGCCGCTTCCACGACGATGGCATAGGCCACGTTGACCGTGAACAGCACGATGTAAGTCCCCAGGCAGTTGGGAACCAGGTGCCGGAAGACGACTCGTGCCGTCGAGGACCCTACGGCACGCGCCGATTCCACGTAGTCCATCTGCTTGAGACTGAGCACCGAGGAGCGCATGGTGCGTGCCGCCGAGGGCGAGAGCAACACCACGAGCGCCAGGATCACGTTGTTGACGCTCTGACCGAGCACGGCCATCAGGCCCAACGCCAGGATGATGGGCGGAAAGCCCATCAGCACGTCCACGATGCGCTGCGTCACCACGTCCAGCGTGCCGCCGACGTAGGCGCTGAACACACCCCACAAGGCGCCAACCGTGACGCCGAAGCCGACCGAGGTGAGTCCGACGTACAACGAAAGACGCGCGCCCCACACGACGCGGCTGAAGATATCCCGCCCCAGATGATCCGTACCGAACCAATGTTGCGCGTTGGGATGGATGTATGCGTCAAAGTCCGTGACCTTCGGTCCGTAGGGCGCGATCCAGGGCGCAAACGCCGCCACGACGATGAGGAGCAACACGATCAACGCTCCGATCGCGCCCAGCGGTTGTGCGCGACAGAACAAGCTCAGAGCAGCGAACCAGCGCTTCTCCGCCGGAGGCGCCGGCGCGACAAGATTGCCTGCTCCTGAAGCTCGGATGTCCATTGGCGATGCGAGTGCTCAGGGGCGTGAACCGGGCTCAGGCGTAACGGATGCGCGGATCCAACACCACATAGAGCATGTCCACGATCAGATTGAGGCTAAGGAACACCAGCGCCATCAACAGCACGATCGCCTGTACCGTGGGATAGTCGCGGTGGCTGACGGCGTCGATCAGGCTGGTGCCCATGCCCGGGATGCCAAAGATGATCTCCATGATGACGATGCCACCCAGCAGGCGGCCGGCCCACCACCCGATGAACGTAATCACCGGCAGCAGCGCATTGCGGAGCGCATGGTGGTAGGTCACCACGAGCTCGCTAAGGCCCTTCGAGCGCGCCGTGCGCACGTAATCCTCGCGGATCACGTCCAGCATCTGCGAGCGCGTGAGGCGCATGATAGGCGCGCTGATATACAGCGCCTGCGCGACCGCCGGCCAGACCAGCTGGGAAAGGTTCGTGAGCGGATCCTGGAAGAACCAGGCGTATTCCAGCGGGGGCAGCCACGAGAAGAACGTTACCAGGAAATAAAGCATCAGGATGCCGGTGAGGAACAACGGCAGACTCAGACCACCGATGCTGATCACGCGCACGACGTAGTCGATCCAGGTGTTTTGCTTGACGGCCGAGATGACCCCGAGCGGAATGGCCCAGGCAATGGCCAGCACCAGGGTCAGGATCGCCAGCTCCATGCTGCGCGGGAAGCGGTCCGCGATGATGTCGGCGACAGGGCGCTTTTCCCAGTACGAGTAGCCATAGCTGCCCGCAGCGGCATGGCCAATCCATGTCGCATACTGGGCAATAATGGGACGGTCGAGGCCCAGTTCGCCCCGGATTTGCGCGATCTGCTTCTTGACTTCGGACTGAGAGAGGCTGCCGGCTTCGTATACGAGGATTTCCGCCATGTCCCCAGGCACGAGCCGCACAAGCAGAAAAATGATGAGGGTGACGCCAAGCAGGGTTGGCACGAATAGCAGCAGGCGCCGAATCACGTATTGGTGCATTCGCTTCCCCCCGGCCTGCGCTGGTACCCACCGGCTCCGCAGGAGCCGGTGGGCCGTACATGCATTGCGCCTGGCTATTTCTCCAGCCACACCTTCATGAAGGTGTTGTTGTCGTACACGGTGTTGCCAGAGCGGAAGTTCTTCACTTTCTTGTCATAGAAGAACCAACCCTCCACCCAGGCCACAGGCACCGTCGCGGTATCTTCCGTCAACAGCAGGCGCTGCATCTTGTGATAGATCGCCGCGCGCTTGGCGGGGACCTGCTCCGCCAGGGCATCCTCCGCCCACTGGTCGATCTTGGGATCGACCCACTTCACCCAGTTGCGACCGCCGGTCTTGATGTAAAGCAGGGAGAAGATGCCGGAGGGATCGGACAGAAACATCGCGTTGTCCTGGGAGGCGATCATGGTGAAGTCGCCTTTGGCGTAGGCTGCATACCCAACCGCGCTCTCCAGCTGGCGAATCTTGCCCCGGATGCCGATCTTGGCCAGCTGAGCAACCACCACTTGCGTCCGATCAACGTAGTTGCCCACCTGGCGAGTCTCAACATCGATATCGACGCCATTGGGGAAGTGCTTGGCGACAAGCTTCTTTGCCTCGGCGATATCCGCGGCCTTGTCTGGGCGGCAACCGGGCATCTTCATCACTTCATCCAGCGGCAGCGCGTATTCCCCGTACAGCTTGGGGTCGAGAATGGCGCAGGGGGTGCCGGCCCCTTCCAGGCCCTTTTCGACCAACTGCTGGCGATCCAGCGCAAGGTGGACCGCCTTGCGCATGTCCGCGTTGTCGAAAGGCGGCTTGACGGTGTTCAGGTGCACGGCCCACAGCGTATTGATGGGCCAGCGGTAGGTGACAACGGAATCGCCGCGTGCTGCCTTGAGCTCTTCCCACTGGCTCCGGTCCATGGGCGGCCAGGAATCCCAAGCGTCGATCTGACCGGCCTTGGCGGCGGCGAGCTGGCGCGCCGATCCCACCAGGATGTATTGTTTGAGACCGTCCAGATAGGGCAGCTTCGGATCGTAATAGTCCGGGTTGCGTTCCCACTCGATGATGCTTCCGCGCTCATAGCGCTTCAGCCTGAACGGACCCGTGCCGATCTGGCTCTTGGCTTGCTGCAGGTTGCCATCCCGCTCCAGGATATGCTTGGCCGCGATGCGGCACCAGGCCGAAGCTACGGAAGGGATGAACGGCGCGGCCGCAAATTTCAGGTCGAACCGCACCGTGAAGTCGTCCACCACCGTCACCTTATCCACCATCGGCGCGAGCATCGGGCCGCAGCGGGTCGACTTGGTCTGGGGATCGAAGATATGGTCCGTTGTGGCCTTGACGTCCGCGGACGTGAATGGCTTGCCGTCGTGCCACTTCACGCCCTTGCGCAGATGGAATGTGTAGGTCTTGCCCTTGTTGCTCACGTCGTAGGATGTGGCCAGGTCCGGGACGATCTGGCTGGGATCGTCCGGGCTGTCCTGCAAGAGTCCGCTGAATACCCCCGCCACCGCCTGCTGGCTGATCAGCGCGTTCTCCACGAACACGTCCAGGCGGGCCGGGTCCCCGTAAGCGAACCAATTCAGCACGCCGCCACGCTTCTGCGCGTAACTCTGGCTCGCGGGAGCCGCCAGTGCCAGCACCAGCGCACCCGTGAGTGCGATCAGGATTCGTCTTCGCAACATTGGGGCCACCTCCGTACGAAAGTATTTGTAGGCGCGGGTGGCACGCGGGTGCCCGCCGGGTGGCTGGTTCGCGCCATGGGCAGTGTGCGACCTGGCACCGCCCACAACTCGCTTGCGCGAGCAGTCAGGGCCGGCCCCCCACCAGGTCCCACGGGTAAGGGCTTCACGCTGGCAAAGTCTTGCAGACCCTCCGGATGCCTGTCAATGCGGGTCCTGCGCGTCACACGGTGATGACGACCTTGCCGCGTGCGTGGCCTTTTTCCAGATACCGGATGGCCTCGGGGACTTCGCTCAGCGGGTACGTTCTGTCAATGATCGGCGTGACCTTGCCGGCTTCGATCAGCTCTCTTAGGAACTGAAGGTCCTCCTGGCGCTCCATCGGCATCAGCCCGATCAGCCTAACACCCATAAACGGCGACAAGAGGGGGGCCATGAGTTGGCGTTCAAAACCGCCCAACCACCGCCCTCCGCCTTCACCCCCGACCATGACAAGGGTCCCCTTGGGCGTGAGGGCCCGCCGAAGTTGGGACAGGGGGCGCCTGCCCGCGGTGTCCAGGATGAGGTCCCAGCACCGCGCCCCGTCCGTGAATCCTTCGCGGGTGTAGTCGATCGCGAAGTCCGCGCCGATGGAACGGACCAGGTCCAGCTTGTCCGGGCCGCACACGCCGGTGACCTCGGCCCCGAACGCCTTGGCGAGTTGCACCGCGAACGTCCCCACGCCTCCCGCCGCGCCGATGATCAGCACCTTCTGTCCCGCCTGTACCTGCCCGCTCTCGCGAAGACCATGGAGGGCCGTGAGACCGGAGATGGGGACGGCCGCCGCCTGCTCAAAGGTGAGGTTTGCCGGCTTTAGCGCGAGCCGGTCCGCTCGAGCACACGCGTACTCGGCGAAGGAGCCTTCGCAGATGCCGAACACCTCATCGCCCCGCTGAAACTGGGTCACGTTCTTGCCAACCGCCTCGACGTGCCCTGCGACATCCCTGCCCCGAACGCGGTCCTTGGGCGCGCGGAGCCCGAAGCCCATCATGCGAACCAGGTACGGCAGGCCTGTCATGAGGTGCCAGACGCCCGGATCGACGCCAGCGGCGTGCACCCGCACGAGCAGGTCGTCCGCCCCGACCGCCGGCTTGTCGATGTCCCTGAGCTCCAGAACATCGGGTGAGCCGTACGTGTCTTGCACGATTGCCTTCATGGTGTCTCTGTTTCAAGGTCCGGGTACTGGAACGAGTCGCTTCTTTTCATATGTGTACCACATCAGCGTGTTACGGGAGTCCAAGCGGAATCGCATCCTTCCGAATGTCCTCAACAAGGTCCGGTTCCGTGACCGATTCATAGGCATTCTGAAATGTTGCTGACAGCGGAGTCGTCCGGCTAGCAGTGCAGCGGGTCACGGCGCTCCCCCGCGGAGCGCCGCTTCTTTTGGGCCGCTCACGCAGCCCGGTCTGCGTTCGCTGCAGGTTGGAGGGAATGGAAGTATTCCGCCGCCCAGCTCGCGTCGGCTTCCGCGCGGAACAAGGCGGTCTTGTCCTGCTTGAGAAAGCCAAGCCAGTCTTGCAGGTAGCTTGCGTGATGCTCCAATTCGCCCCGGATCGACAATTCCGCGCCCCGGAAGGCCGCGCCAAGCTCGGCCACCAGTTCTTCGCAGCCGTAGGCTTCGCTGCCGAACGGTGCCCACTTCTCGTGCCGGTTGAGCCGTGAAGCATCAACCGTCCAGTGGACGTGCTCGTGCAGGCTTGTGGCGTAGTAGGCTTCGGCGCCGGTGAAGGCGCCGCATGGAAGGCTTGCGTGTCTATGCCGAGGGCGGGACTCGAACTCCGCTCGCTGATAACTCTTGTGGTTACAGCATGTTATGAATTCGATCAGTCACCTGCGTGCTACGGCCTTTGCAACGGTATAGCCACGGTATGCCCCGGTATCACACAGCATTGTGTGACGGGGTATGTGACGGTGGGGCCCGCACTTTGCGCACCATTCCTCTCAGAGGCGGGAAGCAACCATAACTCCGCGCCCTCTACTCGTATCCCGGTGGCGGGACGAAGGCGTAGTATTCGCGCTCCAGCAGGCGGGCGAACTCGATGCACGTGCGGTCCCCGTACTCGGGTCCGATGATCTGCACGCCCACCGACAGGCCGCCTGGCGTCAGGCCGATTCGCGCCACAGTGGATGGAAGGAATGCCATGCCGGAAAAGCCCGCCCGTCTCGTGAGCGGTGTCTTGCCAAGGAAACTGCGCAATCGGGCGTTCGGCAGGTCCAAAGGCCCGGGAGGCGTGTCGTCGTGCATCGCCACAGCGGTGGTTGGAACGTGCGGGGAATAGTTCTCAATGTAGTACAACAACCAGGGGCATGTCGGGCGACCCCTGGTCATCGCCGAACGGTTGGTCTAGCAATCAAGGTGACGGGCTCCGCTCGCCCGCGGGGCTGCACAGGCGCACGCGTCCCGGGCCAGCGCCGCAGGCGGCGGACTGCGGCTGCGCGCGGACTTCCGGAGTCTCCTGGAGATTCAGCTGGGGCGGACAGACAATGCGCAAGCGGACCGTTCTCCTGACCGGTTTCGAACCCTACGGCGGCCGGGGCGTCAATCCCGCCGCCGAGGTCACACGCCGGTTGAACGCAAGCAGCATCGCCGGCGCCGAGGTGACGGGGAGCGTGCTGCCCGTGTCGTTTGCCGGCTTGCGGGAGCGGGTGCGCGCACTCGTGGGGCAGACCCGGCCCGCTGCCATGGTGTGTCTGGGCCTGTGGCCCGGCGAGCCGATGATCCGGCTGGAGCAGGTGGGCGTAAACCTGGCAGATTTCGAGATTCCGGACAACGAGGGACACCTGCTCACAAGCGCTCCAGTGCACGCGCAGGGTGCGCCCGCGCGCTTCGCCACGCTGCCGCTGCGCGCGATCCAGCGCCGGCTGCTGGAGGCAGGCATCCCAACGCGCCTGTCGAGCACGGCGGGCACCTTCCTCTGCAACGCCACGCTCTACTCGGAGCTGGAGGCGCTGGAAGAACTGGGCAATGGCGCCCCGGGCGGATTCGTGCACCTACCCTACCTGCCACAACAGGTGGCTCTGCTGGTGGCCGATGTGCAGGAGGGGCGCTCGCTGGAGCTGGGCCAACGGGCCGATTTGGCCTCAATGTCCCTGGAGACGATGGTTGACGCCGTTCGCATCGTCATCGAAACGACCCTATCCGCGCGGGCCTGAGCCCGCGCGCGAGCCAGCCGTGCTGCGTCAGGCCTGCGGCGCGGCCGCACCGATGAGCCCATGACCGACCCTATCCTGCGCCTGGAAGCCATCTCCAAGCGGTTCGACCACGTGGTGACGGCAGACCGGCTGTCCCTCAGCGTCGCACGTGGTGAGTTCTTCACCTTCCTGGGGCCCAGCGGCTCGGGCAAGTCCACCATCCTGCGCATCGTGGCAGGGTTGGAGCGGCCGGATGACGGCCACATCTTCATCGAAGGAGAGGACGTCTCGGGCGTCCCACCCTGGCACCGCAATCTGGGCATGGTGTTCCAACATTACGCTATCTTTCCACACATGACCGTGGCACAGAACGTGGCCTATGGACTCAAGGCCCGGCATCTTCCACGGGAGCGGATCAGCGCGCGAGTGGAAGGGCTGCTGAAAATGGTGGGCTTGGCCGGCATGGGCGCCAAGAGTGCGGTGTTGCTCAGCGGGGGCGAGCAGCAGCGGGTCGCTCTGGCGCGGGCGCTGGCTCCCAGCCCAAAGCTGCTGCTACTGGATGAGCCGCTCTCCGCCCTGGACGAGAAGATCCGGCGGGAAATGCAGAACGAGCTGAAGCAAATCCAGCGGCAGACGGGCACGACCTTCCTGTACGTCACCCATGACCAGGAAGAGGCGCTCACTATGAGCGACCGCATCGCCGTGCTCAGCGAGGGGATTTGCGTGCAGTGCGATACTCCCGAGCGCCTGTTCACGCACCCTCGCACGCGCTTCGTGGGGCGGTTCTTCCGGGGCTGCAACGTCCTGGATGCCCACTTGGTGGCCGTGGAGGATGCCACGGCACGCCTGCGGCTGGCCGGCGGCGAGCTGACCGTCGAGCGCGAAGTCGCAGGGACCCTGCGCGCTGGTCCGGTGGGGCTGGCCATCCGCTCCGAGCACCTCCTTATCGCCCCTCGGGAAGCCGACGCGGAGGTGCGGCTCTCCGGCACCATGCTCGATGTGATTTACCGCGGCACCAACGTAGACCACGTGGTGGTTCTGGCGGATGGCCAGAGCTTGGTGGCCACATCCACCCGCCGCGAGGGTGTCGTCGCCGGGCAACCTGTCACGCTGGGCGTGGCCCGGCGCCACGTGGTGCTGCTGGAGGACTAGGTTCCGTCCGGGAACCCGAAGGCGACCCCTCCCTGCCGACTTCTCCTCCCTGCACTCCCCGCCATCCGGCTGAGTACCCGACACTTTTTCTTGATGCGGCTATTCAAGCGCGTGGACGAAGCACTGAACGGGGCACGGAGCCAGCCAGATCACGCTTGCGGCGCCCGGCGGCCGCGGCCTCATCCCCTCGACTTCGCTCGGGACAGGCCCTCGCCGGCTGACGCCGGCTCCCCGCGCGGAGGTGCGCCCCTCTCCATCGGCGCTGTCGGTTCGCGCCGCAAGCGGGGCTCACGGGAGAGGGGAGGCCCGGCGCAAGCCGGGCGGGAGTGAGGCGCCCTTGCAGTTACCCTCTCCAAAGGAGAGGGCCGGCCCGCAGGATGCGGGCCGGGGC
>JBGOUY010000274.1:0-5834 GCA_041477795.1 bacterium
GCCCGCCTGCCCGGCCGCTCAGCCGACGATGCGGTGCGCTGGGAGGTGGAGGCGTTCAACTGGCGCTTCGGCTCCCGCATGGTGGGCCTCGATGCCGCCCAGAGCAGCCGCCTGCTGGAGCGCCGCGCCAGCTACCGCGCCCGCTGAGTCCCCTGCGGTAGCCGTCTCTCCCTCAACCGCGGCGTCTGCCGGGCCGCCCGTCAGCGCCTCGGCCGGCGACGCGAGCGGCCCGGCCGGCTCGCCCGCTCGGGTCGTTCCGGCAGATCTGGCCGGCTCACCCGCTCGGGTCGTTCCGGCAGGTCTGGCCGGCTCACCCGCTCTGGGCGCTCCGGCCGGTGGACGCGCAGGCGCGCCGGGCGCGCGGGGTGCGGGCGACGGGCGGGCGCCGGCTCTGTCGCCTCCTCCTCGGCGGCGGCGCCGGCCATCTGCGCCCACTGCGGGTGCTCCAGCAGGCGCTCGCGCAGCGCCCGGTACGCGCCGGGCGGCGTGAGCGGGGGCCAGGGCTCGCGGTCATGGCGCCAGCGCGCCAGCCAGGCCGGCGTCAGCGGTCGCTCCAGGTCCGCGAACCATGTGGTCGCCAGCGTGCCCCCGCGGCGGATGCCGCCCTGCGAGGCCTCGCGGGGCACGTCGCCCACGAAGAAACCGGCCAGCAGCAGCCCGGCGCGCACGCCGAAGGCGATGCTGTAGGTGAGCAGGCGCGTGCAGCCCGCGCGGCGGCGGCACTGGTAGAGCGCCTCCAGCGTGGCCAGGCTCCACATCTCCGGATTGGCGCGCGGGGAGAACGGATCGAAGCAGATGATGTCCGCCCGCTCCGGCTCCTCGCGGAGGGTGCGCTGGAAGTCGCCCAGGCGCAGCTCCCATGTCACTCCGCCGGCCGGCGCCCCGCCACCGCTCTCCGCGCGGCCGGCCTCCAGCAGCGCGGCGAGCAGGGGCTCGTGCCCGCGCGGATAGCCGAGCGCCTCGGCCTGCTCCAGGGCGAAGCGGCAGCCGGCCGGTTCCGCCTCGAAGCTGACGACGCGCAGCCCGCGCGGCCGGCGTCCCTGCCGGCGCTGCTCCTCGTGGCAGGCGATGGCGGCGAGGGCATTGGCCGCGGCGCCCAGGCCCACGTCGAAGAGCACCACCGGCGCGGCGCTCCCGGGGCCGCGCGCGCACAGCTCGGCGGCCAGGCCGCTGCCCTGCACGTACAGCCCGGTCGCCTCCGCCCAGGGCCCCTCGCCCGGATGCATCGTCTCCGCGTAGGCGGAATCGTGCACCGCGAGCGCCCCGCTTTTCTGCCGCTGCAGCCGATACCGCATTGAATTCACACCCCGGATTCACTATAAGAAGCCAGCGCCCCCGGTGGGCACGCTAGCCGGTGCCTGCCACTCCGCCAGGGCGCCGCCTGGGACGCACGCCCGCTCGATCCCGCGGCCAGCATGGGAACTCACCGCAGAACGATGCTGTTGTGGCTCACGCCCGTGGCGGTGACACTCGCCGTCACCATCGGGCTGCTGCTGCTGGGCCGGCTGGCGGACCTGTGGCTGGCGCCCAACGCCGCCGCGCCGCTGGTGCAGAACTGGATCTTCGTGCGCGACCCGCTGGTGGCGCGGGACGTGATCCTCAACGTGCTGCAGGTCGTGGCGGGCATCTTCGCGATCATGATCACGGTCGTCGCCATCATCGTACAGCTTTCCGCCACCCGGTACACCTCGCGCGTGGTGGACCTGTTCCTCGCCGATCCCTTCAACGTCCTCATCTTCTTCGTGTACGTGGTGCCGCTCATCTACGGCTACTGGCTCTGCAACGTGCTGGAGCAGGGCAGCGAGGCGCGGGTCAGCGTGGGCCTGTACGTGGTGCTCTCCACGATCTCCATCGTCGTGGCGATCCCGTACTTCCAGTACGTGTTCGTGTTCCTGCAGCCGCGGCACATCATCCAGAAGATCGAGAGCTCCATCGAGGCCTCCCTGAACGACGCCGCAACGAACCCCGAGCGCATCGCCCGGGCGCAGGGCGAGGTGTCCAACTCCTTGCGGCAGATCAGCGACATCGCCCTGTCCTCGCTGGCGCAGTCGGACATCGTGCTGGCCATGTACTGCGTGGACTCCATCAAGCAGGCCGCCACGTTCTACCTGCGGCGCAAGGCGGCGTTGCCCGGCGCCTGGTTCGTCGTGGATGCCAACCACATCGTGGGCCTCTCCGAGGACGTCTGGCGCGAGCTGGTGGAGCGCCGCACGTGGCTGGAGATGGAGCTCTACAAGCAGTGCGAGATCACCTTCATTACCTCCCTGCGCAAGGCGCGCGACGTGAACAGCTACGTGGCGCGCGGCCTGCGCGAGATGGCCCAGGCCGGCTCGGACAACGAGCGGCTGGAGACCGTGGAGCTGTTCATCAAGGGCCTCAACACGCTCATCACCTACGCCCTGAGCGAGCGCGACATCCGCTCGGCGGTGCACGTGCTCTACCAGTACCGGCTGCTGTGCGAATCCCTGCTGCACCGGCCCGGGATCGTGCAGCGCATGGGCGAGCACCTCAAGTACTACGCGCACAACAGCCTGCGGCGCGGCATCTACTTCATCATCGATGCCATCTCCTACGACCTGCGCGTGCTGATCGAGCGCGCCTTCGTGGAGGCCCCGGCCACGGCCGAGCTGCTGCTGGACATCTTCCTGGAGCTGGACCAGGCGGCGGAGACCAAGGAGGAGCTGACCCGCATGCGCGGCGTGCGCAAGAGCCAGGCCATGCTGGCCGGCTTCTTCATCCGCGCCGGGCGGCTGGAGCTGGCCAAGCGCATCCATGACGACATGACGGCGGAGAACCGCGCGTTCCTGGCCAGTGTGCGCGCCGAGCTCTTCGCCACGCAGTCCAAGGAGTTCTGGGAAATTGAAGATCGGGGCGTTTCATTCTACTATGTGGATGAGCCGCACCGGCCCTCGGTGAACGAGTTCTTCGCCTGGCTGCTCGGCGAGCGCCCCTTGCCGCGCGAGATCGCCCAGAGCGCCTGACGGCCCGACGGCGGCGAGCGCTGCACGGCCGCCCCTCCCCCCAGCCATTGGACCGCTTCCATGCGCTGGTTCCTCCTCCCTATCCTGCTCGCGCTGCTGGCCGGCCCCGCCGGCGGCAACCCGCTTGGCCCCAGCGGCACGGCCCTGGCCGCCCCGCCGGGCGCCGGCAGCGTGGAGCTGGGCGAGGTGCTGCGCGTGCTGGGCGAGGAGTACGAGGCCCATGAGCGCCTGCAGCCCGGCCTGCTGGTCGATGGCGCGCTGCAGGCGGCCAGCGAGGCCATCCCGCCCCTGCTGGTCGAGCGCAGCGGCGAGGCCCTGCGCGTGCGCGTGGGCGCGGCCGAGCGCCGCTTCGAGCTGCCCGCGGACGCGGACCTGACGCGGCTGGGCACGCTGCTGGGCGCCGTGCGGGACTTCATCGTCGCCAGCCTCGCGCCGCGGGACGTGCCGCCGCACCTCAATGCGCTCCTCGCCGAGGGCCTGTTGCACGCGCTGGACCCCCACTCCGGCCTGCTCAGCGCCGCGGCCTTCGGCGACTTCCAGAGCAAGGCCTCGGGCCGCATCGGGGGGCTCGGCATGTTGCTGGCGCAGCAGGAGCAGCGCCTCACGGTGGAATCCGTGCTGCCCGACTCGCCGGCGGAGCGCGCCGGCGTGCAGGCGGGCGACCGCCTGCTGCAGATCGGCGACCAGCCCGCGCTGCACCTGCCCGTGGAGGAGGCGCTGGGGCTGATCCGTGGCCGCATCGGGAGCAAGGTCGGCCTGTTGATCCTGCGCCCGGGGGAAGCCGTGCCGCGCCCGCTGCTGCTGCGCCGCACCGACCTGCACTTCGCCAGCGTCTCGGGCCGGGTGCTCCGCGAGGGCGGGCATGATCGCATCGGCTACGTGCGCGTGCGCTCCTTCCAGGAGTCGACCACGGCCGAGCTGACCGAGCAGCTCCAGCACTTCCAGGTGGGCAGCCCGGGCCTGCTGGGCATCGTGCTGGACCTGCGCGATAACCCGGGCGGGATGCTGGAGCAGGCCATCCGCGTGGCGGACCTGTTCCTCGATCGCGGCACCATCGTCACCCTGCGCGGGCCGCGCATCCAGTCCGGCCCCGTGCTCGCGCGCTGGTACCGCAGCATCAGCAGCGCGCCGCTGATCGTGCTGGTCAACGGCGGCACGGCCTCGGCCGCGGAGATCGTGGCCGGCGCGCTCAAGTACAATCACCGCGCGCTGCTGGTGGGCGAGCCCACCTTCGGCAAGAACTCCGTCCAGTCGGTCTTCCCGCTCTCGGGCGGGAACGCGCTCAAGCTCACCGTGGCGCGCTTCTATCCGCCGGGCGGCCGCTCCGGCGAGGAGCACGGCATCCTCCCGCACCTGTGGCTGCGCCCGGTGCGGCTGCAGTCCGCGCCGCCGCGCTACCGCGGGCTGCTGGCCACGGCGACGGGGCTCAGCGTCGGGGGCGCCGAGGGCGCCATCGCCGCCGCGGGCGAGGTGCCGGGCAATTCGCAGCCCGTGCGCGAGCTGCCCTACCTGGAGGGCGACGCCTCCGCGGGCGCCACCGCCCCGGATGGCGCCACGGCCGGCGCGACGACCGGCGGCACAGTCGGCGACTATGCGCTGGGCTTGGCCCGGCGCCTGCTGCTGCTCAACGCCCCGCAAGGCCAGGCCGTGCTCCTCAACCAGGCGCTGGACTGGGCGCTGCAGGAGCGGCGCCGCCAGGATCAGGCCATCGCGCAGCGCCTCGCATCAGAGGGAGTGGACTGGCGCCCGGGCCACGGGGACGATGGCGGGCCGGTGGAGCTGCTGCGCGTGGAGCTGGAGACGCGGCCGGCCGCGGACGCGGCCTGGGCCCCGCTGCCGGAAGGCGCGGGGGTGCCCGGCGGCGGCGAGCTGCGGCTGGTGCTCACCCTGCGCAATGCGGGCGTCCTGCCCCTGCACCGCGTGCTGGTCGTGGCGCAGAGCGCCGCGCCGGAGCTGGACGGCCTGGAGCTGCCCGTGGGGCACCTGCCCGCCGGCGAGACGGTGCAGGTGCGCGCGGAGGTGGCCCTGCCTGCCGACCTGCCCCAGGGCCTGGAGCCCCTGCGCCTGCGCATCTACGATGGCCAGCGCCGGCTGCACTATCGCGCCACGGTGCTGATTCCCCTGGCGGCTCCGCCCCCGTCCCGGCTGCGTATCGAGCTGGCCGCCTTCGATGACGGCAGCGGCGGCTCCCGGGGCAACGGCGACGGGCGCGCACAGGCGGGCGAGGTGCTCGCCCTGCGCGTGCGGGTGCGCAACGAGGGCAGCGGCCCCTCCGGCAGCGGCCGCTACTGGCTGGGGGGCGAGGCGGGCGAGGCGCTCCGGCTGCTGCACCCCTGGCGCGCCTTCGCCTCCCTGCCCCCGGGCGGCGCGGCGATCGACTTTCTGCTGCTGGAGCTGGGCGGCCCGCCCCTGCCCGCGGCGCTGGCGCTGCGGCTCAACCTGATGAGCGATCGTCTCAGCGCCCAGGAGTTGAGCTGGAGCTTCTCCCTGCGCCCCGGCGAGCCCCTCCCGCGCCTGGCGCTGCAAGCGCCGCAGGTGGATCTGACCGTGCCCGCGACGCCCCTGGCGGCCTCGCGCGTGCTGCTGCTGGGGCGGGGCTGGGACGAGGCGGGCCTGCGCGACCTGGCGCTCTACCGCAATGGCCGCAAGGTGCAGGTCGTCACGCTGCCACCCGGCGCGGGCCGCGAGCAGCCGCTGCGCATCGAGCTGGAGCTGGAGCCCGGGCGCAACCTGCTGCGCATCGTGGCGCGCAACGGCGACGGGCTGCTGGGCAGCCGCTCCTACCTGCTCTGGCAGGGCGCCGGGGGCGGCTTCCCGATCGGCACCGTTACGGCGGCTGGTGGCTCCTGAGCC
>JBGOUY010000343.1:0-4146 GCA_041477795.1 bacterium
ACCATCCCCACGGGGGCGGCGAGGGCAAGACTTCCGGCGGGCGCCATCCGGTCTCCCCCTGGGGCACGCCCACCAAGGGGTACCGCACCCGCAATAACAAGCGCACGGACAAGTACCGCGTCCGCCGCCGGGCCAAGTAGCCTGCCGGGCGGAGCCGCGGAACACGCGCCGGGGGGTTGACCTCCGGCCAAGCAGCATCGGGAGAAGCGACGTGCCACGATCACTGAAGAAGGGACCCTTCGTCGACGGCCATCTGTTGACCAAGGTGTCGCGGGCCAAGGAAACCGACGACCGGCGGCTGATCCGCACCTGGTCGCGCCGTTCGGTGATCCTGCCGGAATTCGTGGGCGTGAACCTGGCCGTGCACAACGGCAACAAATTCATCCCCATCTTCGTGACGGAGAACATGGTGGGTCACAAGCTGGGCGAGTTCTCACCCACGCGCACCTACCGCGGGCACAGTTCCAAGGTATCGGACAAGCGGGCGGCCGTGAAGAAACCGGCGCCGGCGGCGACCTAGAGCGGCCCGGCGACGGAAGAATCGAGAGCGTTATGGCAGAAGAGAAGACCAAAACGAAAGCCGCGCAGGAACCGGGCGGCAAGGCGCTCTACCGCGCTTCCATCAAGAGCGTGCGGGTTTCCCCGCGCAAGGTGCGCCTGGTGGTGGACCTGATCCGCGGGCGGCCGGTGGTGCAGGCGCTGGGCATCCTGGACAACCTGCCCAAGAAGTCCTCGCCGGTGGTGAAGAACCTGCTCAAGTCCGCCATTGCCAATGCGGAGCAGAAGAACGCGGCCGATTTCGACGTGGACAGCCTGAAGGTGAAGGTGGCCTATGTGGACCCGGGTCCCACGTTGAAGCGCTTCCGGCCGCGCGCCATGGGCCGGGCGTCCCCCATTCGCAAGCGCACGAGCAAGATCACCTTGATGGTGGGCTAGCCCAGCATCCTGCCCCTTTAGACGGGGCGGCAACGGAAAGGAACGCACTGTGGGTCAGAAAGTCAATCCGATCGGCTTCAGGCTGGGCATCACCAAGTCCTGGACCAGCCACTGGTACGCGGACAAGAAGGAGTACGCGAACCTGGTGGAAGAGGACACCAAGCTGCAGAACCACATCCGCCGCACCCTGAAGCACGCGGGGATCTCGCTGGTGGAAGTGGAGCGCGCCGCGCAAAAGGTGAAGCTGACGATCCACGCCTCCCGTCCCGGCATCATCATCGGGCGCAAGGGCGAGGCGGCGGACACGCTGAAAGCGGACCTGGTCAAGCTGATCGCCAAGCCCAACGCCAAGAAGGACCAGCAGCGCGACGTGACGGTGAACATCAAGGAAGTGAAACGGCCGGAGATCGACTCCGCGCTGGTGGCCCAGAACATCGCGGGACAGTTGGAGCGCCGCATCGCCTTCCGCCGCGCCATCAAGCGCGCCCTGGCCTCCGCCATGCGGCTGAACATCCAGGGCTGCAAGATCATGGGAGCGGGCCGCCTGAACGGCGCCGAGATGTCCCGCACGGAGTGGGTGCGCGAGGGCCGCGTGCCCCTGCACACGCTGCGGGCGGACATCGACTACGGCACGGCCGAGGCCCTCACCACCTACGGCCTGATCGGGGTCAAGGTGTGGATCTACAAGGGCGAAGACTACAACCAGCCCCGGCCGGTGCGCCGCCGGGCCGCTCCGGCGAGGGGATGACACGATGCTGATGCCGGCGCGGACCAAGTTCCGCAAGATGCACAAGGGGCGCAACCGCGGCCAAGCCGTGCGCGGCAACCGCTTGCACTTTGGCTCCTACGGCCTGCAAGCCACCGAGGCGGGCCTGCTCACCTCGCGACAGATCGAGGCGGGCCGCCGGGCCTTGACGCGCGAGATCAAGCG
This sequence comes from bacterium, assembly GCA_041477795.1. Lineage (GTDB taxonomy): Bacteria > SAR324 > SAR324 > SAR324 > JACQKK01 > DATFMP01. Next base: position 1,868 of record JBGOUY010000343.1, read on the forward strand.
CCACGGCAAGATCTGGATCTGCATCTACCCGGACAAGCCCATCACGCGGCGCCCGGCCGAGGTGCGGATGGGCGGCGGCAAGGGCGCGGTGGACCACTGGGCCGCCGTCATCAAGCCCGGGCGCATCGTCTACGAGATGGACGGCGTGGACGAGGCGGTGGCGGTGAAGGCGCTGACGCTGGCCAGCTACAAGCTGCCGCTGCAGACCACGATCCTGAAACGCGGAGAGTAGCGGACCATGAAGCCGACCGAGATGCGCACCCTTTCCCCCGACGAACTGGCGGGCAAGGTGACGGCCTGGGAAGAAGAGCTGTTCCGGGCGCGCTGCGAGAAGGTGGTGGGGCAGCTCACGGCCACCCACGCCATCCCCGACCTGCGGCGCAGGATCGCCCGGGCGAGAACCATATTGTCCGAGAAACGCATTTTGACCGAAAAACGCATCCTGACCGAGAAACACGATGCCGGCAGCGCCAAAGCAGCAGAGTAGCGCCGAGGACGCCGCGCGCGGGATGCGCAAGGTGCGCCAGGGCGTGGTGGTGAGCAACAAGATGCAGAAGTCCGTCGTGGTGCGCGTGGACCGCACGATCCGGCACCCGCTCTACCAGAAGGTGCTGCGGCAGACCAAGAAGTATATGGCCCACAACGAGGACGGGTCGGTCAAGGAAGGCGACGTGGTGCGGATCATGGAGTGCCGCCCCATGAGCGCCCACAAGCGCTGGCGGGTGATCGAGGTGGTGAAGCGCGCCGAAGGTGTGTAGCACGCCAGGCCGTAGGAACCGGGCGCCCCTGCGGGGTTCCAGGGCGCCGAAGGCCGAGTTGAGGAAGCCATGATTCAGATGCAGACCCGGCTCCGCGTGGCGGACAATACCGGGGCCAAGGAACTGATGTGCATCAAGGTGCTGGGCGGATCGCGCCGGCGCTACGCCACCATCGGCGACGTGATCGTCTGCTCGGTGAAGGAGGCCGTGCCCAACAGCCGCATCAAGCAGGGCGACGTGGTGAAGGCGGTGGTGGTGCGCACGGCCAAGGAAGTGGGCCGCAACGACGGGTCGTACATCAAGTTCGACGAGAACGCGGCCGTGCTGATCGACGCCAAGAAGGAACCCCTGGGCACCCGCATCTTCGGGCCCGTGGGCCGCGAGCTGCGGGCGCGGCAGTTCATCAAGATCTTGTCCCTGGCGCCCGAAGTGCTCTAGGGGCGGCTTGGGCTGGGCGGGGCCGGCTTCCGCCGGCGGCAGGCCGATGAGGACGCAAGAACGAGGTGAAGGACGTGCAGAAAGCGAAGAGATCCGCGCCTTTGGTGACGCCGCCCAAGGCGCGCTTCAAGAAGGGCGAAACGGTGCAGGTGATCGCGGGCAAGGCCAAGGGCCAGTCCGGCGAGGTGCTGAAGGTGGACCTGCGCCGCAGCGTGGTGCTGATCAAGGGCGTGAACATGCGCCTGCGCCACACCAAGCCGCGCCGGCAGGGCGACAAGGGCGGGATCATGTCCATCGAGGGCCCGCTCCACGCCTCCAACGTGCTGCCCCAGTGCCCGACCTGCGGCAAGGGCGTGCGCAAGCTGTGCAGCGACACCAAGACGTGCAAGAACAACCAGTCCTAGCGTGACCCGCTAGTGTGACCAGCTAGTGTGACCTAAAAACACCCCGAAGCCCGCGGAACGGCGCTTCACGACAAGCCCCGCGGAACCGGAGGAGAGACCAAGATGGCGAAGGCAGAACGGGCGGCCGCCAAGGCCGCCGAGAAACCCGCGGAAAAGGCGGCGCCTAAGAAGCGCCTGCCCACCCCGGTCTCGCGGCTGCAGGAAAAGTACCGCCAGGAAGTAGCCCCGGCGCTCACCAAGGAGTTCAAGTACAAGAGCCCGATGCAGGTGCCCGGCCTGGTGAAGATCACCGTGAACATGGGCGTGGGCGAATCGGTCATCAACGCCAAGGCCATCGATTCGGCCGTGACGGAGATGACGCGCATCGTGGGCCAGCGGCCCGCCATCACCCGCGCCAAGAAGTCCATCGCGGCCTTCAAGCTGCGCGAGGGCATGCAGATCGGCGTGATGGCGACCCTGCGCCGGCACAACATGTGGCACTTCCTGGACCGGCTGATCTCCGTGGCCCTGCCCCAGGTGCGGGACTTCCGTGGGCTGCCCCGCAAGTCCTTCGACGGCCACGGCAACTACACGATGGGCATCCGGGAGCAGATCATCTTTCCCGAGATCAGCTTCGACGAGATCGAGAAGATCCGCGGGATGAATATTTCCATGCACACGACCGCCAAGACGGACGAGG
>JBGOUY010000054.1:0-17832 GCA_041477795.1 bacterium
CACCCGGGTCAGGCATGGAATCTCCGCCGCAGACGCCGCTGGAGGAGCAGATCCGCAGCCTGCTGGGCGAGGAGCCCGGTGCCACGTTGCGCGGCCTGCTGGGCGAGGCGGAGCCGGTGGAGCTGGCCGACGCGTTCTACCACTGCTCCCTGACCGAGCAGCAGAAGCTGCTGGAGCTGCTGGAGCTGCTGGAGCCCCAGCAGGCCGCCGATGTGCCGGTGAAGCTGGACCCGTCGGCCCTGGAGCCGCTCCTGCAAGAGCTCCCCGCTGGGCGCGCGGCCGCCGGCATCGAACGCATGGAGCCGGACGACGGCGCCGATACCCTGGATCTGCTGCCCGTGGAGCGCCGCAAGCCGGTGCTGGCGGCGCTCAGCGGCAACACGGGCGTGCAGTCGTCGTCCCTGGTCATCCGCGGCCTGGCCAGCGGCCCCTTCTTGACCCCGATGAACGACGTGATGGGCATTCTGGTGTATCTTGCGATTGCTTCCGCAATCCTGCCGTAAACCCGTGGGGCGCTGCGGGCCCAGCCCCCTCCTGTCCTCAAGGACACCATGAAAGGCGTGATTCTGGCCGCCGGCTACGGGACGCGTTTCCTGCCCGCGACCAAGACCATCCCCAAGGAGATGTTCCCCCTGATCGACACGCCCGCGATCGACGTCATCGTCAAGGAGATGGTGGGAGCGGGCATCGAGGACCTGCTGATCGTCACCTCGCGTCGGAAGAAACCGCTGGAGGACTACTTCGACCGCGAGATCGAGCTGGAGACGACCTTCCGCGAGGCCGGTGCGCAGGAGAAGCTGGCGTCGATCCTCCCGGTCAACGTGAACATCTTCTTCATGCGCCAGCAGCAGATGGCCGGCACGGGCGATGCGCTGCTGCTCGTGGAACCGTTCGCGGGCGGGTCGCCCTTCGTGGTGGCGTATCCGGACGACATCCTGATCAAGGGGCCGAACCTGACCGCCCAGCTCATCGCGCTGTACAATCGCACCGGCAACACTGTGCTGGCGGGCCAATGGGTGCCCACGGGCGACATTTCCCGCTTCGGCGTGATGACGACGGAGATGCGCGACGGCGTGGAGTACGTCAGGCGGATGGTGGAGAAGCCCAAGCCGGGCACGGAGCCCAGCCGGCTCGTGGGCTACGGGCGCTACCTGTATGCGCCCGAGATCTTTGAGGCGCTCAAGGCCACCCGCAAGGACGTGCAGGGCCGCGAGTTCACGCAGACCGAGGCCATCCAGCGCCTCGCCGCCAAGTCCAAAGTGGTGGTGCAGCGCTTCGAAGGCAAGATCCTGGACGTGGGCACGCCGCAGGGCTACCTGCACTCGTTCATCGAGTACGGCCTGCTGCGCGAGGAGTTCCGCAACGATCTGCTGGCCTACATGCGCGAGGTGCTCCGCCGCGAGGGCGAGGGTTGAGCGGCCGGCCCCGAGCGCTCAGGCGGCCGGAACGGGCTCCGGGCGCTGGGCCGCGGCGCTGGGTGGCCGCGTCGGCGGGTCAGGAGGCGTCCTCGCCCTCTTCCAGGTCGAAGGCGACCTGGGTCAGTTCCTCCTTGTCGGTCTTGAGCAGGAGCTCCACCTTGCGCTCGGCATCCGCCAGGCGCTGGTGACACTGCCGGCTCCACTGGATGCCCTCCTCGAACACCTGCAGCGACTCCTCCAGTCCCAGCGAACCGTCCTCCAGGCGCCGCACGGCATCCTCCAGCTTCTTCATGGCCGCCTCGAAGCTGACGGTGGCGGGGGCCTTGCTCGCGTCTCGTTTCCGGGCCATGGGGGCCTGCGGGGGCAGGGGGTGGATTCAGGGGCGGCGCAAGCGCAGGGCGATCCAGCCCTCGCGCCGCCGTTCGTGCTCCAGGCGCAGTCCGGCGGCGACATAGGCATCGATCAGCCGGGTGCGCTCGGACTCCAGGAGTCCGCTAAGGATCAGGCATCCGCCCGGTGCCGTCAACCCGGCCAGGTCGTCCCGGTGCCGCTCCAGCACCTCGGCCACGATATTGGCAATCACCAGCGGGAAGCGCCCGCGCAGGCAGTCCGGCCGCCCCAGCAGCACGCGCGGGGGAGGGCGCAGCCCGGAGAGCGCCGCATTGCGCAGCACCTCGGGCAGGGTCACCGGGTCGGTGTCCAAGGCCCAGGCCTGCGCCACGCCCAGCAGCCGCCCCGCGATGGCCAGGATGCCTGAGCCCGTTCCCACGTCCAGCAGGCGCGCGGGCAGCGCCGCCGGCGCCCCCGGGCCGGTGAGGGCCGCCTCCAGCTCTTCCAGGGCCAGCGCCGTGCTGGCGTGCCAGCCCGTGCCGAAGCCCTGGCCGGGGTCGATCACGATGCGCAGGCGCGCCGGCCCTTCCTCCGCGGCGGTCTCCGCTGCGGCCGTGTCTGCGGCGTCGCCCGTCGCCCAGGGCGGTGTCACCAGCAGGCGCTGGCCCAGCCGCAGGGGCGTAAAGTGGGCGCGCCAGGCGGTCTCCCACGGCTGCACAGCCTGCCGGCGCACGGTCAGCCGCAGCGGCGCGGGCACGGCAGGGAAGACCCGCGCGAAGGCTGCCTGCCAGGCCGGGGCGTCCGGCGCCGCGCGGAAGCTGTGGCGCACGACGCGCCGCGGGCCACTCTCCTGCAGCACCTCGGCGCCCAGCGCTCCCCGCTGGAAGCAGAACAGGCCCCACAGCTCCTCCGCGTCCGGGTGCAGTTCGGCCTCCAGCTCCCAATAGGCGTCCGCGGGAGCCGTCCCGGGCGGGGCCGGTGGGCGGGGCGGTGCTGCGGGTGGTGGGGCTGAATTCAAGCGGGAACGGTGCGCGGGCCGGCTCCGGGTGGACTGGGCGCCGGAGGGACGGCCCGCGTGGATGCCAGGGTGGCGGGGCGGTTATTCGGCGACGGCTGGCGCGCCAGTGCCCTCGGGCGCCTCGTCCTCCGGCTTGTCGCCCTCCGGCTTGTCGCCCTCCGCCTTCTCGGCCTTGGCCTTGGCCTTGCGCTTGGACTTGGCGTCGTCGCCTTCGCCTGACTCCACCTCTACCGGCGGGATCATGCCGGCATCGGCGAGTGCGCCGCGCAGCACCTCGTTGTGTTCGCCCACTTCCTCCGGATTTTCCACCAAGCCGATGATGCCCAGGCCCAGCCGGCGCTCATCCACGTCGATCTTCAGCACCTTGGCGCGGATGAGGGAGTTGATGGGATAGAAGTCCGAGATCTTTTCCTTGGGGATGTCCTGATCCACCTCGGAGATGTGGACGAGGCCTTCCACGCCCTCCATCACCTCCACGAAGATGCCGAAGTCGGTCACGTTCACCACGCGCCCGATGACCTCGTCGTTGATGTGGATCTTGTCCTCCAGGTGCTTCCAGGGATCTTCGGTGAGCTGCTTGATGCCCAGCGAGAGCCGTTCCTTTTCCGCATCGATGTGCAGGATCTTCACGTCGATGTCGTCGCCCTTCTTGGCGAAGGCGGAAGGCTTGCGCTGGCGTTGGCTCCAGGAGAGGTCGGAGACGTGCACGAGTCCGTCGATGCCCTCCTCCAGGCCCACGAAGATGCCGAAGTCGGTGATGTTGCGCACCTTGCCGCGCACGACGGTGCCCACCGGGTACTTGAGGTGGATCGTCTCCCAGGGGTTGGGCTCGGCTTCCTTGATGGAAAGCGAGATGCGCTTGCGCTCCACGTCCAGGTCCTTCACCAGCGCCTCCACCTTGTCGCCCAGGTTGAACAGCTTGGCGGGGTGGCGGATCTTGCGGGTCCATGACATTTCCGTGACGTGGATCAGCCCCTCCACGCCCGGCTCCAGCTCGACGAACGCCCCGTAGTCGGTGAGGCTGACGATTTTGCCGGTGATGCGCGTGCGGGCCGGGTACTTGCTGGCGACCGCATCCCACGGATTGGGGAATTTCTGCTTGAGGCCCAGCGAGACCTTCTCCTCGACCGAGTCGAATTTCAGCACCATCACCTCCACCTCGTCCCCGATGGAGAACATCTCCGAGGGGTGGACGATGCGGCCCCAGGTCATGTCGGTGATGTGCAGCAGTCCATCCACGCCGCCCAGGTCGATGAACACCCCGTAGTCGGTGATGTTCTTGACGAAGCCCTTGATGAGCACACCCTCCTTGAGGATGGCCAGGGTCTTCTTGCGGCGTTCCTCGCGGTCCACCTCCAGCAGGGCGCGGCGCGAAAGGACGATGTTGCCCCGCTTCTGGTTGAACTTGAGGATCTTGAACTCGTAGCGTTCCCCGATCAGCTTATCCAGGTTGCGCACGGGTCGCAGGTCCACCTGCGAGCCGGGCAGGAACGCCTTGATCCCGATGTCGACGGAGAGCCCGCCCTTGACGCGCGAGGAGATGACGCCTTCCACCGTGCCGCCGTCGGCGTACACGCGGCCCACGTCCTCCCAGATGCGCAGCTTCTCGGCCTTCTCCTTGGAGAGCACCACCACGCCGTCGGAGTCCTCCACGGCCTCGAGGAACACCTCCACCTCGTCGCCAAGCTGGGCCTTGAGCGTGCCGCTCTCGTCCAGGAACTCCTCCGCGTAGATCTGGCCCTCGGACTTGTACCCGATGTCCACCGTGACGAAGTCCTTGGAGATGCCGATGATGCGGCCCTTGACGATCTGGTGCTCCTTGAAGGGCTGCAGGCTCTCCTCGAACATCTTGGCAAAGTCTACGTCGTCGTCCACGAATACGGTGGTCGTGTCCTCCCCGGACGCGGCGGGGGCTTGGGGTTGTTGGATGACTTCTTCGGATGCCATGTGGGTCCTTGTCAGTGGGCTCCGGCTTGGCCGCCACGCTAATGTGCGCCCACCGCCGCAGGGCGGAGCGGCAGGGGGTACGCACTCGGGTTCGGCCCCGGGGTCCGGTTGGGTTCGCTAAGAATGGATTAGCATTGCAAATCCAGGGTTTTTGTCAACCTAAATCCCTCTAGTGTAAGGACATATCGCCCGCGCGGAAGGGCGCCCGGCGGAGCGCGCCCCAGCGGTGCGCGCTCCGGCGCTGCGCGGCCGGTGCCCGCACCCGGCGCGGCCTAGGGGATCACCTTGTTCAGCGGGAACTCCACGATGCCCTGGGCCCCTCCGCGCTTGAGCTCCGGGATGAGATCGCGCGCTACCCGCTCTTCCAGGATCACCAGCACGTCCACCCAGTTCTCGTCGGTCATGGGCGAGACGGTGGGGGTGTTGAGGGACGGGAGCACCTTGAGCACCGCCGCCAGCTTCGCCTTGGGCACGTTCATCATCAGGCCCACCTTGTCCTCGCCCAGGATGGCGCCTTCCAGCAGCATGCCGATCTGCTCGATCTTGCGGCGTTTTTCCGGCTGCTCCCAGGACTGCAGGTTCGCGATGAGCTTGGTGTTGGTCTCCAGCACCGTCTCCACGATGCGCATGTTGTTGGCACGCAGGGAGGAGCCGGTCTCGGTGATCTCCACGATGGCGTCCGCCAGGTAGGGCGGCTTGACCTCCGTCGCGCCCCAGGAGAACTCCACCTTGGCCTGCACGCCGTTGCGATCCAGATAGCGCTGGGTGAGGTTCATCGCCTCGGTGGCGATGCGCTTGCCCTGCAGGTCCTTCACGGAGCGGATGGTGGAGTCCTGCGGCACGGCCAGCACCCAGCGCGCCTTGCCGGTGCCCGTCTTGGAGTAGACCAGGTTGGCGACCTCGTGCACCTGGGCGTCGTTTTCCACCACCCAGTCGTGGCCGGTCAGACCCGCATCCAGCAGCCCTTGCTCCACGTAGCGCGCCATCTCCTGCGCCCGCAGGAGCAGGCACTCGACGTTGGGATCGTCGATGCTGGGATAGTAGGAGCGCTCGGAAATGGTGATCTTGAAGCCGGCCTTGCGGAACAGCTCGACGGTGGCCTCTTGCAGGCTCCCCTTGGGAATGCCGAGCTTGAGGATCATTGCGAGTACACCTGGGCGGGATCGAACACCTTTTCCGTCTCGATGAGGGTCAGCGCGCCATCGGGCTCCAGGCGCCGGTGGAAGCAGGATCGATAGCCGGTGTGGCAGGCGGCGCCGCCCACCTGGCGGATGCGGAAGACGGCGGCATCCAGGTCGCAATCCACGCGGATTTCGCGCACTTCCTGCACGTGGCCGGAGGTCTCGCCCTTCATCCACAGCTTGCCGCGCGAGCGGGAGAAGTAGTGCATGCGGCCCGTCGCCCGCGTGCGCTCGAACGCCTCGCGGTTCAGGTAGGCCACCATCAGCACCTCGCCCGTCTCGGCATCCTGCACCACCGCGGGGATGAGGCCCCCCGCCTTGTCGAAGTCCAGCTCGAAATCCGGCATCACTGCGCCTTCCTGCTGAAGGTTGGCGCCGCCGGGCGGGAGGGGCCGCGCCCGCCGCCGGCGGCCCGTGGGCCACGAACAGTCAATTTTTGAGATTATGCCAGGGCCCGGTGGAGCGCAACGCATTTCGCCGGCGGTGCGGGCGTGGGGCGCGGCCGGCCCGGCGCGAGGTCGCGCGAGGTCCGGGCCGCCGCCGTGGCACGGGCTTTATTTTTGAAGCCGATCCCGTTATAGCATGAGGGCCGATCGCAGTCCGGCGGCGCGGGACGGTAAGGCCCGCCCTGCCTGCCGCGCGTATGAAACACAGGAGCGAGCTTCCTTTGCGAGGGGCCTCATGACGGAACAGATCAGTCCACAAGCTGCGGGCGCCGCCGCCCTGCCCGCGGAACCCGAGCAGCCGGCTACGGACGGGGAGACGACCGAGGAGGGCCGCTACATTCCGTACAGCGGCGGCTCGATGGGGTGGTTTGAAAATTCCGGCGTGCTCAAGAGCGAACTCCCCAACGATTACACGTTCTACACCGTGATGACGTCGGACCGCGTCCGCAGCAAGCAGTTCCAACGCTGGGGCGACCGATTCAACCGGCGCGGGGATAAGCGGCGCTTCAAGCGCATGACCGGCGTCACCCTCTCGCTGGGCAAGCAGCGCGTGCGCGGCACCTCGCGCGACGTCTCGCGCCACGGCGTGCGCATCCAGTTCCTCGATGAGGTCGTGCTGGAGAAGGGCAACGTGGTGGAGCTGAAGATGCACCAGGACGAAGCGTCGGAAGCCGTGGTGTTTGCGTGCTCGGCCAAGGTGGTCTGGTGCGAGCGCGTCGGCAAGATCCGCCCGGTCTGGAATGTGGGCATGACCTTCGAGGGCCTGACCCCCGAGCAGGACGAGCAGCTCAAGCCGCTGCTGCAAGAATAGCGCGGCCCCGCCCCGGACGGCGGCTACTGCGCCGCCGTCAAATCTTTCGGCAGGTACACGACCAGCTCCTGGTCGGGTTGCAGCACGGGGCCCGCCAGCCGGTTCCACGTGCGCAGCTCGGTCATGCGCACACCGTACTGGCGTGCGATGCTCCACAGGGATTCGCCCGACTGCACGCGGTGCATCCGCAACTGCGTGATGGCCGGCACGGCCGCCGCGTCGGGCTCACTGCGGGGTTCGGGCGGCTCGGCCTGCACCAGCGGCGTATCCGCCGGCACGGGCACCAGCAGGGGCTGGCCGATCGCCAGACGGCTGCTCCGGCGCATGCCGTTAAGCGTCAGCACGTCGCGGGTGGTGACGCCGTAGCGCTGGGCGATCGTTGATGCGCTGTCGCCCTCCTGCACGGTCACCTTCAGCCAGGGGATGGGCGCAGGCGGCTGCTGCGCCAGGGAGGCCAGCAGCCGCGCGCCATAGCCCGGCGGCACCCACAGCAGCACCAGCCCCGTGTCCAGCGGGGGCACCACGCCGCTGCGCCAGGCCGGATTGCGCTCCACAAGCGCATCGGACGCCAGCCCGAGCCGCCCGGCCAGCTCCGCCAGCGTGGCCGCCACCTGCAGCTCCACGCCCTCGCCGGCCAGTTCCGGCTCGCGCTCCTCCGCAGAGAGCCCGTGCTCCGCGGGCGACTCCATGATGGCCGCAACGGCCAGGAAGGCCGGCACGAAGCCCCGCGTCTGGCGCGGCAGGCGCAGGCGCCAGTAGTCCGCGGGCTCCCCGCGGCGCCGCGCCCGCTCCAAGGCCCCGTTGACGCGCGCCTCGCCGGCATTGTAGGCCGCCAGCGCCAGCTCCCAGCTCTCGTAGCGGTCGTACAGATAGGCGAGCAGGCGCGCGGCGGCGTGGGTGGAGGATTCCGGGTCGAGCCGCTCATCGTACCAGTTGCCCATGCGGCGCAGGCCGAACAGGCGCGCCGTGGGCGCCGTGAACTGCCACATGCCCACCGCCCGCGCGGGCGAACGGGCGTGGGGGTTGAAGTTGCTCTCCACCGCCGCCAGGTAGGCCAGCTCTTCCGGCACGCCCTCGGCGCGGAAGATGCGCCGGATCATCGGCAGGTAGCGGCCCGAGCGCCGCCAGCCCCGCTCCAGCACGTCGCGCCGGCGCTCCAGGAAGAAGCGCATCAGGCCCTCCACCCTGCGGTTACGGTACAGCCGCAGGGGCCGACCTTCCGGGCGCGGGCCGGGGCGGATGCCGGCGGGACCCTGGTAGAGCGCCGGCTGCCCGCCCTCCTCGTCGTCGCCGGCCGCGGCCAGGGCGGGCGCGGGCAGGACGCCGAGGCTCTCGGGAGTGGTGACCGGTAGCGCGGCGGCGTCATCGGCGCGGGCGCTGCGGGGCAGCCCGGCCAGTCCCGCCGCCACGATCAGCACGGCGGTGAGCAGGAGGGTCGGAGCGGAACGGGGAGCAGGGCGGGGCATCGCAGCATCCTTGCTGGTTCGTGGCATCCTGCCAGCCGCGACCGCCGACGGTGGACCGGCGGGGAGTTCCGCGCGGTGCGTCCGGCTGCCGCTGGTGTCGCAATCTTTCCAGAGCCGCGCCGCTCTGGCAAGCCTTACTCGCTGAAGCGCTCCACCTCGAAGCGCTGCAGCGTGTAGTCGGCGTCGGGCGCAAGGCCCGCCTTCTCCAGGCAGATGGCGATCTGCTGGGCGGGCGTGGTCACGCCGGGGATATCGGGCAGCAGCACGCCCAGCCGCGAACCCCCGCGCACCAGCACGCCGTAGCGCCGGGCGTCCAGCGCCGCGGGGGAGGGGATCGGCTCCGGCGGCGTCAGCAGATCCAGGGACAGGTGCACGAAGGCCAGCTCGGCGGCCCGCAGCGGGGAGAAGCGCGGATCGCGCGTGGCGGCCGCCAGCGCGTTCTCCGCCACCTCCTCCTCCAGCGTGAGGCGGGAGGGCAGGATGGTGCCGATGCAGCCGCGCAGGTGACCCTCGCGCTTGAGCGAGACGAAACAGCCCCGCGACGGGCGCGTCTGCCCCGCCGCCAGCAGCCGCCAGTTGCGGCCGGCCAGGTGCTCCGTCAGCACTTCGCGCGCGTGGAGCAACAGCGGATGCGCGATGGGCGGCAGCGGTCTGCGCATGGGGTCTAGTGATCCCGCTCGACGACCAGGCGCGCCATCTCGTGCAGCACCTGGCGTTCGTGGACGTCCGGCAGCGTGATCAGGTGCGACTGCGCCTGGGCGGCGTAGCGCCGTGCCTCGCCCAGGGTATAGGCGATCACGCCGTGGTCGCGCATCATGCCCACCACCGTGTGCACGTCCGCGTCCTCGATGGTCTCCTTGGCCAGCACGGCCAGCAGCGCTTCGCGCTGCGCCCCGGACGTCACCTCCAGCAGGCGGCTGAGGGGCAGCGTGACCTTGCGCTCCTTCAGGTCGATGCCGAAGGGCTTGCCGACCTTGCTGCGGTCCTCCGCGTAGTCCAGCGCATCGTCCACGATCTGGAAGGCGATGCCGACGTCGTTGCCGAAGGCGTAGAGGGCCTCGCACTGCTCGCGCGAGGCATCGCCGAAGGCCGCGCCGATCTTGGCCGCGGCGGCGAAGAGGCAGGCGGTCTTGTTGATGATGATCGCCAGGTAGTCCGCCTCCGTGGCCGAGTCGAAGCGGCGGATGAGCTGCAGGATCTCGCCTTTGGCCATCAGCGTGGTCGTGTGCGAGATGGTGTCCAGCACGTCGTGGTTGCCGAGCTGGGTGAGGTTGCGGAAGGCGGTGGCGAGCAGGAAATCGCCCACCAGCACGCTGGCCGGATTGCCCCACACCTTGCGCGCGGCCCGCTTGGCGCGGCGCGTGTCCGCCTCGTCCACCACGTCGTCGTGCAGCAGCGTGGCGGTGTGCAGGTACTCCAGCGCGCCCGCCGCGACGTACGTGCGCTCGTCCGCCCCGCCGAACATGCGCGAGCAGTAGATCACCAGCGCCGGCCGCAGGCGCTTGCCGCCGGAGTCCAGGATGTAGGCGGCCAGCTCGTTCAGCAGGGGGATTTCCGTGTCCAGCTGGCGATGAATCCGCGACTCGACCTGGGCCAGATCGTCTTTGATTTCGTGGAAGAGGTCGTTAAGATTCATCGGGCGCGGGTGCTGGTTGGCCAAGACCGGTGGTCACCTTGGCAGACCCGGCGGAGCGGCTCGGCTGGGCCGGTTGGAGGACTGCTTCTGGTGTAGCACGATCCCCGGAGGGGAGAAAGCCGGCGCCGGGCATCGCAGCACCTGGGGCGGCGCCACCACCGGCACGCACCGTGCACGGATGGAGGACCGCCCGCGCTGTTTGCCAACCCGCCGGCCCGGAGAGCCCGCATGAGACGCCTGGCCCTGCTGCTGCCGCTGCTGCCGGCCCTGCTGCTGCCGCCCGCGCCGCTCTCGGCGCAGAGCAGGCCGCTCATCCCGCCCATCAAGGCGGAGATCGCGGATCCCGCGAACAAGCCGCTCGGCACGGCCCTGATCTATCCGAACTTCGTCGAGGTGACCGGCCTGGACGGCGTGCAGCGGGGCGCCATCGGCGTCGTGCTGGCCCAGGGCCGCGCGACGCTGTACCTGGTGCGGGCGGACAACGAGCGCCGCTTCATCGGCTGGGCCGAGGACCACAAGCTGTACAATACCGAGGATCAACTGGTGGGGTACTATTTCTGGACGCCCATCTGGAGTTACGTCTACGATCCGAAGATGAAGAAGCTGGGCCAGGCCCAATGCCTGGCCTACCAGGGCGTGTGCGCGGCCGGCGTCGCGGGTTACCTGCTGGGGCTGCTCTAGCCCCCGCTTGGCCCGCCCCGGCACCCGCCGGCCCGCAGAGCAGGCTGCACCCCCCGGACGCGACGCCATGATCGAGCGCGACCTGATGCTGGACAGCAGCGCGGCCATTGTGCTGGCCGCCCTGGCCTGGCACGTCCCGGGCGCGGCGCGGCGCTTCGGGCGGGGCGGGCTCCTGCTATTCGTGGCGGGCGTGCTGCTGCCCTTCCTGGATACCGCGCTGTTCCATCTGCTCGCCGTCGACCGCATCGACCTGCTGAGCCGGCCTCCGATCGTGCAGGCGCCGTTTCTGGCGCTGGGGCTGATCGCCGCGCTGGCGGTGCTGGTGGCCTGCGCCGCCACGCCGCTGCGGGCGCTAGCCGTGGCGCTGGGCCTGGGCGCGGGGTATGCGGCGCACGCGCTGCTGGCGCTGCTGACGCCCGTGGGCTGGCCGCTGCTGGCGCCCTTCTCCGGCGCGCGCGTGATGCTGCCGATCCTCCCGGCGGGCCACCTGGTGCTGCTGGGCGTGGCCTTCAGCGGCCTCGTGCTGGCCGAGACCCTGCCGCGCTGGCGGCGAGGGCTCGTCAGCGGGACGCTCGTGCTGGCCGGCGCTTATGGGCTGGCCGGGGCCGTGCAATACGCCGTCCTCACCGTGCGCGTGCAGGCGCTGGCCAGCGCCGATGCGCAGGTGCACGTGTACCCGGACGGCAACTCCCTCGCGCGCTGGCAGGTGGTGCTGGAGGGCCCGCAGCGCTACGAGCTGCGGCGCCCACGCGCCCTCAGCCAGCCCCTGCCCGAGCCCCGCGTGCTGCCGCGCTGGAACGACGAATCGCTCTTCCTCAAGCTGCTGGGCGACCCGGTGGTGAGCGACTTCTACTTCCGTGTGTTCCACCATCCCGTCGTGCGGCTGGATGTGTCGGGCTCGCAGATCACCCTGCTGATGCAGGAGCTGGAGGACCAGAGCCCGCTCGTGCCCGGGCCGACGTTCTACCTGGAGAGCGATCTTTCCGGGCGCAACCGTTTCTACCAGTTGCAGCGTTTCAATTAGGGGCGGGGGGACGCCGGTGACCCACGCCGGGCCGGGAGCATCTCCTCCCGGTGTCGGCCGCGTGAAAGAGGCAGGATGGCGGAAAAGGAATCCCCGAAGTTCGCGCTCGTTCTCTCGGGCGGCGGGGCGCGCGGCGCCTACGAAGCCGGCGTGATCTATTACCTGCGCACCCGGCTGCCGCGGGAGATCGCCACCAAGCCCCTGTTCAGCGTCTACTGCGGCACCAGCGTGGGCGCCATCAACGTGGCGCACCTGGCCTCCACGGCCGCCGACCCGCTGTTCCAGGGCGCGCAGCTCCGCAAGCTGTGGGAGGATCTGCGGGCCGAGGACATCTACCGGGCGGACAAGCGCGCGCTGGCGGGCTTCCTGGTCAAGAGCGGGTTCTTCATGGCCACCAACTTCTTCGGCCTGCAGCGCACGCTGGAGAAATGGGATCCCAACGCGAGTTTCCCCTTCCGCTCGGTGCTGGATACGACGCCGTTCATCACGTACATGCGGCGCAACATCTCCTTCGCCCAGCTCCATCGCAACGTGCAGCGGCGCCAGATCGAGGCGGTGACGATCTCGGCGACCCATCTGCACACCGGGCGCCTGGCCCTTTTTGTCGAAAAGCACCCCGAGGCGATCTATTCGACCGGGGGCGACCCGCCGATCCTGTGCCAGCTTTCGCCACGGCACGTGCTGGCCTCGGCCTCCATCCCCATCATCTTCCCGATGATCCGCATCAACCGGCGCTACTATGGGGATGGCGGGATGCGCCAGAACACGCCCATGAGCCCGGCCATTCACCTGGGGGCGGACCGCCTGCTGGTGATCTCCCTGCGCTCCGAGCACGCGGCCCCCGCCCCGGAGGGAACCGTCGGGCGCGGCGTGGAGGTCGAGCCCCGCTTCAGCAACATCGCCGGGCACCTGCTCAATACCGTGTTCCTGGACAAACTGAACTACGACCTGGACCAGATGCGCCGCATCAACTATCTCATCCGGGACTTCCAGGAGGAACTCGGCCCCGATGCCCTGGAGCGGGTCAACCGCAACCGGAGCGCCAAGATGATCGGCTCGCGCCAGGTGCCCGCCATCAAGAACGTCGTGCCGTTCATGATCACGCCCAGCGAGGACATCGGCCGCATCGCCGCCCACATCTTCAACCGCGTCATCCGGAACGGGCAACGCCTCAATCCGATGCACCGCTTCTTCGCGAACGTGGTGCAGGCCGAAGGCGACAACGACTTCATGAGCTACCTGCTCTTCGAGACCGAGTACCTGCGGGCCCTCATCGAGCTGGGCTACGAGGATGCCCGGCGCGAGCACGACCGGCTCGTCAACTTCTTCTGCAACCGCCCGCTCGACGCGCCCGCGCCGGCCCTGGCCCAGGGCTGAGCGGCGGGGCGCCGCGTGGCGCAGCATCCTGCAAATGCCGGGTTGACATAAGCCCACCCCGGGCTCAGGCTAATTCGGCGGAGCCTGGGGCGCGGCCGGCGGGGCCGCCCCTCCTCATCCTTGCAGCGAACCCTCAAGCGATCCCGGGACGACCATGGACCTGGCGAAACTGGAAGCGGGCTTCCGGCTGGTGCTGGAGGGACTGCAAGTGGATATGACGCATCCCCAGCTGCGCGATACGCCGCGCCGCACGGCGGAGGCTTGGTACGACGAGATCTGCTCGGGTCTGCGCGAGAAGGACTTCTCGCTGGAGGTGTTTCCGGTGGAGGAAGGGTACCAGACCGGCATGGTGGCGCTGAACCGCATCCCCGTGAAGTCCATCTGCGCCCACCACCTGCTGCCCTTCAATGGCGAGGCCACCGTGGCCTACCTGCCGCAGGCAAACATCTGCGGCCTCTCCAATCTCTCCCGCGTGGTGAATCACTTCGCCAGGCGCCCGCAACTGCAGGAGAACCTGACCCACGAGATCGCCCAGTTTTTGGAAAGCGAGCTGGATCCGCTGGGCGTGGGCGTCATCGTGCAGGCCTCCCATTCCTGCATGGAGCTGCGCGGCGTGAACCACCCCGGCGTGATGATCACGACCACCCTGCTCGGCTCCTTCCGCACCGATTCCGCCTTGCGCGCCGAGTTCATGGCGCTGGCCCCGCGCCTGGCCCTGCAGTCGTCCCTCTAGCGGCACGGGCGATCCTGCGCCTGCGCGGCCGGGCTGGGGGGCCGCGGCGCTCCCATGCTGGCGACGGCTTCTAGCGCGGCCGGGTCTTGCCGGCGCGGGAGGGATCCTTCGCCCAGTTGTCCTGCGCCGTGATGGCCGCCATGGCGGCCTTGCGGGCGTCAAGCACCTGGCCTCCGTGCTCCTTGTAGGTGAGGAAGTCGCTCACCAGCGCGTCGATGCGCGGATGGTGGTACTCCACCACCTTCCAGCGGTCGTAGAAATCCTGCCGCCCGTCCGTATCCAGCCACAGGTAGCGGTTGCTGCGCGTGAACGCGGCGTAGTCCCCCTCAATCGCCTGGCGCAGCCCGTAGTACTCCACGAAGGTGGCCTCGGTGCGGTTCACCAGCGCGTCGCGCTCGCTGCGCTGCACCTCGAGCTGCGACTGGGCGTCGGCAATGCGCTGCTCGCGGCCGGCCGCCTGCTCGGGCGGCACCTCGGAGTTGCGCAGGGTGGCGAGGTCGCCCTCCGCGGCGGAGATGCTCTCGCGCAGCCGCCCCAGGCGCGCCATGTCGCGCCCCAGCTCGCCGAACAGGCGTTCGGCCCGCTCCACCTTGGGCTGGTGCGCGGGCACCAGCGGCAGGCGGTAGCCGAAGTCCAGCTTGAACGCGCGCGTCCAGCGTTCCAGGTCATTGTCCGGGCCCGGCTGGATCAGCGTGCCCTCGTAGCCCAGCCAGTCCGCGCCATCCTTGCTGTAGCGCCCCCCGATCAGCACCAGGTAGCGCAGCTGGCCGGCGGGGTTGGCCATCACGTAGGTGAAGTTGAACGTCTTGCCGGGGCTGCCGACCTGGTCGTAGGCGACGATGCTCCACCGCTCGGCGGGCTGGCCTTGCGGCGTCAGCTCCAGGGTGCCGCGCGCATAGGCGTGCTTGTCCAGGTACAGCGCGGCCTTCACGCGCGGCCGGACGTCGGTCTGCAGGCCGGGCTCCACGCCCACGCCGTCGCCGAGCAGGGCCAGCTCCGGCTCGCCGGCGGAGGCCGCGTCGGGCGGGGTGATAGCGTCGTAGGGGATGTCCGCGCCGGAAAGCTCGGGGAACTGCGAGCGCGTCTGCGCCACCACCAGGGACACCTTGGCCGCCAGCGCCGCGGGGACGCCGCCCGGGCCCTGCCGCCCGCCCTGGCTGCTGCAGGCGGCCAGGGCGCTGCCCAGCGCCAGCAGCAGCACCAGCAGCGGCGCTCCCGCGCGCCAGGCGGGCCGCACTCCTGCGCGGCAGCGCGGCTGCTCGTCCTGTCCGGCGCTCCGCCGGGGCGGCTGCGCGGCGCGGCGAGGATCCATGGCCGGTTTCATCACGCTCCGTCGCTCCCCACCTCGAGGCGCAGGTGCTCGCCCCGCCAGAGCGTCGCGCCGGCTTCCAGCGCGCTGCCCGGCATCCTGTTTTCCATGCGCAGCAGGCGCGTGCCGGGCCGCTCGATGGGCAGCTCCGGGTAGAGCCGCTGCGCCCAGTGCAGCACGTCCGCCGCGCGGTCGGCATAGAGCGCCAGGAAGCCGGCCGGGAAGACGTTGGCCGCGGAGGCCGGCGTGTGCAGCTCCACGGTCACTTCCGCCGCGCCGGCGCGGCCGATGCCCTCGCTCAGCAGCGCAGCGCGGTAGGCCTCCGGCGTGTCCATGTCCGTGAGCGGGTGCCGGCCGGGGGGCGCCGCGGCGCCGTCCACCGGCACGACGCGCGCGTCCTCCCCCTCGCTGAGGAAGATCGGGCGCATGCGGTGCGCCTTGAGCAGGCCCTCCAGCTTGGGCAGCAGCTCCATCGAGTACGCCGCCGTCAACGCGTTGGCGAAGCCCTCGTGCTCGTACAGGCAGGCGCGGTGGCCCGCCAGCTCGTCCAGCAGCCGCGCGATCCACTCCGGGGTCAGGAAGGGCATGTCCACGGGCATCACCACCACCCGCTCGCAGTGCGGGGCGAGCTTGCGGAAGCCTTCCGCCAGGCCCCACAGGGGCCCCTGGTTGGCCATGCTGTCCTTCACCGTGAGCACGTCCTTCGCCAGACGCGGGGTGGCCTGGCCGGGCGCCAGGGAGAGCAGCACCGGGTGCACCACCTCGCGCATATGGGCCAGCACCCGCTCCAGCAGCGTGCCCCCCGGGAAGCGCAGGCGCGCCTTCTCGTAGCCCATGCGCGTAGAGCGGCCGCCGCAAAGGATCAGGCCGCCGCTGCCCGGCCGACTCAGTCCGCTCATCCGCCCTTGCCCTTCCGCTCAGCCTTGCGCGCTGCCTGTTGCAGCACCGCCGCGAACTCCGCCGGCGTCACGGGCTGGATGGACAGGCGCATGCCCTTCTTGAGCAGCAGCATTCCCTTCAGCGCGGTCAGCTCGCGCAATTCGGCCAGGGACAGCGGCGCGGCGAGACGGGATTCGAAGCCCACGTCCACCATCACCCAGCGCGGAGTGTCCGGGCCGCTCTTGGGGTCGAAGTACGCGCTGTCCGGGTCCCAGCTGCTGGGATCCGGGTAGGCCTCCCGCACGACGCGGGCCGTGCCCACGATGGCCGGCACGTCCGTGCTGGAGTGGTAGACCAGCACGCGGTCGCCCAGCTTCATCTCGTCGCGCATGTAGTTGCGCGCCTGGTAGTTGCGCACGCCGTCCCAATGCTCCCGGCCCCTGCGCTCCAGATCGTCGATCCCGAAGACGGAAGGCTCGGTTTTCATCAGCCAGTGGCGCATGCGTCGCTCGGCGCAGGGGAACAGGGGGCAGCGGCTTTGCCCCATCGTCACTCCTGCAGCCCGGCTTGGCAAGGTCGCCGCGCCGCTGCGGCCGCGCTCGCTGTGCCGCAGCCTCTGTGCCGTGCCCGCGCGGTGGGGGGCGGGAGCTTGTCCGCGCCGGCCAAGCTGATAGGCTGGATCATCCTGGGGGGGAGCCAGGCTCCCACCGTCGTCAGACACTCGATTCCGGAGCCGCCGATGCTGCTCAATGCCGATGTCCGGCAGCGCGTGGTGGTGGATACCCGTGCGCTGCCTTGGGTCGATGCCAACGCGAAGGGCGTGCAACGTCGCCTGATGGAGCGGGGCGAGGGCGATCTGCCCCTGTCGACCTACCTGGTGCGCTATGCGCCCGGCAGCCGCTATCCGCATCACGACCACGACCTGGACGAGGAGCTGCTGGTGCTGGAGGGCGAGCTGGCCGACGAGGCGGGCCACTACGGGGCCGGCACCTACATCCTCAACCCGCGCGGCTCGGCCCATGCGCCCTACAGCAAGGGCGGCTGCACGCTGCTCGTCAAGCTCAACCGGCTCCCGGCCGCGGAGGGCGAGCGGCGCGTGGTGGATACCCGCAACGGCGGCTGGCAGGGCCCGCCGGAGGGCGTGCGGCGGCTCTCCCTGTTCGGCGCCAAGGACGGCGCGAACGCCTACGTCTCGCGCTTCACGCCCGGCGCCCGTGTGCCCCATCACGCCCATCCGGGCGGGGAGGAGCTGTTCGTGCTGGAAGGCGAAATCCGGGACGAGTTCGGCACGTACCCCGCGGGCACGTGGATCCGCCAGCCGCACGGCTCCGAGCACGCCCCCTTCAGCGAGACCGGCGCGCTGGTGCTCGTGCGGCGCGGGTACCTGCCGCAGTAGCGGCACCGCAGCGGCGCGGCAGCCGCGTGGCGCCCCGCCCGGCCGTCGTCAAGTCAGCGCGTAGGCGAGCGCGGCGGCCCGGGCCGCCGCATGCAGGCGCGGCAGCCGCGTGGCGCCCCGCCCGGCCGTCGTCAAGTCAGCGCGTAGGCGAGCGCGGCGGCCAGCGCCGCCGCCCACAGC
>JBGOUY010000135.1:0-11019 GCA_041477795.1 bacterium
AGCGGCCTGGAAGCGCTCCGTGCGGGCGCGGGTGTACGACGACCTGCGCGGCCTGCTCCCCGCGGCGACGCTGACCAACATGGGCATCTTCGGCAACGGGCGCTTCTTCGAGGCGCTGCTGATGCGGCTGCAGACCGAGCCGCTGGCCGAGCTGCAGGCGCTCGGGGGCACTGCCTACGCCGAGCTGGCCAAGCTGATCCCCTCCTTCGTGCGGCGGGCGGACCCGGCCCATCCGCACTTCGCCGATTACCGCGCCTACCGCGCGACGCTGGCGGACTGGCTGGCGCGTCCGGCGTCGTCCGGCCCCGCCGCGCAGGCGCAGCCGCCCGTCCCGGCCGGCGAGGCGCGCGCCGTGACGCAGCTGGCGTGGGACCCCGCTGCCCCCGCCCATGTGCTCGCGGCGCTGGCCTATCCGCAGGACACGCGCGAGCTGGCCACCCTGCGCGCGGAAGCGGCGCGGCTGCCCGCCGCCGAGCAGGCGCGCCGGCTGGCCGAGCTCGCGGCGCTGCGCGGCAACCGGCGCCACAAGCCTCCTCGCGCGCTGGAGCTGGCGACCTATACGTTCGACCTGCTGGGGGACTTCGGCATGTACCGCGACCTGCACCGCCACCGCATGCTCACCCAGCAGCGCCAGCCGCTCTCCACGCGGCACGGCTACGCGCTGCCGGAAGAGGTGCGCAAAGCCGGGCTGGCCGCCCCGTTCCAGGCCGCCATGGAGCAGGCCGCCGCCACCTACGAGGCCATCGCCGCGGAGCTGCCGCTCGAGGCGCAGTACGGGGTACCCATGGCGTTCCGCATCCGCTGGCACCTGCAAGTGAACCTGCGCGCGCTGATCTGGCTGGTGGAGTTGCGCAGCACGCCGCAGGGCCACCCCGCCTACCGCCGCATGGCCCAGGCGCTCTACCGCTGCGTCGCCGAGGCGCAGCCGGCCTTCGCTCCGCTCTTCCGCTTCGTGGACCTGGAGGACTATCCCCTGGGCCGCATGGGCGCCGAGCAGCGCCAGGAGGACCAGCGCGAGCAGCAGGGGCCCGGCACGCAGCGCCGCACCGGCTGAATCGCGCGCCGCCGGAGCACCGCCGGGCGGCCGCTCCCGCGGCGGCTAGCTTTGCAGGGCGGGGAAGGCGAGCTGGTCGTGCGCGGAAGGGTTGCGCCGCTCGTTCTTCGACGAAAACTCCAGCTTGTAGAAGCGGTCCGCGAAGGGCATGGCCAGCCGGCCGTAGCGCTCCTCGGGGAGTTGGCCTTCCTCCAGGCAATGGATCAGCGCATCGGCGATCCAGGCCTCGATCTTCATCACCACCATCTTCTTGCGCAGGCGGCCCTGGTCGTCCCGGTTGAGGACGTTGGGCAGCGTGTTGGTGGTGATGAACTCGGTGAGCCGGGCGGAGTTCAGGTTCTCCCGGCCCTCGGGCGAGATGTAGGTGTGGGTGCAGTAGAAGTAGATGTTGGCCGGGCGGGTGGCGGGATTTTCCGCCAGCAGGCCGATGGCCCCGGCGATGGTGCCACCCGTGCGCACCATGTCGTCCAGGATGAACACCTCGCGCCCCCGGAGCTGCTTCAGGTCGCCACTGGCGCTCAACTCCACGTTGCGCTGCCCGAGGCGCGTCTTTTCCAGCACGACGGTGGCGCTGTCCTTGAACCCGGTGTAGTCGCGCACGCGGCCCACGAACTCCGCCGCACCCTGGTCCGGGGCCACGAAGCCCACGTTGCCCGCGTTGCGCTCCACGGAGATGGTGCGCAGGATCAGGTTGGCGACGATGCAGGCGATGTCCAGATTGAGGAAGGGCGGCTGCTCGCCCGCGTCCGCATAGACCTCCCGGTAGATGCGGCGCAGCACGTCCGGCTTGTGGTTGTGCACCGTCACCACCTGATCCACGCCCGACTGGCGCAGCATCTCGGCGTACATGCGCGCGGAGAAGGGCTGCCCATCGAACTTCTTGCGGTCCTTGGGCGTATTCATCTGCGGGTGATCCAGGAAGTGCGGCCCGCGATCCTGCGCCGAGAAGAACAGGTCCGGCTCCACCAGCACCACCCGCTCCGCGCCGTTCTCCTTGGCCGCGCGGGCGATCAGGAAGTTGCGCATGGCTAGCTCGACCCGCGTGTGCTGAGGCGAGGAGGTAGAGATGATGTAGACGCGCTTGTCTCTGAGGCCATTGCCGATGTTGTCCAGGTCGGACTCATCCACCAGGAAGCGCGGACAGAACTCGGTGTTGGCGAAGGTCTTGAGGGAGATCAAGTCGGAGATGTCGGTGGTCTGGCCGAAGTTGTGTGCGACGTCCAGACCGAACGAGGCATCCGTCACGTTGGAGACGATGATGGTTCCGCTGGCCATGGGGTGCCCCGGCTAGACGAGCATGGAGAGTCCGGCCTTCCGGTGGGCTTCCTCCACCTGCAGGGCCTGTTCCATCCGGTATTCCTGCAGCGCGGCGGCCACATCCGGATACTTGAGGGCCAGCATGGCCGCGGCCAGCAGGGCCGCATTGGCCCCGCCGCCCACCGCCACCGTGGCCACCGGGATGCCGGGCGGCATCTGCACGATGGAGAGCAGCGCGTCCAGCCCCTCGAAGGCGGAGGACTTGACCGGCACACCGATGACGGGCTTGAGCGTCTCGGCCGCCACCACGCCGGGCAGGGCCGCGGCCATGCCCGCGATGGCGATGAACACCTCCGCCCCCGCCTCCTCCGCGGCGCGGACGAAGCGGCGCACGCGCTCGGGGGTGCGGTGGGCCGAGGCCACGGCCAGCTCGAAGCCCAGGCCGAGACGCTCCAGCACCGCGGTGGCCTTGTTGGCCACGTCCATGTCCGTTACGCTGCCCAGCAGCAGCGCCACGTTGGTGGCGGGCCGGCCGCCCTTGTCCCGTTTCAGTCCCTTCAAGCCGATGTCCTTGCGATAGCGCGCGCCTTGCCAGCCGATGCGCTCCACCATGCGATAGCCGGCGGCCAGGGCAGACTGCAGGCTCTCGCCATAGGCCGTGACGCCCAGCACGCGCCCGCCCGTATTGACCCAATGGCTGTTCTCGCGGGCCGTGCCGGCGTGAAACACGCGGCAATCGGGGGAGTCCGGCAGCGCGTCCAGCCCATGGATGGGAAAGCCCTTGGTGTAGCTGCCGGGGTAGCCGCCCGACGCCATCACGATGCAGGCGGCCGCGCCGGGGCGCCAGACCGGCCGCGCGCGGGACACCTGCCCCTCCGCCGCGGCTTCCAGCAGCTCGGCCAGGTCGCTCTGCAGCAGCATCAGCAGCGGCTGGCACTCCGGGTCGCCGAAGCGGCAGTTGTACTCTACCACGGACGGCGCGCCGGCGTCGTCAATCATGAGGCCCACGTAGAGCACGCCCTGGTAGGGGTGGCTCTCGGCCGCCATGCCGGCCAGGGTCGGGCGCACGACGCGCTCCACGACGCGCCGCTCCACCTCCGGCGTCACGAGCGGCGCGGGGCAGTAGGCGCCCATGCCCCCGGTGTTGGGGCCGCGGTCCAGGTCGTCCACGGGCTTGTGGTCCTGGGCCGCGGGGCAGGTCACGAAGTCCGTCCCGTCGCAGATGGCGAAGTAGCTGGCCTCCTCGCCGCGCAGGAAGCCCTCGATCACCACCCGCTCGCCGGAGGCCCCGAAGGCCTTGTCGACCAGCATCTGCCGCAGGGCGGCATCGGCCTCCTCGCGCGTGTGGCAGATGAGGACGCCCTTGCCCGCGGCCAGGCCATCGGCCTTGATGACGTAGGGCCCCGCCTGGGTGTCCAGGTAGGCCCGCGCCGCGGGGGCGCTGTCGAAGGTCTGGTGGGGCGCGGTGGGGATGCCGTGGCGGGCCATGAAGGCCTTGGCGAAAGCCTTGCTGCCTTCCAGCCGCGCCGCGGCGGCGCTGGGGCCGAACACGCGCAGGCCGCGCGCCCGCAACACGTCGGCCAGCCCGGCCACCAGGGGCGCCTCCGGCCCGACGACCGTGAGCCCGATCCCCTCGCGCGCGTCGAAGTCCGCAAGCGCCTCCTGGCGATCCAGCGGCACGCAGGTGGCCAGCTCGGCGATGGCATCGCTGCCGGGGCTGGCGTAGAGCTGGCTGACACGGGGACTTTGCGAGAGCTTCCAGGCCAGCGCGTGCTCCCGGCCGCCTCCTCCCACGATCAGGATCTTCATTGGGGCGGCTGTGGGCTCCTGGGGGCGCTGCAACGGCCGGCCGGCAGCGGGGCACCCTCCGGGCGGGGTCGCGGAGGCCGCTTCCCGGCGGCCTCCTCCCACCCCTAACATCGTTCGCCGGGCGCGGCAAAGGGAATTTGCCGGCTCCCGGGGCGCTCCCGCAGGCCCCGCCGGGCGCCAGGCCGACCCGCTCGCGGCGGCCACGCCTACGGCCCCTGCCGGCCGCTGCGGGCCCCGGCTGGCCCCGCTCCGCCGGCCAACGCCCGGTTGCGGGGACGGCGGGCGGATTGCGAGCGTTCCGGATGGCGGGTACCATCGGCACGCACGCGCAGCCGCGCGCTGCATCGACTCTAGCGACGATTCGACGAGGGGTAGCGAGATGGCAACGTTACACAATCGGGCCAAAGAGAAGCTGGAGAAAGGCGAACTGTGCATCGGGCTTGGCCTGCGCGTTGTGCGCACGGTGGAGATCGGGCGCGTGCTGGACACCTGCGGATACGACTTCGCTTTCATCGACATGGAGCACAACTCCATGGGCATCGACACGGCGGTGCAGATCGGCGTGGCCTGCCAGGATGCGGGCGTGACGCCGCTGGTGCGCGTGCCGGGCTATGAGCACTACCTGGCCACGCGCGTGCTGGATGCCGGGGCGATGGGCATCGTGTTCCCGCACGTCGATTCGGCCGAGCAGGCCGCGCGCCTGGTCAGCTTCTGCAAGTACCCCCCGGTGGGGCACCGCTCCGCGGCCGGCAACATGTCGCAGCTCAACTTCAAGGCCATCCCGCAGAAGGAAGCCACCGAGACGGTCAACACCAACACGCTGCTCGTGTTCATGCTGGAAAGCCCGCAGGCCATCGCCCAGGCGGACGCCATCGCGGCGGTGCCGGGCGTGGACGTGCTGCTGATCGGCTCCAACGACCTGTGCATGGAGATGGGCATCCCGTCGCAATTCGACAATCCGAAGCTGGTGGAGGCGATGCAGAAGACCATCGCCGCCTGCCGCAAGCACGGCAAGCACGCCGGGCTGGGCGGCATCTACGACGAGACGATCTCGCGCCGCTACATCGAGATGGGCATGCGCTTCATCCTGGCCAGCGGCGACCTGCCGCTGCTGATGGCCGCCGCGAGCGCGCGCGCCAGGTTCCTGCACGGCATTGCGCTCAAATGAGCAGGGGCGGCGGGAATAGGGCGCGGGGGCGCCGTGTTGTCCAGGTCAGGACCCGAAAAGGCGACCCCACCGCCACCCGGCGGCGGGCCGGCTTCATCCCCCTCGCAGCGGAGTTCCACTCATGAATCGTCTTGTCTTCAGACACGCCCTTCTCCTCGGCCTGGCGGCGCTGCTGCTGGCCGGCCTGCCCGGCTCCCTGCTCGCCGATGGCGGCGGTGGCGGTGGCGGCTCGGAAAAAGCAGCCCCCCGCGACCCGCAGTACGAGAAGGCGGCCAGCCTGATTCAGCAGGGACGTTTCGAACAGGCCATCCCCTTGCTGGAGCAGGTGGTGGCCAAGAACTCCGGCGACGCAGACGCCTACAACCTGCTCGGGTTCAGCAGCCGCAAGCTGGGCAAGCTGGAGCAGGCGCTCGCCTATTACGACACCGCGCTGCGCATCAATCCCAAGCACCGCGGCGCGCACGAGTACCGCGGCGAGGCCTACCTGCAGATGGGGAAGCTGGACATGGCCAAGGAGGAGCTGGTGTTCCTGGATAACGATTGCTGGATGCCCTGCGACGAGTTCAACGACCTGAAGGCGGCCGTGGCGCGCTACGAGGCCCAGGCGCGCCGTTGAGCGCTGGCCCCCTGACCATGGCCTGACGGGCCGCGGGCGCGGCTGTCCGCAGCGCACAGCGCGCAGCAGGGCGGCCCCCGCGCGCTGCGCACGCCTCCCACGCTTGCGCCGGCCCGGGCTTTTCACTATGCTCGTGCTGCGCACAGGATGTTCCCCATTCCATTGGTTGCAGCCCAGCCCGCCGGCGTGACTCACGCCGGCGGGCGCGTACGCACCCCCTCCACGCACCGTCGGGATCGGCATGGCCACCAACGGGCCCGGGCAATCGCCTTGGGACAAGCATCGGAACGTTCCACCGAACCTGGACGAGTTCCTGAACCAGCTCCAGCAGCGGTTCCGGCTCCATTTCAAGTCCTTCAATCTCTGGCTGCTCCTGCTGATCGTGGTGGCCGTGTGGGGGCTGACGGGCATCTACATCGTCAATCCGGACGAGCAGGCGGTCGTGCGCACCTTCGGCCGCATGACGCGCATCTCCCAGTCGGGCATCCACTACCGCGTGCCCTGGCCGGTCGAGCATGTGGACGTGATCAAGGTGGCGCAGATCCGCAGCATGGAGCTGGGCTTCCGCACGAGCCTGGATGGTGCGCCCTCCCGTGTGCGCGATCTGCCGCTGGAATCCCTCATGATCACCGGCGACGAGAACCTGGTCAGCATCCAGGTGGTGCTGCAGTACCGCATCAGCGACCTGTCGGCCTACCTGTTCAAGGTGTGGGACCCGCAGGGCACGCCGGAGGGCCGCACCCTGCGCGATGCGGCCGAGGCGGCGCTGCGCGGCGTCGTGGGCAGCATGACCATCGACGATATCCTCACGATCGGCCGGGCCCGCGTGCAGGATGAGACCAAGGTGCAGTTGCAGAAACTGATGGACAGCTACGACAGCGGCCTGCTCATCACCGAGGTCAAGCTGCAGGCCGTGGAGCCGCCCGAGCCGGTGCAGGCCGCCTTCAAGGACGTCGTGAGCGCAAAAGAGGACCGCGAGCGCATCATCAACGACGCCCGCGCCTACCGCGAGGACCTGCTGCCCAAGGCGCGCGGCGAGGCCGAGCAGATGATCCGCGCGGCCGAAGGCTACGGCCAATCGCGCATCCGCGAAGCGCAGGGGGATACGGCCCGCTTCCTGGGCATGCTCAAGGAGTACCGCGAGGCCAAGACCGTCACGCGCCGGCGGCTGTTCCTGGAGACGATCGGCGAGGTGCTCTCCAAGGTGGACAAGGTGATCGTCTCGCGCAGCTTGGCCGGCAAGACGCTGCCCCTGTTGCCGCTGGGCGAGCTGGGCCTGGGCGGGCAGCACGCCGGTGGCAACGGCCAGCCGGCGCCCAAGGCCCCGGCGGGAGGCTCCCAATGAAGATCGCGCTGATCGCCGTGGCCGTGCTGGCCATCGCACTGGTCTCCAGCACGTTCTTCACCATCGACGAGACCGAGCAGGGGATCGTGATCCAGTTCGGCAGCTACGTGCGCACGGTGCAGGAGCCGGGGCTGCACGTGAAGCTGCCGTTCATCCAGGCCGTCACGACCTACGACAAGCGGCTGCTGCGCTACGATGCGGCGCCCGCGGAATTCCTCACGCGGGACAAGAAGGCGCTGGTGGTGGACATCTACGCCCGCTTCCGCATCGTCGATCCGCTCAAGTTCTACCAGACCCTGCGCGACATGACCCGCGCCCAGGCCCGCCTGGACGCCATCATCTCGTCCTCCCTGCGCGAGGCGGTGGCCTCCCACGACCAGTCGGACATCATCACGGAGAAGCGCGAGCCGATCATGGCCGACGTGGCGCGCCAGACACGCGGCAAAACGGAGGAATTCGGGGTGGAGATCCTCGACGTGCGCATCAAACGCACCGACTTCCCCCGCGAGATCGCCGAGAGCATCTACGCGCGCATGCGCGCCGAGCGCGGCCGCATCAGCAAGCGCTACCGCTCCGAGGGCGTCGAGGAGCAGCTCAAGATCAAGGCCGGGACGGACAAGGAGCGCACGATCATCCTGGCCGAGGCGCGCGGCCGCAGCGAGGAGATCCGCGGCAAGGGCGACGGCCAGTCGATCCGCATCTATGCCCAGGCGCTGCGCCAGGACCCGGAGTTCTATTCCTTCCTGAAGAGCCTGCAGATCTACAAGGACTCGCTCAAGGAGGGCACCAAGCTGGTGCTGTCGGGCGACTCCTCGCTGTTTCAGTACCTCGAGTCGCCGCAGCCGGGGCAGCCCTGAGCGGGGCCGCCCCGAGGGGGCACCCCAGCGCGGAGCGGCGCTTCCCGGCGACGGCTGGGGCACCTGCCCGCCCTGCGCGGCGTTATACCAGCAGCAGGGTCAGCGCCGGCCGCCGCTTCCACAGGGGACCGGACCCGGCAGCGCTCCCTCACGGAGGAGATTGCACTGGAATTTTCCGTGCCAACTGCGTATATCCGGTAGAAAACGCGTCACCGCCAGTCCTCAGCACCGGGCAGACTGGCGGCAGGAGGTGACGCACGAGGCTTCCGCCGCTGCCGTTGCGGCCAATCAGGGACCGTCATGATCTGTACGCATCGAATTCAGGACGGCGTCTGCGTGGTGTCTATCGAGGGCAACATTGCGCTGGATGGGGTCAACGAGGCCAAGTCCTATCTCAAGCCCCACCTGGAAAGTCCGGACATCAAGGGGCTGGTGATGAACTTCGAGAAGGTGAACTTCATCGACTCCTCCGGGATCGGCCTTATCGTCTCCATCTTCAAGACGATGCAGCAGAAGGAAGGAAAGTTCGCGCTCACCAACCTAAGCAAGAAAAACGAAGAGATCTTCTCCATCACCCGCCTCAACAAGATCCTCGATATCTACGAATCGGAGCAGGAAGCGCTCGGCGCGATGACCGGCTGAGCGGCGGCTGGCGGGCGCCCCTGCCCGCACGCCGCGCCGGCGGAGTCGCCTCGCGCCGGACCCCGGGGTTGCGCTCCGCCGGAGCGCCGCACGGACGGGCGCCCGATTGCGTCCCGCGGAGGGCTGCCGGGACGCCGGCTGCGGACGTGCTACGTCCGCTCCTGCGCTGGCGTCAGGCCCCGCAGGCAATGCTGCGGCGCGCCTTGCTGAAAGGGAAGTCGGACTGCGAGGGGGGGGATAGACACTCCCGCCTGTGCCGGGAGGCTGGTTTTCTTGACCCTGCTTGTGCAGGTGGGACGCGGTTTGTGGGCGGTCGGCTTCCCGCCGTTGCCGACGGGTCTGCACACGGCCCGCAGAGACTGAGTCCCTCTCAAGAAACTAGGCTCAAAGAAAAATCCAGCGTATCGAACACCGCAGGAGTGTCTAGCTCGGTTCGGCCGGACGAGCGATGGCCGCGTCCAGCACAGTTTGCAGTCGCGTCATGAGGCCCTCCACCCTTCGCGAGAGTTCCTCGTTCGCGCCATCGTGCGTTCTGCGCAGGCTCAGCAGTTCATCGGCCAGGTTCAGTGCGGTCAGCAGGGCGATGTTCAGCACCGGCTGTCCTTGCACACGGGCGCTGACCTCCTCGAAGGTCTCGTTGAGGACGCGCTCCACCTGTCGGATGTGGGACTCTCCCCGACGGCTGGCGATGTTGAACCGCTTGCCTGCGACGGTGATGTCGTACCAGGAGGTTTCCCTGTCTGCCATGGATCCGGACACGGTACCACCCTTGTTGCAAGGGTTGACGATTCCCTGTCATCGACCTGTCACGTCCCTGCTACGATCCAGCCCCGCGTAGCGAGCTTAACATTCCACCCCCCGAATTGCAATTGCGCGCGCACGGCGCAGAGGGCCACGGGCGCGGCCCGGCGCGGGTCGGCAGGGGGTGCGCGGGGGATGCCCGCGGGGTTGCGGCAGCCGCTGCGCGGCCGGCGCACGTTCCACCGCCGCGCCCGCACGACGGCACAGCGGCCAGCGGCAGGGCTGCGCGCAAAATGCATGGCCGGAGCGGGGACGATGCTGCTAGGATGCCCTCGGCCGGCTGAACGGGTCAGCGCCCCGTCGGCTCCTACACTTGCAACCGCGTCGTCGCACCATCGCACATTCGCCCATGAGCCCCTGGATCTACGTTCACACCCTGGACCCGGTGCTGTTGCACCTGGGCCCGCTCCGCATCGGCTGGTACGGGCTCATGTATGCGCTAACGTTCCTGACCGGCTACTGGTTCCTCATGAGCGAGAGCCGCCGGCCGGAAGCGCCCATCTCCACCGAGGACGTGCCCAACCTGTTCACGTACGTGATCCTCGGCGTGATCCTGGGCGGCCGGCTGGGCTGGGTGGCGTTCTACGGCGGCCTGCCGTACGTCGAGCAGCCCTACCGCATCCTGGAGACGTGGAAGGGCGGCATGTCCTTCCATGGCGGGCTGCTGGGCGTCACGATCGCGCTGTGGCTGTATGCGCGCAGCCGCAAGGTGAGGCTGCTGGAGGTGGGCGACTTCGTCGTGACGTGGGTGCCGATGGGCCTGTTCCTGGGCCGCATCGGGAACTTCATCAACGGGGAGCTGTACGGCAAGCCCACCGACGGCACGTGGGGCGTGATCTTTCCCCACGATCCGCTGCGCGTGCCGCGGCACCCCTCGCAGCTCTATGAGGCGCTGCTGGAGGGCGTGCTGATCTTCGTCGTGCTGATGATCCTGCGCCGGCGCACGCGGCGGCTTGGAAATCAGCCCGCCGTGTTCCTGCTGCTTTACGGCGTGGCGCGCTTCGCGGTGGAATTCGTGCGCCTGCCCGATGCGGACATCGGCTACCTGTGGTGGTTCGTGACGATGGGCCAGATCCTCAGCCTGCCCATGATCGCGGTCGGCGCGGCCTGGACGGCCTGGCTCTTCACGCGCCCGAGCGCGACCGGCGAGGCCGCCTAGGGCTCCCCCAGCAGCGCCAGGGCGCGCGCGGCGACCGGCGCGGGCTGCAGCTCGCGCAGGCAGCGCAGGTGGCCCAGCGGACACTCGCGCGCATAGCAGGGCGAGCAGGGTTCGGCGCGGTAGAGCACCTCGGCGCGCGGGCTGAGCGGCCCGGTCCAGGCCGGATTGGTGGAGCCGAACAGGGCCAACTGCGGTACGCCCAGCGCCGCCCCCAGGTGCATCGCGCCCGAATCGTTGCTGACCAGCAGGCGCGCGCCCGCCAGCAGCGCGGTCAGCCCGCGCAGGTCCGTCTCGCCGCACAGGTTCAGGCC
>JBGOUY010000373.1:0-3619 GCA_041477795.1 bacterium
CGCAGAGCCTGTTGGACAATCCCGACGTGCAGCGCGCCTACCTGGGCGGCTGAGCCGTGGGCCCCGCGGCCACGCGCCTGCAGCGCGTCCCGCATCCTGCCGGCCTGCCGTGCCCGCGACCTCACCCCGTCCCGCATCCTGCCGGCCTGCCCCTCTCCCCGGTGCTGTCGGTTCGCCCCGCAAGGGGGGCTCACGGCGGAGAGGGGCCAGCGAGACGCTGCCCAGGCGGAACGCCGGCGCCGACGACCGGCCGCAGACCCGCGGCCCTCCCTGCTTAGCGGGGAGGGGCTGTCACGCCGCAGGCGTGACGGGGTGGGGTCCCGGCGACCGGTGGGAGCCAGCCTACGGCCACGGCACGGGCTGCAGCCCCGCCTTGAAGCGCTCGATGCGCCACTGGTAGACGCGCGTGGCGCCCAGCGTCAGCAGCGCCGCCTGCCCAGGCTCGTAGATCTTCTTGACGCGCGCCGGATTGCCGACGGCCAACGCGTAGGGCGGAATCTGCGTCTTCTCCAGCACGACGGCCCCGGCGCCCACGATGGCCCCGCGCCCGATGCGCGCGCCGCCCAGCACCACGGCGCCCATCCCGATCAGGCAGCCGTCCTCCAGCACGCAGCTATGGATGACGCAGTTGTGGCCGACGGTCACGTTCTCCCCGATCCGGGTGCCGCGCTCCGTGCCGTCCAGGCGCTCCTCCAAGCCCTCGATGTGGATCGTGCTGAGATCCTGGATGTTGCTGCCGGCGCCGATCTCGATGGGCGCCAGGTCGCCGCGCAGCACGCAGTTGAACCAGATTGACACGTCGCGCGCCAGGCTCACCCGGCCCAGCACCATCGCCCCGGGCGCCAGATAGCAGGACGGATCGATGCGCGGCGTGTGGCCCTGGTAGGAGAAGACGGAACCGGTCGTGCTCATGCGTGCTGCGCGTGCGCGCGGTTGGGAAGGAGCGGCCCGGCGGGCGGGCCGTGCCCCTCGATACCAGATCGGCGGCGGGATGCAACCCGCATCGACACCGTAATCCGAAAACTGCAAGAGCAGCCGGGGGAGCATGCTCCCCCGCGCCCCCTTCATGGAAACAGCCATCCAGGTGTGGCCCACCCGCGCCGGCGTCTACGCGGCTCCCTCCCGCCGCGCGCCCAGCGCCGTGCCGCCCAGGGCCGCGCCGGCGAGGATCAGCGCCAGGCCGGCCAGCAGGCTCGCACCCAGTGGCGCCCGCAGCACCGCGCTCAGCAGCAGCGTGGAGAGCGCCGGCGTGGCGAAGCTCATCAGCCCCAGCACCTGCATCTGGGCGTCCTGGGCGGCGCGCTCCCACAGCACGAAGGACAGTCCGAGCGGCACCCCGCCCAGGTACAGCAGCACCGGCACCGCGCGCCAGGGCACGGCGAGCGGCGCGCCGCGCAGCCACAGGAACGCCAGCGCCGCGCCCGCACCGAGCAGGCAGAACAGCGCCATCTGGGCCTGGCCCGCGGGCACTACGCGGCGCATGAACACGGTGAACGTGCTCCAGGTGAATGCCGCGGCCAGCGCGAAGCCATACCCCAAGGCGGGGCCATCGCCCAGGGCGGGGCCCGCGCCCGCGTGCAGGCCGCCCTGCGACCAGCGCTCGCCGCCGATCACCAGGGCCACGCCGGCAAAGCCGAGCAGCCCGGCCAGCGTCATGCGCGCCGTGAAGCGGTGTCCGGGCAGCAGGGCGCCCAGCAGCACGATCCACAGCGTCCAGGTGTAGTTGAGCACGTTGGCTTCCACCGGCGGCGCCGCGGCCAGCGCCAGCACGAGCAGCGTGTGGTAGCCCCAGATGCCGTAGACGCCATAGGCGGCCACGCGCCAGCCCGGCCAGGACAGCACGGGGCGCCGGCCCCGCAGCGCGTCCGCGGCGGCCAGCGCCAGGCCGGCCACCAGCAGGCCCCAGAACAGCACGGTCTCCGGCGCCAGGGCGCGCAGGCTTTGCCCGATGGCGGCCGCCAGGCTGGCCCAGCACGCGAGGGCCCCGGCTCCGCACAGGTAGGGCCGCAGCGACGGTCGGCTCGGCATGCGTCGGCGTTGGCGCGAAGGGGGGCGAACGGTGCGGTAGGTGGCACCGGCCAGGGGCGGAACCGCCGCAGGGCCGCGGCCGATCCAACCACGCGGGCCGCGGTCTGGCAAGCCGACGCCCTCCTCCCGCGCGGAGGTGCCCACAACCGCCTTGACAATCGCCCCCCAGGCTCCCTATGGAGAGGGTGGGAGAATCGGCTCGTCCATCCCGGACGCGGCCTTCCAATTGGGCACCAGAGAGGACGAGAGGCATGCGCGTGCGCCGATGGCTGCCCCTGCTGGCGACCCTGCTCGTGATCGGCGGAGTGCCCCTGCTCGCCCAGGACTCCGGCGCGGAGCCCGCCGGCCTGCTGGATACCCTGCTCGCCCGCATGACCACGCTGCGCCAATCCTTCGAGGACTGGCGCAAGTCGCCCTATGAGCGCCTGGAGCAGGACGTCAACGCCAAGCAGGCCGCGCTGCAGAAGGAGATCGCCTCGCTCCAGGCGCAACTCGATGCGCTGCGCGACAACGTGCTGAACGTCCAGCTCACGCCGGGGCCGCCCGGCCCGGCGGGCCCGGCCGGTCCGCGCGGGGCCACGGGCAATGCGGGGCTGCCGGGCAACCTGCAGCTCGCCGGCGAGACCTGCGCCGCTGGCCAGGCCGTCAACGGCTTCGATGCCTTCGGCAACGTGCTCTGCACCGACATCCAGCCCGCGGCCACGGCCGGCGTGGGCGTGGACTGCCCCGACACGCTCGTCAGCGCGGCCGACCTGCGCCGTTGCGATCTGCGCGGCCAGGCCCTCACCGGGCGCGACCTCAGCTTCGCCACGCTGATCAGGGCGGACCTGCGCGGCACGCTCAGCGGCACCGACCTGCAGGGCGCCGACCTGCGCAAGGCCGACCTGACCGGATCGGACCTCACCGACGTGAACCTGTCCTACGCCAACCTCTCCTTCGCCCGGCTGGGCAGCGTGCACGTGGAGGGCGGCGACTGGTCGGGGGCCGTCCTGCGCAGGGCCGAGCTCTCGCTCTCCCGCACCAGCAACGCCAAGCTGGCCGGCGCCGACCTGTCCGACGCCTCGCTCATCCTGAGCCAGCACTACGGGAGCGACTTCAGCCGCGCCGACCTGTCCGGGGCCGACCTGCGGCAGACCGTGTTCCAGGACTCCACGCTCTTCCTCGCCACCACCTCGCCCTCCCTGGACCAGGCGCGCATGCTCAACACGATCTGCCCGGACGGGGTCAACAGCAACCGCAACAACAATAGCTGCAGCGGGCACGAGCTGCGCTGACGCCGCCCGGCCCTCTGCAAGACGCGGGACGCATGGGGCGCGCGGGGGCGCTGCCGTTATTCCATTTTGCATTCGTTCGTGAAATTTTCTGCACTGTAGGGGCACGGCATGCCGTGCCCCTACTTTCACGATTGAAATGGAATGATGGAATTGCGCGAGGGGGCAGCGCCCCCGCGAGCTCAGGTCTAGTTCCGCAGGCGGCTAGCCCGGATATTTCATGTAAGGGATGGCGAAATCCTTTAGAATCCCTGTGTTCATGCGGCTAAATGCCACCAGGGAGGAGGGATTTCGCCATGACGATTCGTAGCAGGGATCAG
>JBGOUY010000109.1:0-13059 GCA_041477795.1 bacterium
CAGCAGCGCCGCGACGGAGAGCTCGACCTTCTTGCCGTTGATGGTGACGGGCACCTCGCGGATCTGCCGGATCACGGCGGGTACGTGGCGCGGCGAGGCGTTATCGCGGATGGCCTGGCGGATCGTCTTGGCAAGCGCGTCATCCAGCGTGCGGTTGCCCCGCAGCACCACGAACAGCACCACGCGCTCGTCGCCGTCCTGGCGCTGGCCCACCACGATGCTGTCCTGCACCTCGGGCAGGGCCTCCACGATGCGGTAGATCTCCGCCGTGCCGATGCGCACGCCGCCGGGGTTGAGCGTGGCGTCCGAGCGGCCGTAGACGATCACGCCCCCGTGCTCGGTCAGGGTCACGAAGTCCCCGTGGTGCCAGACGCCGGAGTACTGCTCGAAGTAGGCGCGGCGGTACTTGGCGCCGTCTGGATCGTTCCAGAAGAAGATCGGCATGGAGGGGAAAGGCTGGCGGCACACCAACTCGCCCTGCTTGCCGATGACCGGCTGGCCGTCGGGGCCATAGGCCGCGATGTCCATCCCCAGCGCCGGGCCCTGGATTTCGCCCGCATAGACCGGGGAGATGGGATTGCCCAGCATGAAGCAGCCGATCAGGTCCGTCCCGCCGGAGATGGAGGCGAGCTGCACGTCGCGCTTCACCGATTCGTACACGTAGTGGTACTGGCTTGGCTCCAGGGGCGCGCCGGTGGAAAGGATCGTGCGCAGACTGCGCAGGGGCCAGGCGCTGCGGGGCTTGAGGCCGGCCTTCTGCACGCTGGCGAGGAACTTGGGACTGGTGCCGAGCACCGTCATGCCCGTGCTCTGGGCGAGCTCGAACAGCCGCTCCGGCCCGGGATGGGCCGGGCTGCCGTCATAGAGCACCAGCGTGCAGCCCTGCGCCAGGCCGCTCACCAGCCAGTTCCACATCATCCAGCCGCAGGTGGTGAAGTAGAACAGCACGTCCTCGCGGCGCAGGTCCGTGTGGAACTTGTGCTCCGTGTGGTGCTTGAGCAGGGTGCCGCCCGCGCCATGCACGATGCACTTGGGGGCGCCGGTGGTGCCCGAGGAGTACATCACGAACAGCGGGTGGTCGAAGGGGAAGTGCGGGAACTCCGGCTCCCGCTCCGGCGCGGAGGCCAGGAATGCGTCCCAGCTTACGCTGCCTTTCGGGTGCGGCGCCGTGCTCTCCACGAAGGGCACCACGACCAGCTTGCGGATGGCGGGAATCGCCTTCTGCAGTTGTGCCGCCTTGGCGAGGGCGTCGTGCACGGTGCCGTTGTAGCGGTAGCCATCGGCGCAGAACAGCACGACGGGGTCGATCTGCCCGAAGCGGTCCAGCACGCCCTGGAAGCCGAAGTCCGGGGACGTGGAGGACCACACGGCGCCCAGGGCGGTTGCCGCCAGCATGGCCACCACGGTTTCGATGGTGTTGGGCAGGTAGCCCGCCACGCGGTCGCCCGGCTGCACGCCGATCTTCTGCAGGGCGCCCTGGCAGCGGCCCACTCGCGCGGCCAGCTCGCGGTAGCTCACGCTGCGGCGGCGGCCCGCCTCGTCCTCGGCGATCAGCGCCGGCTGCTCGTCCCGGAAGCGCAGCAGGTGCTGCGCGAAGTTGAACCGCGTGCCCGGGAACCACACCCGGTCCGGGTTGCCGCGCAGCGCCGGCATGCTGCGATCGGTGAGCACGGCCGTGTGGTGCGCGCTGGTCTGCACGGCGGCGTCAAGCCAGGCCTCCTCCCAGAATGGGGTCAGGCGCGCCACACTCCAATGGTGCAGCGCGGCATAATCGTCGCCCGGGATGGGGTAGCGCTCCCGCAGGCGGGCGAAGAAGGCCCGCAGGTGCGAGCGCGCGACACGCTCCGCGGAAGGCGTCCAGATCGGTGCGGTCATGGCGTGGGGTCCAGTGCGGCGGGCGAGCCGCCCTCCGCGGCCTATCGCCGATGTCTCTCCGGCCGGCGTTTCTCAGGTCGGGGTCTCTCAAGCCGGGGTCCCTCCGATGATAGAGACACAATGCCCTGCGCGCCGCAACCGGGCCCCGGCGGTCAAGCCGTCGTGGCTGTTGGGAGCACCGCCGGAGGCGCCTTGGGCAATGCGCTGGCATCAGTCCTGCGGGAACCACTTGTGGCATTCCTTGTAGAGCTGCTCGCGGTGCAGCCCGATGTCCCGCAGCAGGCGGCTGTCCAGTTCGGACAAGGCCACACGCTGGCGCGAGCGGAGGCGCCAGCACTGCACAGCATCCGGCACGCGCCGGAGCAGCAGCCAGGCGGAGAGCAGGGCGATGCGGGCGAGCGCACGGGTTTCCAGCCGCGCCAGCTCCATCTGCAGGGCGAAGCCCGCCGCGCCCCGGGTCGGATAGGGGGTGGATTGCGTCATGGGGTGCCTCGTCGGCAGGGGTTAACGGGTGTGGCGCGTTGGTTCCGCTTCACTTGCGGCATGCCTCGTCCTGC
Source organism: bacterium (assembly GCA_041477795.1). GTDB lineage: Bacteria > SAR324 > SAR324 > SAR324 > JACQKK01 > DATFMP01. The sequence goes on from JBGOUY010000109.1 coordinate 2,433, forward strand.
TGCAGAGCGTGCAGCCCGGTGTCCCGCAGCCGGCGCCCATCCAGGTGGGCCAGGGCGGCTCCAGCGCGTGGCGCCGGCGCCAGCGCTGCACAGCATCCGGCACGCGCCGGAGCAGCAGCCAGGCGGAGAGCAAGGCGATACGGGCCAGCGCACGGGTTTCCAGCCGCGCCAGTTCCATCTGCAGGGCGAAACCCGCCGCGCCCGGGGTCGGGTAGGTGGTGGATTGCGTCATGGGGTGCCTCATGGGCAGGGGTTCATAGCTCGGGAGCAGCGGCCCCCGTTCATTTCACGAGCCAGGCCGGATGCAGGTAGGGGAAGGCGGCCAACCCCAGCAGCGCCGCTCCCAGCACAAGCAGCACGGGCAAGAACCTGGTGCGCAGCAGCAGGCCCAGCGCCGTCAGGCCCAGGGCCGCGGTAAAGAAGTCGCCGATGGTGGCGCGGCCGAGCATCCAGGTCGTACCGAAGATCACGCCGATCACCGACGCCGTGATGCCGCGCACGAAGCCCTGCACCTCGGGCACTTCGCGGTAGCGGCGAATCAGCGGCGCCCCCAGGAACACCATCAGGTACGAGGGCAGGAACATGCCCACCGTGGCGACGGCCGCGCCGGGCAGCCCGGCGATCAGGTATCCGGCGAAGGTGGCCATGATGACGACCGGCCCGGGCGTGACGATGCCCATGGCCACTGCATCGACGAACGCGCGATCGGTCAGCCAGTGGTGCTGATCCACGAGGCCCGCCTTGAGCAGCGGCACGATGACCAGCCCGCTGCCGAACACGAACAAGCCGGCCTGGAAGAAGAATGCGAAGAGCTGCGCCAGTCCCCCGCTGCCCGCGAGCGGCAGCAGCCCGGACGTCAGCAGCACTGCCAGCGGGCCGGAGCGGAACGGGCCCTCGCCTGGCGGACCGTTGTCCGCGTCCGCTCGCGTGCGGCCACGGCGCTGCCAGCCAAGGTGCCGCCAGGGCTTGCCGTACCAGGCTAGGCCCAGCAGGCCCGCAGCCACGAACAGCAGCGCCAGCTCGCGCTGGGTGACCACCGTGATGGCCAGGCTCACGCCGAAGAGGGCCCACTGCAGGGGGTCCTTGAGTGTGCGCCGGGTGAGGCGCCAGCCCGACTGCAGCACGATCGCCACCATCACTGGCCCGATGCCGTAGAACAGCGCCGTCACCGTATCCAGCGCCTCGTAGCGCAGGTACAGCGCCCCGCCCGCCAGCAGCAGCACGACGGAGGTGGCGATGAAGGCCAGCCCGGCCAGCACGCCGCCCAGTACGCCGTGCCGCACATAGCCGCAGAACACGCCCACCTGGAACGCGACCGGCCCGGGCAGGGTATTGGCGATGGCCAGCCCCTCGAGGAACTCCTGCTCGCTGAGCCAGCGGCGCCGCTGCACCAGGTCCTCGTCCATGGCATTCACCAGGGCCAGCGGCCCGCCGAAGCCCACGGTGCCCAGGATGAGGAAATAGCGCGTGATGTCCCACAGGGAGACGGTCACGGCGCCGGCGGGTGCGGCGGGTGGGGTGCTGATCGGCTTCATGGGGGCCTCTCCAGAGGGCGTGCAACGGCAGTGCAGCGGTTCGGCGCGCGTGCAGGCAGGACGGGTGGCGTTCAGCTCGCCTTGGCGCGATGATGCAGTGCCCAGCTCCGGGCGTGCGGGATCGGCGTCCGCGGTGGCAGCGAGGCCCGGAATTGCATCACGCTGGGGAGCTCGCCCATCCGCTTCAGCCACGCGGTCACCAGAGGGCAGCGCCCGTACAGGGTCGCTCCGGCGGGGGCTACGCTCAGCGATGTCAGGGTCGGCAGCAGGAAATAGTCCGCCAACGTGGGCTCACCATTCACGATGAAGTGCCTGCCGTCCTTTAATTCGTTCTCCATGACGGCAAGCTCATTCTCGATGCGGGGCATCGCATCGCGCACCACCGCCTCGTCCCCGGCGATGCCGAGTTCCGGGAAGACGACGGTTTCGTGCCCGAGGCGGAAGATCATGTCCGGGTAAAAGTACGAATCAAGGCTGCCGATCCACTGGTGCATCTTGGCGCGCTCGCGCACGTCGGCCGGCTGCAGGCTTGGGCCAGCGAAAGCCTCGTCCACGTACTGGACGATGGCCGCCGTCTCGTAGAGCCAGAAGTCGCCGTGCTGCAGCACGGGGACGCGGTCGAAGGGATGCCGCGCCCGATGTTGCGGCGTGCCCAGCTCGGTCTCGGTGTCGTGGAAGGTGAACGCCACGCCCTTGGCCGTGAGCACAAGCCGCGCGACGTTCACGTACGTGCTGCGCTGGAAGCCGAACAGGGTGAGGGGTGCCATGGTCCGTGTCTCCTCGCTTACGATTCGCGGCTGTCCGCGGCTCCGACGCCCGCCAGCAGATCCTCCAGCAGGGCGCTGCCGCGCTCGATGCGGGCCAGGTCGTCCGGCGTGCGCGCGCAGATGCCGTCGATGAGCTGGCTGATGCCGGCGGCCTCGGGCCGGCCGTACTTGCCGTCCTTCAGGTCGATGTCGTGCACGATCTCGCCGATCGCCAGCAGCGCGGGGTGTGGGGTCTCCACCTGGCGCAGCAGCACCTCGAAGGTGCAGGCATCGCCCTCGTGGGTGAACTCCGCCTCGAACATGTCGAAGCGCAGCTCGCCGCTCTGCGGGACGTAGCCTTGCGCCGGGACGAAGCGGAAGCGCGCGTCGGGATCGATGAAGCGGCGGATCAGCCAGGCGCTGGCGATGCGATCCACCTTCACGCCCGTGCGCGTGACCCACGTGCGGCCGCGGAAGCGCTGCAGCGGCTTGTCGGCGCCATCATTCGTGGGGGCCGGGCCGGCCAGGCGGCCGCGCAGCGTCATCAGCGCCGTCTCGGCCTCCGCGCGGCCATCGGCTTGAAAGAAGTCCAGGGCCATCGTTTCCTCCAGTCGCCGTTGCAGGCGGCCCAGTTCCCGGAACGTGGCGGGGCTGCCGGCCTCCGCGCTCGCGTCCGTCCCGGACAGGGCCGTGCGGGCGGTCGCGGCGATCTCGTCGTAGTCCGTCTGGCGGGCGCGCCGGAAGAGCCGCCGGATGTCCTCGTCGCCCAGCCCGTCCACGAAGCGCGCGGCGCTGATGCTGGCCTCGCCGCCGTCCTCGGCAATCTCGCGGGCGATCCACTGCAGGTCCTCCAGCGCCGCGTCGGTTTCGGGCAGGACGTACACGCTGTTCTTGAGGGCCACCGCCCCCACCTTGGCCAGCCGCCGCCCCACCTTGACGCGCAGGTAGGCCGGCTGGGGCGGGATCTGGTGAATCAGCAGCAGCCAGTGGGAATGGGAAGTCGTGTCCATGACCCGGCATTGATAGGAGTGGATCATTGAATGATCCAGCTGTATCATTATTCTTCCGGAAGGCAAGCAGAATTTTCGCATTCCTCTCGCAACTGGCTGAGAGGGGACGCAGATCCTGTCGCATCAATGGGTTGCAAGGACGGGTAGCAGGTCCACTGGATCGGCCGGCGAATCGTGCGCGCCCGGACGGTGCTTCAGGTGTATCGCCGCCAGGACGATCGCAGCGCGGCGCCAGGGGCCCGCAGCCGCATGCGGCGGCGGTGGCGAGCGCGCCAGCCGCTGAGGCCCGGCGCGGGCGTGCGGGGAACGGAGCCCGGCGCGGGTGCCGTCAGCGCCCGGCCAGGAAGCGCTCCGCGTACTTGGCCAGCACGTCCACCTCCAGGTTGACGCGGGCGCCGAGGGGCCGCTGGGGCAGCCCGATGTGCTGCCGGGTGTAGGCGACGAGCATGAAGGTGAAGCGGTCGTCCAGCACGTCGATGAGGGTCAGGCTGGTGCCGTCCACGGCGATGTAGCCTTTGGGCACCAGGTAGCGCAGCAGCTCGGGCGGCGCCTGCACGGCGATGCGCAGGGAATCGCCATCGGGCCGGCGCTCGGCGAGGGTGCCCGTGCCGTCCACGTGGCCCTGCACGAAGTGCCCGCCGATGCGCCCCGTGGCGGGCAGGGCGCGCTCCAGGTTGACGCCGTCGCCGGGCCGCAGGTCGCCCAGGTTGGTGCGCGCCAGCGTCTCGGGCGCCAGCCCGAAGGTGAGCGCGTCGGCCTCGCGGCGGGCGATGGTGAGGCAGACGCCGTTCACCGCGATGCTGTCCCCCAGCCGGCTGTCCGATGCAGCGAGGGGGCCGCGCACGACAAGCTGCCAGCCGCCCTCAACTTCGGCGAGGCGCTGCACGGTGCCGATCTCTTCGACGATGCCGGTGAACATGGCGATCGGGTGTGAGCACGGAGGGAGGACGGCGCGCCCCGTTGCGGGCGCGTGCCGGCGGCGGGCCGGGCAGCAGACTTCCGGCGCCGGCCCAGGATAGACCCTCACCCGGGCGCGGGCAACCCGGCGCCGCCCCCACGCGCCGCCGGCTGCGGCAACTCCGGCCTTGCCCTGCGGCCGGGAATGCGGGACACCGGATGGGTTCGGGCGGGCGGGGCACATCCGGCGGAGCGTGCATGGCCAGGGGCATCCCCTACTGGATCGCCGAAAGGGCGGGTCGACGTTTCTACTACGGCTGGGCGATCGCGGCGGTGGTGCTGCTGGCCAACCTGTCCGTCTTCGCCTTCAATCCCTCCTTCGGCCTGTTCGTCACGCCGCTGGAGCACGAGTTCGGCTGGAGCCGGAGCGACATCGCCGGCAGCCTCACCGTCGGCACCATCGTCGGCGCGCTGCTGGCCCCCGTGCTGGGCTTCCTGGTGGACCGCTTCGGCACGCGGCGGCTGATGATCGCCTTCGGCCTGGCCTCGGCCGCGTGCTACCTCGGGCTCGCCCATGTGCAGCAGGTGTGGCAGTTCACCCTGGGCGTGGCGCTGATCTACCCGCTTTCCCGCGTGGGCGTGGGGGAGATGATGGGCAGCGTCAACGTCAATCGCTGGTTCGTGCGCCGCCGCGGGCGGGCCATGGGCACGGTGATGATGGGGGCCTCCGGGGGCTCGGTGATCTTCATCCCGCTCTGCACGCTGCTGATCGCCACACAGGGCTGGCGCACTACCTATACGGTGCTGGGCGCCGCCGCCGCGGTGCTGATCTGCCTGCCGGCCTGGCTGCTGCTGGTGGACCGGCCCGAGGCGATCGGGCTGGCCGGCCATCCCGAGCTGAAGGGAACGGGCGTCTCCAGCGCCTCCCTCGCCGCCGCCGGCGCGGGGGCTGCCGCGGGCGCGGCGGCCAGCGGCGCCAGCGCCGACTCGTGGAGCCTGCGCGAGGTGACCCGCACGCGCACGTTCTGGCTGACGCTGCTTGGCCTGATGCTGGGCACGGTGGCCGTGCAGGGCTACTTCATCCACGCCGTGCCGCACATGGAGGCGCGCGGCTTTTCGCGCACCCTGGCCAGCGCCGTGTGGAGCACGTTCTTCGTGGTGGGCGTGCTGGCCAAGTTCCTCTGGGGCTTCGTGATCGAGCGCATGGGCGTGCGCCGCGCGCTGGTGCTGCTCTTCGCCTGCGAAGCAGTGGGCCTGCTCCTGCTCCTCACGGCGCGCAGCCCGGCCGCCCTGTTCGCGTATGCGGTGCTCAACGGCATCGGCCACGCGCCGTACCTGCAGTTGCAGGCGATGGTGTGGGCGGAATACTTCGGCCGCCACACCATCGGCCGCATCTATGGCACGGTGCAGCCGGCCATCGTCGTCTCCGCCTCCCTGGGGCCGTGGCTGGGCGGGGCGCTGTTCGACCTGCACGGGGACTACACGCTGTTCTTCGAGATCAGCATCGCATTGTGCGCCCTGTCGACCCTGGTGTTCCTGCTCACGCCGCCGCCGCGCCGGGCCCTCGCTCCCGCGCGGCGCACGGCCACGGCCTGAGCGCCGCTGCGCTGTTCACTGCTGCGCTGTTCACCCCTGCGCTGTTCACTGCTGCGCTGTTCACCCCTGCGCGGTCCACCTCCACGCCGCTCATGCCCACTCGCCGCCGCGTCCGGCCCTCCTCCGCAGGCGCTTCGCCCGAGGCGCTGCCGTTCCCGCCGTTCCCGCCGGAGCACGGCGTCGACCTTCAGGTCGCCAGCCAGGCCGCCATCCAGACGGCCGTGCAGGGCTGGTTCGCCACGGCGCAGCGGGCGCTGCCCTGGCGCCGCAACTACGATCCCTACGGCGTGTGGGTGGCCGAGATCATGCTGCAGCAGACGCAGGTGGAGACCGTGCGGCCCTACTACGAGCGCTGGCTGGCGCGCTTCCCGGACGTGCGGTCGGTGGCCGCCGCGCCGCAGCAGGACGTGCTCAAGGCCTGGGAGGGGCTGGGGTACTATTCCCGCGCGCGCAACCTGCAGCGGGCCGCCCAGGCGATCGTGGAACGGCACGGGGGGCGGCTGCCCGACACGGTCGCAGCCCTGCTGGCGCTGCCGGGCATCGGGCGCTACACGGCCGGCGCCATCGTGAGCATCGGCTACGACCGCCCCGCGCCGCTGGTGGACGGCAACGTCGGACGCGTGCTGGGCCGGCTGGTGGCGCTGGACGTGCCGGCGCGCTCAGCGACGGGCCAGCGCCGGCTGTGGGCGCTGGCAGCGGCGCTCGTGCCGCAGCGCAATCCGCGCGACTTCAACCAGGGCCTGATGGAGCTGGGCGCCCTGCTGTGCCGGCCGCAGGCTCCGCAGTGCCTACTTTGTCCGCTGCGCGAGCACTGTGCCGCCTGCGCCCAGGGCCGGCCGGAGGCCTATCCGCCGCCGCCCGTGCGGCGCGCCCGGCCGCTGCGGCGCGGCGCCCTGCTGCTGCTGCGGGACGATGCGGGGCGCGTGCTGCTGCGGCGCCGGCCGCCCGAGGGCATCTGGGGCGGGCTGTGGGAGCCGCCCTGGAGCGAGCGCGCGCCCGGCGAGAGCGCGGCCGCCGCGGCGCGGCGCCTGCTGGCGGAGCTGGGCCTGGCGGAGTTGGACCTGCTGGGGGCGGGGCGGCTGCGTCCGGCAGGTCTGCTGACGCACGGCCTGACGCACTTCGCGCTGGAGTTGCGCTGTTACCGCGGCCAGGTGGCCGCCGACGCTGCGTCCGCCAGCACGCAGGCCCGCCCCGATGGGGAAGACGCGCGCTGCTGGGCCGACGCCGCGCGCATTGCCGCGCTGCCCCTGGCGCGGCTGGGGCACAAGGCGCTGCGGCTGGCCGAGCCCGCTGCCAAGCCCGCGGCACCCCGAACGGTCCCGCCGCGCCGCTGAGGCGCTCCCTTGTGCGGTGGGGCGAATGTACGTAGGCTGGCCCGCAATAGCGCCGGGCGCGCAGGAGCGCGCGGGGACCCGCGCCGACAGTGGCGCTGGCCGAGGCGCGAAGCGGGAGCGGCGGCTCATGAAACTGCGGGTGGGTGTCCTGTGCGGCGGGCGCAGCGGCGAGCACGAGGTGTCCCTGCAATCCGCCTACGGCATCTTCCGCGCCCTGGATCGCGAGCGCTTCGAGCCGCTGCTGGTCGGCATCGACAAGCAGGGGGACTGGCACACGGGCACGGCCGAGACGCTCCTGCTGCACCCCCAGGACCCCGCGCGCATCCGCCTCAATCCCGAGTCCCCCACGGTCATTCCCGCCGGCCGCGCGGGGCACTGCGTGCTGCTGACCCACGATGCGCACGGCACGGCGATCGAGCTGGACGCGATGCTGCCCATGATCCACGGCACCGATGGCGAGGACGGCGCGCTGCAGGGGCTGCTGCGCCTCTTCGACGTGCCTTTCGTGGGGGCGGACGTGCTGGGCTCGGCCGTGGCGATGGACAAGGACGTGATGAAGCGCCTGCTGATGATGGCCGACCTGCCGGTCACGCGCTACGAGACGCTGCACAGCGAGGAGGCGGCGCACGCCCGCTACGAGGAGCTGGCCGCGCGCCTCGGCCGGCCACTGTTCGTCAAGCCGGCTGCGCTGGGCTCCTCGGTGGGCGTGAGCCGCGTGGAGACCCGCGCGGAGTACGAGGCCGCCGTGCGCAAGGCCTTCCGCTACGGCGAGAAGATCCTGGTGGAGCAGGCCGTGCCCGGGCGCGAGGTGGAGGTGTCCGTGCTGGGCAGCCGCTACTCGCGGCGCTACCCGCCCAAGGCCTCGCGGGTGGGGGAAATCCGCCCCCGCCACGGCTTCTATTCCTACCGCGCCAAGTACCTGGACCCCGAGGGCGCCGAGCTGATCGTGCCGGCCCGGCTCCCGGCGGGCGTGGAGGAGCGCGTGCAGGAACTGTCGCTGCAGGTCTTCGAGGCGCTGGAGTGCGACGGGATGGCCCGCGTGGACTTCTTCGTGCGCGAGGGCGGCGGCGTGGTGGTCAACGAGCTGAACACGCTGCCCGGCTTCACGCCCATCAGCATGTACCCCAAGCTGTGGGCGGCCAGCGGGCTCTCCTATACCGAGCTGCTGACGCGGCTGGTGGAGCTGGGCCTGGAGCGCCACGAGCGCCGCCGCGGCTATGCGCGCGACTACGATTTCGCGTGAAAGCCTGTGAAAAAATCAGGGGCGCTGCCCCCAGACCCCTGGAAGGGAGTTTCACCCCCTTCACCTCAAGTGCGGGCTTGACTGGATAGCCTTCTGAAATGATGGGTACTTACTTGGAGTGCAGGGGGCCTGCTCCCTGCCGGGGGTGTCAGGGGCAGAGCCCCCGACCCGCCGGAGAGCGAAAGATTCACAAGCCTTGAAGCACCGTTGTTGCTGTAGCCCCGTCCGGCAGCGGCGACGCAGCCGCGCGCACCGGCCGCGCTTCCCGACCCTGGAACCGGAGGCCCGATGGCCAGCCAGACCCCCCGCCGCACCGCCCGCAAGACGGTGTCCCGCAAGACGGCCTCCCGCAAGACGCAGCCGCGCCGCGCGGCCGCCGGGCGCAAGCGCCACCCGCACATCGTGCACGTCGACGCCGTGCCCTGGGAGCACGAGGCGCACGGACCGCGCTTCGAGCACCAGCGCAAGCGGCTGGGCCGCGCCGCCGGGGGCGTGCAGATCGGCACCAGCCTGCTGCGCCTGCAACCCGGCAAGGCGGCCTTCCCGGCGCACTTCCACCACGGCAACGAGGAAGCGGTCTTCATCGTCAGTGGCAGCGGCACGATCCGCATCGGCGCGGGCGAGTACCCCGTGGCGGCGGGCGACTACATCGCGCTGCCGGCGGGCACCGGCGAGGCGCACCAGGTGCGCAACACCTCCCGCGCGCCCCTGGAGTACCTCGTGCTATCGACCATGCTCCAGCCGGAGATCTCCGAATATCCCGACTCCGGCAAGATGGGGGTCTTCGCGGGCGTGGCGCCCGGGGGCGAGACCGCCAAGCGCCGCTTCTACGGGTTTTACATGCAGCGCGTCAAGGTCGATTATTACAAGGGAGAGTAGGCGCCGGGGCCACGCCCCCCTCCCTGCTGCGACCGGATCACGACCACCGAGACGCCCATGAGCGACGACCATGTCTTCAAGTTCGACACGCTGGCGCTGCACGCCGGGCAGCGCCCGGACCCCACCACCGGGGCGCGCGCGGTGCCGATCTACCAGACCACCAGCTTCGTCTTCGACGACACGGAGGACGCCGCCGCGCTGTTCGCGCTGCAGAAGTTCGGCAACATCTACACGCGCATCATGAATCCCACCAACGCGGTGCTGGAGGAGCGCATCGCCACGCTGGAGGGGGGCATCGGCGGGCTGGCGGTGGCGAGCGGCCAGGCGGCCCAGGCCATGGCGATCCTGGCGCTCTGCGAGGCGGGCGACGAGATCGTCTCGGCCGCCACGCTCTACGGCGGCACGTACACGCAGATGGACATCACCTTCCGCAAGATGGGCATCCAGACCGTGTTCGTGGATCCGGACGACCCGCAGAACTTCCGCAAGGCGATCACGCCCAAGACGCGCCTGCTCTACGGGGAGACCCTGGGCAATCCGCGCATCAACGTGCTGGACCTCGCCGCGGTCGCCAGGATCGCCCATGACCATGGCCTGCCGCTGATGATCGACAACACCTTCGCCACGCCCTACCTGTGCCGCCCCATCGAGCACGGGGCGGACATCCTCACGCACAGCGCCACCAAGTTCATCGGCGGCCACGGGACGTCCATTGGCGGGCTGGTGGTGGATTCGGGCCAATTCGCCTGGGACAATGGCAAGTTCCCGGGGCTCACCGAGCCGTCGCCCGGCTACCACGGCATGCGCTACTACGAGACCTTCGGCGACTTCGCCTACATCATGAAGGTGCGGGTCGAACAACTGCGCGATCTGGGCCCGGCCATGAGCCCGTTCAACGCGTTCCTGTTCCTGCAAGGGCTGGAGACCCTGCCCGTGCGCATGGAGCGGCACGTGGCCAATGCGAAGCACGTGGCGCAGTTCCTGGACGAGCACGCCTCCGTGGAATGGGTGAACTATCCCTCGCTCAAGAGCAGCCCTTACCGCGCGCTGGCGGAGCGCTACCTGCCCAAGGGCGCGGGCGCCATCTTCACCTTCGGCGTGCGCGGCGGGTACGAGTCGGGCCGGCGCTTCATCAACTCGCTGCGCCTGTTCAGCCACCTGGCCAACGTGGGCGATGCGAAGAGCCTGGCCATCCACCCCGCCTCCACCACGCACCAGCAGCTCAGCGCGGAGGACCTGGCGGCCGGCGGCATCGGGCAGGACATGATCCGCCTCTCCATCGGCCTGGAAGACCCGGCCGACCTCCTGTGGGACCTGGAGCAGGCCCTGCACGCCAGCCAGCAGCGCGTGGCGGTGGCCGTGCCCGCGCCCGCGGCGGATTGATCCG
>JBGOUY010000414.1:0-2860 GCA_041477795.1 bacterium
AAGCGCGCGCCATCCGGCCGCATCCGCCGCTGGGCGCGGACCGGGATGAGCGGCGCCTGGAGCACGCGCGGTTCGAAGAGGAAACGCGCCACGTGGGCAGTTCGGCCGATGCCGACCCACCGGCGCCGGACGGGACGCAAGACACGGTACACCCTGAGGCAACCCCTGACACGGAGCACGGCCGCCATGGCACAAGCACATGACACCCCGCCCAACCCGGAAGGTGGCGCGACGAAATCCCGCGAGTCGAGCCCCTGGTGGCGCATCCCCTATCTGGTGCTGTTCGTTGTCATCTTCGAGGTCTGCAAGTCGATCGTGTACCTGACCGCCCTGGTGCAGTTGGTGCTGCGCATCGCGACAGGCAAGCCCAACGAGCGCCTGCGCCGCTTCGGCGGCGGCATGGGCCGCTACCTGCGCGAGATCGTGGCCTACCTCACCTACAGCTCGGATGCGGCGCCCTATCCGTTCGGGTCCTGGCCGCAAGGCTGAGCGCTCCGCGGGGCGGGCGTGCGGCAGATGCTGGGCCGCCCCGGCGAGGTGTGGGGGGCCGAATCGGGCACGGACAAGCGGGTGGTCGTCTATACGGCCCGGCCCGCCCAGTGAACCGCCAGCGCAACGTCGAAGGCAAGCCGCGCGTCCAGCGCGCCGCTCCAGGGTTCATCCGCAGCACGCAACCAACAAGGAGGCCCCCGCATGTCCCATGAAGGTCTGCACGCTCCCCGTGAACGGCTCGGCAAGCACACGCTCGCCATGCACCAGGCCATCGTGTCGCTGATCGAAGAACTGGAAGCGATCGACTGGTATCGCCAGCGCGCCGACGACTGTGAGGACGACGCCCTGCGCGAGATCCTGCTGCACAACATGCGCGAAGAGATCGAGCACGGCATGATGGCGCTGGAGTGGATCCGTCGCAACGACGCGGATTTCGCCAAGGAGATGGGCGAGATCCTGTTCAAGGATGGGCCCATCGGCGGCCAGCACTAGGCGCCGGCTCCTGCCTGCGGTGCCGGCCCGCCCCGCGGGGGCGAGCTAGCGGGGCGTCCCGCAAACAACCGGATAGATTGAGGGGATGATTGCGGTGCGGGGACCCCTTCCCCCAACCCCCTTCCCCGCTAGGCAGGGAAGGGGGCTTGCTCGCCGCGAAAGGGTTCGCAAATCCGCGCCCCTCCCTGCCGTGAGCCCCGCTTGCGGGGCGAACCGACGGCACTGGGGGAGGGGCAGTCGCGCCGCAGGCGCGACGGGGTGGGGTCCCTCCGCGATCCCGCATCGCCTTACGCAGATGTGGCAGGAACTTGCGGGACATCGCCTAGCGGGTCAGCGCCATATCGGCGGTTTCCGCGAGCAGGTCGCGCGCATCGGGCAGGCGCCAGCTACGCCAGGCGCCCGCGGCGGCAAGCGCGCTCATGAGCGCAATCGCGGTGAGCGGCAGGCTGAGGTCGGCCAGCAGCCCGACCAGCCCGGCCAACAGCCCCAGCACGGCGGCCACGCTGTTGGCGATGGCCAGGTAGCGCGGGCGCTCCGCCTCCGGCGTGCCCTCCAGCAGGTAGCCGCGCTGGCCCAGGCGCAGGCCGCCCTCCGCGAGCGCGGCCGCCAGGAACACCAGCGCGTAGGCCCACGCTCCCGCGAACGCGGGCACCCAGTTCAACACGAGCGCCAGCGCGCCCGCGCCCGCGCCGAGGATGCCGGCCGCGGCCATCAGGCGCTGGCTGGGCGCCGCGGCCCAGTGCCGCCAGAGCGGCCCGGCGCTGCCCTGCGCCAGCGCCACGGCCAGCAGGTAAGCCGCCAGCAGCGTGGCGCCATTGCCGAAGACCTCGCTCGCGTGCAGCGCGTAGAAGGGCATCGCCAGCTCCACGCCCAGCAGCAGGCAGCGCGCCTCCAGGAAGCGCCGGAAGCCCGGCAGGCGGCGCGGCAACTGCCAGCCTGCGCGCACCTCGCGCAGCAGGTCGCGCCCGCCCTCGCGCTCGCCCTCGGGCTCGGCCAGCAGCGCCATGCCGCCCGCGGCCCCCACCCAGAGCAGGGCCGCCACGAGCACCAGCGGCACGTTCACCTGCGCCGCGGCGTCGCCGCCGACGAGCAACCACAGCAGCGCCGCGGCCAGCACCGTGAGGCCGCTCGCAATCTGGCTGCGCTGGAAGAGCAGGCGCGCGCGCCGCGCGCCGGGCACGGTCTTGGCCAGCACGTCCTGCAGGGCCAGCGCGCCCGCGCCGGCGGCCACGCCCGCCACGGCCAGCGCCAGCACGGCCAGCGGCCCGGCCAGCTCCGGCGGGAGGATCATCGCTCCGGCCCCGATGACCGTGAGCAGCAGCGCCTGGAACAGCCCGGCGGCCACCCACGCCCATTTGCGCTGGCCCATGGCGCGCACGCGCGGGCCGGCGGCGAGCCGGGCCAGCAGGGCGGCCCCCTGCTGCACCGGCAGCAGCAGCCCGATGAACGTCGCCGGCGAGCCGATGCCCGCCAGCAGCCAGGGCAGCACCAGCCCCGCGCCGGCGAGCCGTTCGGCCAGCCCCGCCACGCCTCCCTGGGCCAGCAGGAGCCGGGCATCGCGCGGCTCGTCCGTGGCGCTGCTCTCCGGCAGCGGCGTGCAGGCGCGCTCGTCGCTCTCGTCGCCGACGATCAGGCGCCGGGCAGCCTGCCGCCGTTGCTGGGCGGCGTTGAGCTGCGGAATGAGGTCGGTCATGGGGGGAGGCTGGGGCCTGCGGGTGGCGCCGTTACGACGCTTTCATGGCTTCGTAGTCCACGGGCTGGTGGCGATCCAGCTTGCGAGTCACGGGCGGCAACGGGTACTTGAGGCCCGTCGCGCAGTTGAACAGCACGACGCGCTCGCCCGGGTGCACCTGGCCCTGCTTCAGCGCCTGGCGGT
>JBGOUY010000045.1:0-19715 GCA_041477795.1 bacterium
AGGGAGGCGCTGCCTCCCTCCTCCGCACCTCCTCCCACCGGCAGGGGCCAGCGGCCCCTGCGCCCGCTACAAATGGGGTCAAGGGGGCTTGCTCCCTTGCGGAGGAGCGCGAGGGGGCAGCGCCCCCTCGCACCCGAAAACCAAGGCGGGTCGCAGTACTAGCGCTCTGCCGACGGCCACCCGCGCCCCGGCAGGGCGGAGCGTGCCCGCCACCGATTGGCCGACCGGGCGGGGATGGCCCTCGGCCGGCCGCGGCGCACTGCCCGAGCGGCACACGCCGCCGCTCCGGGAGCGGGGGCCCCGCGTCCCTGCCCCGTTCCAGGAAGCCATTGTCATTTGAAGCCGGACGCGGCTAAAAGGGGAGGAACTTCGCAGTCACATCCGGTGGGGGGAGCCATGGCTGGCAAGTTTCGCACGCCGGTGGACACCATGAACGACCATCAGCGCGAATGGTTCGCGATGGCGATGATCGCGATGGTGCTGGCGGACGGCACCATTGCCCAAGGCGAGGCACAGGCGCTCATCCAGTCGCTCTCGTTCATCAAGAATCCCGCCCTGGTGGAATCGCTCAAGAAGTACATCGCCTACCAGACAGTGCCCAACCTGACCGCATTCGCGGGCTGGGAGAACAAGCTGAAGAACCGCGCGCTGATGATGTTGGACCTGATGGAAGTGGCCATCGCGGATCGCGATTTCTCCCCCAAGGAGCGCGTCCAGTTCCTGCTCATCGGCAAGCTGCTGGGCTTCCCCAGGCCCAAGGTGGAAGAACTGATCACCCTGGGCACCCAGGCCGCAGAAGCCATGCCGAACTAGCCACACGCCGGCGGCTCCCCGGCTCTGCCCGCTCAGGGCCGGGTGCCGGGCGTCGCTGGCGCCTCGGTGGCAGGGGCCACGGGCCCGCTGCCCGAGGCGGGAGCCTGAGCACTGGCGGCGGCCGGTGCCACGGTGCCCGGCGGCGGCGCTGGCTTGTCGCTCGCGGCAGGCGCTTCGGCACCGGCGGCGGGCGCGGGAGGGACCGCCGCGGATGCCGCGGCGCCCGTGGCGGGGGGTGCTTCGGTACCGGCGGGAGGCGCGGGGGCGGGTTCGGCCGCCGGAGCGGTGCGCATGCTGGCGGAGGTGGCTTCGCTCCTGGCGTTGCTGGCCACCCAGTGCGGCTCGCCCACGCTGTTCCAGTATTCCGACTGCTTGCGATAGAGGTCGTCCAGCAGCGCGCCTTCCAGGCGCGCCCCGGCAAAGACCGTGCGCTCCAGCCGCACACCCTCCATCTGGGCGCCCTCCAGGCGTGCGAGCACGAACTGGGTGCCGGTCAGATTGGCCCCGCGCAGGTCCGCCCCGCTCAGATCGGCGTAAGAGCAGTCGGCGTCCGTCAGGTCGATGCCGTGCAGGTCCATCTGATGCAGGTAGGCGCCGCGCAGGCTGCGCAGGCCATTGCGGACGGCGCGGGCCGCCACCTCGGGCTGGAAGCGGCCCTGCTCGATCCCGGCCGTGACCCACTCCGGCAGGCCCACCGCCGTGTGCAGCACCGCATTCCAGAGATTGGGCCGCAGCAACACCGCCTCGCGCAGGCTGGCATGGTCCAGGCGGGCCGATTGCAGCGAGGTCTCGTAGAAGTACGCCCTGCGGAGGTCGGCGTGGTCGAAGCTGGACTGGTCCAGGAAGGCCTGGGCCAGATTGGCGTCCTGCAGCCGGGCGTTGTCGAAGTGCGCCTGCGGGAACTCCGCGCGCTCCATGAACGCACGCGTGAGGACGGCGCCGGAGAGGTCGGCGCGCGAGCCCGCCACCCCAGCCAGGTTGGCGCCGGTGAAGTCCACATTGCGCAGGGAGGCCGCCTCCAGGCCGGCCTCGTAGAAGTTCGCGCCGGGCATGCTGGCCGCGTCCAGCTTGGCCCGCGTCAGATCCGCGCGATAGAACACGGCGCGGGCCCCATCTGCCCCGCTCAGGGACGCAGCGCGGAAGGTGGCGCGGGTGAAGTTGCCGTCGGTCAGGCGGGCACCCTCCAGGCGCGCGCCATTGAAGTTGGCGCGCTCGGCCTGCACACGGCTCAGATTGGCATTGCGGAGATCGGCGCCCTGCAGATCGACGCCGCGCAGATCCGCCCCGCGCAAGTCCAGGCCGGCAAGCGCCGTGCCGGTGAGGCGACAGGCGCGCGCATCGCCGCCGGCCTTGAGCGCCCCGCAATTGGCGGGCGCGAACGGGGGAGCGGCGGCCTGGCGCCGCGCACAGCCGGCCACCAGCGGCAACGCCGAGACCAGGAGCAGCAGCCACAGCTTCGTGGGCCGCAGCCCTTGTGGCCAACGGCTGCGCGGGCGCAGGGGCCTGGGTCGGGCGCAGGACGTGGGACGGCGGGCGGATCGGGACTGCGAGCGGAGGATGGCTCCCCCCCGTGCAGCCGCGGGACGGCGGAGGGCAGGGCGGCGGTGAGTCAGGTGGTCGCCTGCGTGGCGGCTATCTCCTCTTCCTTCGCCTGCTCTTCGGCTTGGCCGCTCAGTTGCTTCCATTTGCGGATGGCATTGTCCATCAGGATCTCTTCGCCCTCGTCCTCGTAGAGCTGGGCCAGCTCCACCCAGCGCTCGGCGGTCTCCTCGATCTTGACCGATTTTTCGAGCAACTGGATCGCGTGGCGCTTGTTTCCCTTGGCGATCTTCTCGCGGGCCTGGTCCTCGTAACCCTGCGCCGCTGCGGAGACCTTCTTGGCCGCATCCTCGTTTTCCGGCGCGATGCGGAGCAGGTCCTTGAGGGCCTTGATGTACAGGTCCTCCTTCTTCTGATTGAAGAACATCACCGCGAGCTTCTCGTACCAGAATTCTTCCTGCTGTTCCCTGGCAAGGTTCTCGAAGATGGGGATGGCCTCCACGTACTTGCGCTTGTTGAACAACTCCTGTGCGCGTTGCTCCGCCTTGTCGGTGCTGAATTCACCCAGGGACTTGGCCAGCAGGTCTCCCAGGTACACGTAGTACTTGAGGGTCTGGAAACCCTTGCCCTGCTGGCGGTAGAGCACCGCCAGGTTCAGCACGGTGGTGCGGTCGAACTTGTGGCGGGACAGGTTCTGGAGCAGCACCGTCTCGGCTTCCACCAGGTCGTTCTTGTGCGCCAAGATGGCGACGCCGTAGTTATTGCCCGGCTCGGGAT
Organism: bacterium; assembly: GCA_041477795.1. GTDB lineage: Bacteria > SAR324 > SAR324 > SAR324 > JACQKK01 > DATFMP01. The sequence goes on from JBGOUY010000045.1 coordinate 3,130, forward strand.
GGTCCTCGGCCAGGGTCGCGGCCTTGCCCAGGTGCTGCAATGCCAGTTCGCCGTAACCGACCAGATCGTAGAAGAGCCCCAGGTTGTATTCGTCCTGCCACGCCCCCTGCGAGGCGCTCAGGTCTTCCTTGAGCTGCTTGACCATCAGCTCGACCATTTGCGCTCGCGCTTCCTCCTCCATCTCCGGCTGCTTTTCTTCTTCCTCTTTCGGTTCGCCCTTCTTCTTGGCCTTGGTCTTCTCGTTCTCGATCACCTGGTTAGGCACCGGGTAGAAGTCCTGCCGCGCTCCCAGGAAGCCGACGCGGCGGGGTTCGGTGTAAGCCTCCACCGCTCGTGTCTGCCGCACCAACTCCGCATCGACGACCGTGATCCCGAACGAGCAGGCCGCCAGGTTGTACTTGTACTCCTTGTTGGTCGGCGCCAGCTTGACGGCCATCGTGTACAGCTTCTTGGCGCGCGAGAACGAGCCCAGCCGGCGCAGGGAATTGCCCAGCCGGTTCATCAGCTCGGGGTTCTGGCTCTCCACCTTCAGCAGCGCCAGGCCCACGCTGAGGGCCTGCTCATCGCCGCCGGTGGAGGAAAAGGTATGCATCAGCTCGAGCGCCTCTTTGGCGTAGCTGGGCTCGAGCGAGATGGCGTCGGAAAGGTCCTTGAGGGCGCGATTGTAGAGCTTGCCGTCGAAATAGCGCAGTGCACGGTCCCACAATTCCTTGGCGCGCTTTTCATTGTCGCTGCCCGACTGCATGAACCTGTCCCAAAGCGCCAAGGTCTACCTCGGGTTGAAGTCGTCGCGCGCGCTGCCGCGGGAGGGGGAGCCGGCGAAATACCTCATTTGATTCCAGTTATACTGGGTTCTCGACCCCCTGACAATGACAAGGGGCCGGCAGCGGACGGTTCCGCCTGCCTGCCTGTGAAGGCTTGCAAATCGCGGCCCTTGCTGCACCCGGCGGCGTCATTCACACGGCCGCGGGGAGGCCAGCGCCTGCCGCGCACCCCTGTCGTGGCCGCCTGCCGAATCCGCCCCGCGTGCGTGGGCAGCCGTGGAGCGGCCGCTGGCGCGGCTCTCTTGCCACCCCTTGCCAGTGCCCCATCAGATGTGGAATGAGAGGGCCGGGGGGCGGGCGCTGCATGGAAACCATCACGCGAGGTACGCTGCGCTTTCGTCCACACGGCCGTGAGGCGCCGAGGTGGAGGGTCGCACTCAGCGCCTGCCGGCCAGGCGGCGTGCGCGGCGGGAGCACTGCTGACCGGCGGCGATGGGTGGAGCTTGCGGTCATGAAAGATATTCAGTCGTCTTCATTCGCCTGAAGAATCAATTTTCCTCGATCGCAGGATGGCCCGGCGGCAGTTGCATTCGGTTTCGAGTGAGTCACCATGGCGGTCAAGTCTGCTGAACCCAAGCGTGAGCGGCCCCAGCTCAAGTCGGTGGCCACGATGATCCGGGAGGCCATCGAGCGCAACGGCTACAAGGACGTCAAGGAATGCGCCCGCAGCATCAAGGTGCCCTACGACCTGTTCAACAAAGTGGTGGGCGGCCACATCCCCAAGGACGCCCAGCTCATTGAATACGCGCGCAAGCTCGCCATCGACGGCCGCGAGCTGATCCTGGCCGCGTACCGGGAGAAGGCGCCGGACGACATGAAGCGCTATTTCAACTCGGTCGTCCTGCTCGAAAAGCACAACGATGCCGTGCACGAGTTGCTGGAGCTGATCGACTCGTTCAATTCGGACCAGCTCGGCGAACTGCTGCAAGTGGGCCGGCTTGTGCGCGACGCGCCGCGCGACTATTGCCGCAAGGCCAGTGCGCTGCTGGAATTGTACCACGAGATGCCCGCTGCGCTGATGGAGCACTTCGACGCGCTGGTGCTGCTGGCGCTGCGGCGCGAAGATCTGGGGGGGCTGCAATCCTTCAAGGATGCGCTGGTCTTCCAGAAATCGTCACGTTCCGGCCGCCGCAGCCGCCTGCGCGCCTGAGCGCCGCGGCCGGCCGAGCGAAGGAGATCGCATGTCCAAGGCGAGTGTGCTGGCCGAGTTGAAATCCCAGCTGGGCAAGGAAATCCACCAGAGCGACTGGCTGAAGATCGAGCAGGATCGCATCAACCAGTTCGCCGATGCGACGGGGGATCACCAGTGGATCCACGTGGATGTGGCGCGCGCCCAGCGCGAATCGCCCTACAAGGGGCCCATCGCCCACGGCTTCCTCACCCTGTCTCTGATCCCCCTGCTCACCAAGCCCGGCGGGGGCAACGAGCCCCGCTACCCGGGCGTCAAGCTCTCGGTGAACTACGGGCTCAACAAGGTGCGCTTCCCGGCCCCCGTCAAGGTGGGCTCGCGCGTGCGCAGCCGGAGCGTCCTGAAGGAAGTGAGCGAAGTGACCGGCGGGCTGCAGATGATACGCGAGGTCACCATCGAAGTGGAAGGGGGCGACAAGCCCGCCTGCGTTGCCGAAACGGTGGGGCGGCTTTACTTCGACTAGGGCGCAGCGCATGCCGCGCGGCGCCGCCCCGCGGCCCGTGCGATTGACAGGTGGAACGCCCCTCGCATACGCTGAATCCGCGATGATCGGCCCTCTGCGGGGCCGGTATTCGCCCGGAGGGGTGGGTGAGCGGTCGAAACCGGCGGTCTTGAAAACCGCTGAACCTTTGCGGGTTCCGGGGGTTCGAATCCCTCCCCCTCCGCTTGCCGCGCCGGCCGGGGCGCCTGCAGTTCAGCCCGGCCCACCTCCGGAGAGGTGACTGAGTGGCCGAAAGTGGCAGATTGCTAATCTGTTGAACTGGGAAACCGGTTCCGAGGGTTCGAATCCCTCCCTCTCCGCTAGAATCAAGGGTTTACGGTTTCGCGCAAGGCTGCGGCGAAACCGCGACGCGCGGTGGTAGACGCGCCCGCCGCGGGTGCGCACGCCGTCCTGCATGAACTTCTGCGCAATCTGGCCGAAGGTCATGCCCTGGGCGCGCTGGTGCCGCAGCTCGGTGAGCATGGCCTGCTTTGGGGTGTTCTGGGTCGGAGAGGGTGTGGGCTTCGACTGGCCCGGCGCGGATCTATCCATCGTAGCCCTCATCGCCGCGTTCCTGTTGACCGCCCTCGTGGCCGTGGCGCTCAATCGGGTCGGCAGCACTCTGCCCGAGGTGGCTATCGAAGCAGAGGAGGACGGGCCATGAAATGGCTGACCGCTGCGCTGCGCGAGCGGTTCACGTTGTTCGTGGATGACGTGGGCTTCACCCTGGCGCTGCTGGCCTGGATCGTCGTTGCCGGCTTGGGATTGCCGCGCACGGGGCTCCCCGCGGCCTTGGATGCGCCCCTGCTGTTTCTGGGGTGTGCCGCGGTGTTGTTGGTCACGGCAAGGCAGGCCGCCGTGCGCCGACGTGGCAACGAGCCCTAGCGAAGTCCCGCGGGTCAGATCAGCCGCGCCAGGATCAGCGCGGCCAGCAGCGCAAGCAGGCCATAGGCGGCATAGGCATTGACCCGGCCATGGTGCATGCGCGCCAGCGCATTGGAGACGCGCAGCACCGCGCGCGAAACCGGCCGGTAGACGAGGCGCTCTACCACGTGCTCTTCCTCGCGCACGCGGCGGATGCCGGTGAGGAAGTGCACGGCGACCGTTTCGCGCGTGTCCTCGACCAGTTGCGGGCGGAAGATGGCCTGGAAGATCACCCGCACGGGATTGGAAAAGCCGGTGGCCGTGTAGGTCATCCCGGTCAGCAGCCGGGGCACGCCCCCAGCCCACGCCGGCCGGTGTACTACCTGCCGGCCGCGCGCCAGCCAGCGCACGACGAGCCAGGTCGCCCCCAGCATCAGCGCCAGAATCACGATCAGGTAGCTGGTGGACATGGCGAACACGACGGGATTGGCCGCCCCGCCGGGGTGCAGCACGACGAGCCCGCGTCCCGGCAGCAGACCCTGGCCCACTTGCGCGCCGAGGTCGTGGAACTCGGCGACGAAGCCCGGCGCCAAGGGCGTGGCGCCTTCCGCCGGCGCAAAGAACGCCGGCACCAGCGCGCTTACGGCAGCGGCACCAGCCATGGGCTGCGCGACGAGGTCCAGCGTGGGGATGACATAAGTGGGCAGGATGCCCAGCAGCAGGCAGCCCAGTGCCAGCAGGGCCATCGGCCAGGCCAGTGCCGGGCTTGCGGGGGCCGCGTGTTCCGCCCCGGCGGAGCGGGCCCGCCCCAGGAAGCCCATCGCGTACATCTTGGCAAAGCAGGTCACCACCAGAGCCGCCGTCAGCGCCAGCGCGGCTCCGCTCAGCGCGAAGACGATCCGCACGGGTACGGAAGCGAGCTCCGCGCTGCGCAGCAGGGCCTGCAGCGTGAGCCATTCGCTGACGAAGCCGTTGAAGGGTGGCAGCGCCGCAATGGCCAATACGCCCACCAGCATCAGCAGTCCCGTGCGCGGCATGCGGCGGACCAGCCCGCCGAGCCGATCCAGGTCGCGGGTGCCCGCGGCAGCCGAGACGGCGCCGCTGCCCATCAGGAGCAGGGTCTTGAACAGCGCGTGGTTGAGCAGATGGTACAGCGCGGCCACATACGCCATGCCGGCCAGCACCGGATGGCCCGCCGCGCCGAAGACCGCACCGGCACCGATGCCGGCCACGACGATGCCGGCGTTCTCGATGGAGCTGTGCGCCAGCAGCGTCTGCAGATCGTTCTCCGTGGTCGCATAGAGAATGCCCACCAGCGCGGTGAGCGCGCCGACGACCAGCACGACCAGCCCGGGGCCCACGACACTTGGCGGCGCCAGGGCGATCGTGACGCGCAGGATGCCGTAGAGGCCCAGGTTCAGCGTGGCGCCGGCCAGTACCGGCACGAAGGCTGCGGGCGCCGCGGCATAGGCCGAAGGCAGCCAGAAGTTCACCGGCAGCAGGCCCGCCTTGACCCCGAATCCGAAGAACGCGAGCAGGAACACGGCCCATGCCAAGCCCGGGCCCAGGCTCGCGGCGATGCCCTTGATGGCCTGGAACTGCAGTGAGCCGGCGGCATTGCCCAGCAGAATCAGCGCTACCGCCACGGCCAGCGCCCCCACCTCGCCCATGGCCAAAAGCAGGAAGCCGGCACGACGGCGCCCCGGCTGCTCATGCTCGTGGATCACCAGCAGGTAGCTCAGCAGCGACATCACCTCCCACGTCAGCAGCAGGGACAGCACGTCCGCGGCCACCAGGACCAAGCCCACCGTGGCCAGCAGTCCCAGGTAGGCGATACCGAACAGCCGCGAGCGGTAGGCGGTCCCGGAGCGGGACAGGCACCCGCCTGCGAAGACCGCTCCGGGCAGAAACACCGCGCCTGTCACCAGCAGGAACAGGCCCGACAGGCGGTCCGCCGCCAGGGTCAGCGGGCCAAGTTCGGGCAGCGCCCACAGCTCGATCGGGCCCCAGGCCCCGCTCCAGAGCGTCTCGGCGCCGAACCCCGCCAGCACCCCCGCCGCCAGCGCGCCCAGCCAGGCCACCACTGCCGGGCTATACCGCTGCGGGAGCAGCACGCACAGCAGCACGCCGGACCCGCAGAGGAGCAGGAACACCAGCAGGAGCAGCGCGGAACTCATGGCGCCCTCCCGTCACCGCCGCGACCAGTGCCCGCTGAGTCCAGGCGCGCCGAGGGCTTGCGGCCCACGGCCACGAGCAGCCCGTGCAGGATGGCCAGGGGCGGCGGTGGGTTGCCCGGCACCTCCACGTCCACGGGCAACACCTGCGCAACACCCCCCGCGGAGACGAAGCTGGCGCCGAACACCCCGCCGGACAGCGCGCAGGCACCCACGGCCACGACCCGCTTCGGCTCCGGCATTGCCTCGTAGGTCTTCAGCAGGGGTTCGCGCATAGGGTCGGTGACCGGCCCCACGACCAGCAGGATGTCCGCCTGGCGCGGGGTCGGGGAGATGAAGAACCCCAGGCGGTGCATGTTGTAGTACGGGTTGTTCAGTTGCCGCACCTCGTGCAGGCACGCCCCGCAGTCGCCCGCATCCACGACGCGGATGTGCACCGACCGGCGAAAGGCGGGGCCCAGCGCCGGCGCGGCTCCCACGGCGCACCCCCACTCGTAGCCGGGCTCCCAGCCGATCGCCACGGCGCCAGCGCGGGCGCAGCGGAAGCAGTGCACGCAGCGCCGGGGGTCAACGTGCAGCGTGCCCTCCCGGAGCGTCAACGCGCCGGTCGGACAGCGGGCGGCCAGGGCTGCGGCCGCCTCCGCCGGCAACGGCCCGCCCACGGGCAGGCCCGGCGAGACGCCCGCGGCGCATTCCGGCCGGCGCGGGTAGCGCGTGCTCTTGATCCCGGTGCGCAGTCCAGTGAAGACCCATTGGCTCATGGCGTCGAACCCTGATCAGCGGTCGCTCTCCGCGACGGACAGGCCGAAGCTGGCGAGAATGATCGGAAAGTCCTGGAACGCGAAGTTCTCCGCGGCCAGGTGGAAGGCGTGCCAGTTGATGAACGAGGGCGTGACCAGCCGGTAGCGCTCCACCACGCCACGCTCGCCGATCCGCAGCCAGTGAAACGTTGCGCCGATGGGCGCTTCGGCCCAGCCCAGCGCTGCGCCGCCGCGCGATGGGACGGCGATGCGCACCGGCCCGGACGGCAATGTGGCCGCGAGCTGTTCCAGCAGTTCCACGGATTGCGCTGCCTCGGCGAACAGGATGCGCAGGCGCGCGTAGCCGTCTCCCTCCTGCTCGCAGGGCACCTCGAAGGCGAGCGCCCCGTAGCCCAGGTAGGGTTGCACCTTGCGCAGATCGCGGCTCAGGCCCGACGCGCGGGCGACCGGACCGACCAGGCCGTAGCTGCGGGCCTGTTGCGGCGGCACGAAGCCCACCTCCTCCAGGCGGTCCAGGAAGCTGTTGGAGAAGCGCAGCGCACGCTCCAGCCTCCCCAGTCGGGCCAGGATCGCGCGGACCTGCGCCAGCGCGCGATGGCAGGCGCCGTCCACAATGTCGCGGGACAGGCCGCCCGGCACGTTCAGCCCGAACAGGTAGCGGTGGCCCGTCAGCACGGCGGAGAGCCTCAGCAACTCCTCCTCCAGGAGCGCCGCCTGGCTGGTGGCCACGGCCAGCGCGGTGGATTCGCAGATCTCGTGGATGGCGCCCACGTGATGGCGCAGCCGCTCCAGCTCGGCCACGAAGGCGCGCAGCGCCCGGGCCCGCGGCGGCACGTCCACGGCCAGGGCGGCTTCCGCGGCCTGGCAGTACGCGAGCGCGTGCGCGAAGGCGGACAGGCCGTTGCAGCGCTCGGCCAGCAGCACGACGTCCTCGACGCTGCGGCCCTCGGCGATCTTCTCCAGCGCCCGATACTTGTAGAACAGGCGCGGGTAGACGCGCGTGACGTCCTCGCCGATGGTCTCCAGCAGGAAGTGCATGGACTCGGCGCCACCGGCGAACACAGGCCCGATCGGCATGCCGAAGGCCCCGGTCTGGTGCAGCAAGCGAGGCGGCTGCCAGTTGAGGTCCGGCTCGCGCCGGGTCACCGGTCGACTGCCGTCGAAGCGTTTGCGCATGGGCTCGAGGCGCTCCTGCCAGCGATCGTTGTGCAGCACAAAGTCGCCCAGGGCTGGATGGCCCTCGAAGACCAGCCCGAACAGGTCTTCGGCCTCCCGCTCGTGCCAGTCGGCCGCGTGCACCCGCGCGGAGATGCTGGGGAAGCGCTGCGTCTCCAAGGGCCCGCGCACCAGCACGTGCGCCCAGCCTTCCGGGTGCGCACCGTGGAACACGTAGCGTAGCAGCCACTCCGTCCGGGTTTCCTCCACGATCAGCCCGGCGAAGCCATAGTCGCGCTCGCCGAACAGCCACGCGCACAGGTCGGCCAGCGCCTCCGGCCGGCACTCCAGCAGCAGCGGGCCGTCCGGGGCCTGCGGCCCAGCCTGGAGCGCGCCCGGCCAGCGTTGGGCGGCGACCCGATAAAGGGAGGAGTCGGACATGGGGTCCCTTACTTGGCTCGTCAGGCGGCGAGCACGGCGGCCGCCATGCGCAGCAGCGTGTGTAATGGCGCGGGCACATACACCCCGAGCAGCACCACGAGCACCGCCGCCAGGCCGACCGCCGCCAGGCAGGTGCGTGGCAGCCCGGGCCCAGGCTGGGCCACGCCGTTCGGTGTGCCGAACACCATGCGGTTGATGGGGGCCATGATCGCGAAGAACGCCAGCGCAACGAGCGCAATGAGGAGGCTCGTGGCGAGATAGTGGCCCTCCGTCAGCCCCGCCCGGAAGATCGCGAACTCGCTCAGGAACACGGCGAACGGCGGGGCACCGGCGATGGCCAGGCCACCCAGCAGCAGCGCCGAGCCCGCCGGAGCCGAGGTGCGGATCAGGCCGCGCACCGCGGAGATGTCCCGCGTGCCTGTGGCCAGGAGCGCGATGCCCGCGGCGTAGAAGCAGAAGGACTTGGCGAGCGCGTGGCTCATGATCTGCCAGACCAGCCCGAAGTGCGCCGCCGAGGTGCCCAGCCCGGCCGCGGCCAGCATCAGCCCCATGTGCTCCACCGTGGAAATGGCGAACAGCCGCTTGTAGTCGCGCACGCGGAACAGCAGGAGCACCGCCACTCCCATGGAGATCAGCCCCACCGCCAAGGTCCAGGCCTCCAGGCGCTGGCCGGGGACGGCATGCAGGATCGGCAGCAGGCGCAGGATCACGTACAGCACGGAGCTGGTTTCCACCCCGGAGAGCAGCGCACACACGGGCGAGGGCGCCTGGCTGTGAGCATCGGGCAGCCAGGTGTGCAGCGGCACGAGCCCCGCCTTGGCCCCGAACCCCACCAGGATCAGCAGGAAGGCCAGCTCCGCGCGTCCGGGCGCCATACGTGGCGCCGCTGCCCGCAGTCCGTCCCAGGTGAACTGCGTGCCGCCGGCCTGCTGCATGGCCCAATAGAGCACCAGGATGCCAAGCAGGGCGATGGCCGCACCCATGATCGTCAGCACGACGTACTTCCAGGCTGCCTCCAAGGCTTCGCGCGTGTTGTCGAAGGCGACCAGCATCACGGACAGCAGCGTGGTCAACTCCACGGCGGTCCAGACGACGTTGGGCTCCACGATCAACGGCACCGCCAGCATGGAGAGCAGGAACAGGTTGTAGTTGCCGTAGTACCCGCGCACCGCCCACGGCCGTGCCGGCGTGTGCGCCAGGTAACCCCAGGAGAACAGCGCGGCGAGCGTCCCCACGGTCGCGGTGAGCAGGAGCATCAGCGCGCTGAGCCCATCGGCTTCGATCCAGCCGGGCAGGCCCACCACCGTGTGCCCGGCTTGCACCTGCGCCGCGACGCTTATCGTGAGGGCCAGCACCGCGCCGGAGGACGCCAGCGTGATGACGGCGCCCGCGGGGGCGCGCAGCGGGAGCGCGCAGAGCAGCGCGGCCACAGCCGGCACGATCAGGATCCAATTGGGGCTCATGGGCCCGGTTCCTCCTTGAGGGAGGCGAGGCGTCCCACGTCCGTGCTGCCGATATGCCGGTGGATGGCGCGGGTGAACACTCCCACGATGAAGGCCAGGACCAGCACGTCGAAGGCGCCCACCAGCTCGGCAATCAGCGGCATGTCCGGCGCGATGGCGATGCCGGCGAAGAGGGCCCCGCTCTCCATGCCCAGCAGGCCGAACAAAGAGGGCATGGCCTCGCGCCGGATCGCGAGGGTGTAGGCGCCCAGCAGCACACTGGCAAGGCCGATGGGCAGATTCGTGCGCGCCGCCTCGCCAGCGCCAACAGGCAGCAATGGCGCAGTGAGCACGTAAGCCAAGACAACCAGCGCCAATCCGATCAGCAGCGAGGTGGGGATGTTGATCTGCTGGTCGATCTCCCGGCGCGTGTGCAACTCCTCGTGCAGCATCCGGCCGAGCAGCCACGGGATGACGAGAGTCTTCGTGAACACGGTCAGGACGCCCACGACGAACAGGTGCCACAGGAACGGCTGCAGCCCCAGCAGAAAGGCCGAGGCGGCCAGGAACACCGACTGCGCGATGAAGAACTCCAGGCAGCCTCGCACCTGGCGAGCTGCGACCATCCCGAAGGCGCAAAGCAGGAACAGCCCGCCGCACAACGCGTTCAGCGAGACCGTCCACGACAAGGCAGGAAGGGCTGGGGCCATCGCCGGACCGGAATCAGAATGTGAAGATGCGCGTGACCATCGCGGCCACGGAAACGACCAGGGCGGTGCCGAGGAACTCGCTGATGCGGAACAGCCGCAGCTTGGCCAGCGACGACTCCACGATCACCAGCAGCACAACAAAGCCCAGCACCTTGAGCCCGACGAGGGGGATCGCCAGCAGCGCACTCGGCAGCGCCGAGTCGGCAGCCAGCCCCCAGGGCGACACCAGCACGTTGACCAGCACGATCATCAGCACCAGCAGCTTCATCTGACCGCCCCACTTCATCAGAGCCGCGCCGCGTCCCGAGTACTCCAGCCCCTTGGACTCGTCGATCATGGCCAGTTCGAAGTGGCCGGACGGATTGTCCACCGGGATGCGCCCGGCTTCGGCGATGATCAACATCACAAATGCCACCAGCAGCAGCACGTGGTCCGGGGCGAAGAAGCGGCTCTCCGGAGTCACCCAGCGCTGCTGCACGATGTACGGGATGGTCGAGTTGGCGACGAACGAGACGGTGAAGAACACGATCATGAACACCGGCTCGGCCAGGAAGCCGACCATCCGCGTGCGACTGGCGCCCATGGGGCCATAGGGATTGACCGTGTCCACCGCGGCGAGGGTCGCGAAGAACCCGCCCAACGCCAGGATGAAGCCGGCCCCCACCATGTCCCCCATGAAGGCGAAGAACAGTGGAAAGCTGGTCAGCACGGGGATCAGCAACGTGACGATGAGCGGGGTCACGAACACAACGTACGGAGTGAAGCGGAAGATCCAGGTCGCCTCTTCCGACACGACTTCGTCCTTGGCGAACAGCTTGCGCAGGTCACGATACGGCTGGAAGATACTGGGCCCACGCTTGGACTGCACGATCTCCTTGAGCCGGTTGAGCACGCCCGACGCCAGCGGTGCCAGCGCCAGCACGACAAGCAGCTGCAGCAGATTAAGTCCGATCTTGGCGGTCATGGTCGCCTGGCTTGCCCAGGGGCGGGCGGCGCCGCAGAGCGGCATCGCGGCAAGCCGGTCACCCGGGCCGATGGCGGAGCAGCCCAGCGCGTTGCGCGGCACGTGACTGCGCACGACCATCGGGTAAATTCGAAGGGCGGAACGACAGATTGTGTGGCGACGCGTGGGATGGGCTTCAAGTCCACTCACCCGGCGAAATCTTGCTCACTGACGGCGCTGCACACCGGTCAGCGATGGTCGCACGGGTGGCCCACCCTTGCGGCTCCTACCGGCGGTGCAGGATGCACAACCTGGGTAGGAGTCATCAGCCGAAGGACTCGGCGGTTCAGGTGGACTCCATCACCTACGAATTGTCAATGCACAGCTACCAAAGGCCGGCAGCGGAGTCAACACCTGCACCGGTACGATTGCAGGAGGCGCCACGGTTGGGTAAGCTTGCGCCCCCTGAGATGTGGTTCGGCCAGGTCCGATCTCTCCTCCGCAGCGCTGTGGGAGGTCCCGGTCATGCCCTCTGTCGGAAAGGCGAAGCGGGTTCGCATCTACACCAGCGAGGGCGACCTCGTCGGCCGCACCCCCACCTATCTCGCGATCGTGCAGTTCCTCCAGCGTGAGAATGCCGCGGGGGCCACCGTGCTGCGCGCCGTGGAGGGTTTCGGTAGCGCGGGAGTGCTGCACACGTCCCACCTTGTTGACGTGCTGCAACGGCTGCCTCTGGTGGTCGAGTGGGTGGATGCGGCGGAGCGCGTGGAGCGGCTGCTGCCTCGCATCAAGGAGATGGTGGCCCGGGGGCTCATCACGATGGAGGATGTCGAGATCGTGCTGAATGCGCCCCACCCGATGCGCTCGGTGTCCCGGCACGTGGTCGCGGCAGAAGTGATGTCGCGCGATGTGGCGTCGGTGCCGCCAGAGGCCCCGGTGCGCCAGGTCATCGAAGCCATGCTGGGCAAGCTCTATCGGGCCGTGCCCGTGGTCGAGCGGGGCATTCCCGTCGGGATCATCACCAATTCCGACCTGGTCGAGCGGGGCGGACTCGGCGTGCGGATGGAGCTGCTATCCAGCTTGGAAGCCGACCATGTCCAAGCGGAATTGGAACGGCTTGGCGCCAATCCCAAGACCGCCCGCGACATCATGACGGCCTTGCCCGTCACCGTACGTGCGTCCACACCCTTAACGCTGGTGGCGGACCTCATGGTGCGGCGCCGCCTGAAGCGATTCCCGGTGGTGGACGATGAAGACCGGCTGGTGGGTATGATCAGCCGGCTGGACGTGCTGCAGACGGTGGCCGCGCACTACGAGCGGGGTGAGGCCGAGCAAGGGAGCATCGGCCTGGCTGCGGAAATACCCATCGGTCGCGTGATGCGGCGCGACATGCCCACGATCTATCCGGAAACGCCTGTGGGAGAAGTGCTGCAGGCGGTTTTTTCCACACGCCTCAACCGGGCCGTGGTCGTTGATCATGAGCGCCGGGTGCTGGGCATTGTGACGGATGCCGAGCTGCTGGAACGCGTCACGCCGTCCATGCGCCCCAGCGCCTTGCACTCGTTGATGCAGCGCCTCCCGTTCATGCATCCTAGACCGGAGGAGCTCGCCTCGGAGCAGCACGCCAAGGCCCGCTCGGCCCGGGAGTTGATGTCCGCCCACGTGCCGATAGCGAAGGAAGAGACGCCAATCGGCAAGGCGCTGGCGCCCATGCTGCGCGGCAAAGAGAAGCTGATCGCCGTGGTGGACCCGGCGGACCGGCTCGTCGGCATCGTCGATCGTGCCGACATCCTGCGGGGACTGATGGCGTAGCGTAGGGTCAGCCAGTGAAGTCCTTCTTCCGACTTACGCGCTACGAGGGTGTTTGTCTCCATCCCGGGCCTTGACCCTTTGGCTCCGCGAACAAGGCGATGGAGATTGGCGCAGTTCAAACCGGTCACACACCCCGTCACACACCGCTGTGTGATACCGGGGCATACCGGGCTATCCCGTGACCCGTACAGTAACACGGAGGTGACTGATCGGATTGATAACATCCTGTAACCACAGGTGTTATCTGCCAACGGAGTTCGAATCTCCCCGTCGGCATGCAGCGATCCATCGCATTCCACAGCCGGTGACCCCGGGCGCACGCCGTTCCTCGATCGTCGGGAAGCGCTCGTTGCTCTCCCTCCGGATTGGCCGGGCGTCGGGCGCCGGCCATCACGCGGCCAACGCGCCACAGACGTCCACACCCGCAGCATCCGCAAACCCATGCGATACCAGGTCAAGGCGGATCGATCGGTTGACTTTGTTTGCCGGAATTGTGGTAGACAATGCGCTCGTACCCGCCAGGCGGCTATCGGCGGCGCTTAGAGGCGAATGGCGGTTGGCTCGTCTTGCCGCCGAGGCAGGGAGCCGAGGGCTGATTGCAGCGCAATTCGCACAACAGGCAGGTCTCGCTCCAGCGCTGACCATTCGTCAGCAACGGCATTGGAAAGGGGACCCGCCGCTGTATCGTGCGCCGCGCCTTGAGCATCAGTCAGCGCCGAGCCCGCAGGTGACGGCAGTTGAGTTCGGCATGCGGAGGCGAGCCATCGCCAGAAAGTCGCAGCCGGTCGTCTGCAACCCACCCATTCGAGGCAGGGAGATGGAACAGGTGGAAATCAAGCTGGGGAATGTGGCAGCGCGGGCCAACTTGCTGAGCGATGCGGCTCCCGCGACCGTCGCAGCGCTGAAGAAATCGCTTCCGCTGCAGGGCACGGCGCTGCACGCCAAGTGGTGCGGGCCGACCTTCTTGCTTGTCCTCGCAAACACGGCGCTCAATCGGATCGCCAAGGTCGAGAATCGCATTCATCTCATGCCGCCCGGCAGCGTCGTGTGGTCGCCTGAGCTGGGGGAGTTGTTCGTCGTGTACGACGATGCACGGCTTTACAACGGCGCCGCGGGCGGGCTCTACGGAACGCTGTTGGCGCAAATCGATGGCGACATGAGCGAACTGGCAAAAGAAGCCTTCCGAATGCGTGAAGGGGGCGCGAAACCTCTCTCCTTCAGGCTTGCCTAAAAGAACGGAGCACCACGATGGCAAGGCAGATTGAAATCGAGTTGGATGGTGTGGCTGTCACGGCGACCCTGCAGGAGCAGCGGGCGCCGAAAACCTGTGAGAGTTTCTGGAGCATTCTGCCCCACGAACAAATCGTCATGCACGGGATGTGGTCCGGCAACGTGTTCCGCACGACGGCGCCCGTCCCGATCCCGAAGGACGTGACGAGCCAGTTCAAGCACCCGCGGGCCGGCATCGAGGATCGCGGCTTCAAGACCAACATGAATGCCGGCGACGTGATCTTCTACCATGGCGACGGCATCAACGAGGTCTGCATCTCCTATGCGGAGGGCCAGTTCAGGGACGGGCCGGGCGGCACAACCTACGTGACCCTGCTGGCGCTGCTGGACAAGGGCCATACGAATTACCGGAAGTTCCTGGACACCTGCGCCAAGTTGCACACGACCGGGAAGAAGCGGATCGTCTATCGCCGCAAGGAGTGACACCCATGGCTCGTCGGATTCGCATCGAAATGGGTGGCGAGGTGGGATATGCGACCTTCTACGAGGAGGAGTGTCCCGCTACCTGCAAGGCGGTGTGGGAGGCCCTGCCGTTCACCTACCCCCATGTCCTCCATGCGCGCTTCTCCGGCGAGGAGGCGTTCTTTCCGCTGGCGTCCCTGCTCACCTCGAAGCTGGAGAACCAGCGCTTCGACACCCAGCCGGGCGATATCGGGTATTACGTGGGGGGCCCCTCGCTGTGCATCTACTACGGGCAATTGATCGTGAGGACGCCCGGCAACGTGTTCGCGCGCATCACGGAAAACTGGGAGGGGCTGTATCGGGTCTGCAAAGCGACCTGGAAGGATCACAACATCGCGGTGAAGATCACCCGGGCGGAAGAGGGCCGCAAGTAATGGCAAATGCTCTGGAAACCGTGCTGAAGCGCATCTCGACGATGACGGATGCCGTCAGAGGAAACACGCTGACTTCGGATCTGCAGCGCATCTACAACAGCAAGATGGCCAATGACCAGTCCTTCACGGTCGTCATCTTCGGCATGGCCCAGATGCAGAAGCTGCACGCCGACGTGCGCCTCCTCGCGCAGATGGTGGAGACCCACGGCCTGGCGCTTTCGGACGTCAAGAAAGTGGCCGAGAGTATGCTGACCGGCCACGAGGGCACCTTGCGCAAGCGCTACGAGCTGACGGATGCGGCGGACCTGGTGCGCGAGGCAAAGGCGGCGTTGCTGGCGGTGGAAAGCAAAGCAGACTGGAGCCGCCTCCTGATGCAGCTCTCCCTCTATGCCCACAACGTCTCGCATGCCCTGGCGGTGCTCCTTCCGTGGCACGAGCTGGCCGTCGCCTTTGAAGGGTCGCGCACGGTGAATCGCGCGTACGCTCAGCGTCTGGTCAATTGAGTGGAGCAGCGCGCTCCGCACCGCGCGGGCGCAGGCCTTCGCAAGCCCGCTGGCGGGCGCTGAGCGAGCGGGGCCGGGAGCGGGACGAGGAGAGGGCCCGGTCCGAGCCGGCCCAGCAGGGCACGGCCGCGGCCAGGGACGCGCGGTGGGGGGTGGTTGCCGGCCGGACTGCTGGGCCACACGCGGGTGGGTTGCCAAGAGGGATACACGCGCCATGGAGCACAAGGGTCTGCTGTACCTGGACGTGGGCACCACCCGTCAACTGCTGGATGTGCCCACGGCCCTGCACGTGCTGGAGGACGCGTTCCGGCTGCAGGCGGAGGGGGCCGTCATCGACTCCGATCCCAGCCTGCTGACGCTGCCGATCCCCGCGCATCACACGCGCTATCGCATCAAGGCCTCCGGCCTGGCCAACGTCCCCATCGTGGGCATCCGGGTTACCGGGTACCACCTGGACAAGGACGGCATGGGCTCCAGCGCCCTCGACAATACCCGCTTCGTGGTGCTGAGCGACCCCACCACGGCGCGCCCCCTGGCCATCATCGACGAGCACTGGAACTACGAGATCCGCACCTCGGCCTCGGCGGTCATTGCGGCCAGGCATCTGGCGCGCAAGGGCCCGGTGGTGGTGGGGATCGTCGGAGCGGGGGCGCTGGCGGCCACTTCCGTTGCGGCGCTGGCCGAGGCCCTGCCCGTATCGGAGTTCCGGGTCACTTCGCGGCGCAAGGAAAGCCGGGAGCGCTTTGTGGCCCATATGCGCAAGCGGGTCAAGGCCCCGATTTCGCTTCACGAAACCGTGGAAGCGGTCGTGCGGGGCGCCGATATCGTGTTCACCTGCACGAGCGCCAATGCCGTGCTGGTCAAAGCGGACTGGCTTGATCCCGGGATCCTCGTGGCGACCCTGGGGCAGGGGGAACTCGAGCCGCAATGCTATCGTCTCGCCGACAAGCTGGTGGTGGACAGTTGGGAGGTGAGCAAGGGCACTCCCGACATGCGCAAGCTGTTGGAGACCGGCTATGTCAAGCCGGGCGACTTGCACGCCGAGATTCAGGAAATCGTCGCAGGCCGCAAGCCCGGGCGGCAGACGGAGGATGAACGCATCATCGTCCGTGCCGAAGGTCTGGTGTCCCAGGACGTGGCTCTGGCGGACTGGGTATACAG
>JBGOUY010000056.1:0-17519 GCA_041477795.1 bacterium
CTGCGCGAGCGGCTGGCGACGATGAAGCTGGACGAGCGCCTGCCCGCCCTGGCCGTCTCCGGCGCGGCCCTGGCGCGCATGTCGGAGGTGATCACCCCCGAGCAGCGCGACCGCCTGAAGCACCGCGTCGAAGCGCCCTGACGCCCACGGGGCGCCGCTCGCCAAGGGCCCGGAGTGAGCCGGCCCGGCTCAGCGAGGCCCACGCCGCCGGGCCGGCACGGTCAGCCGGCGCGGCAGGGGCGGCGGCCGCGGCCCCTATCGTGGCGGGAGGGCCGCGGGTGGGGGCGCGGCCGGTGGCGCCGGGGCGGCTCGGGAGGCCGGCGCCGCTTGGGGCGGCGGGGGAACCGGCGGCGGCAGATCGCTCTGGCCGCCGAAGGCCTGCTCCAGGCGCCGCGCAAAGAGCGCCGGATCGGAGGCGTCGGCCGGCGTGCTCGTCACCGCGCCCGGCCGCGGGCGCAGGCGGTTGGTGTCGGGCGTGAGCACCGAGCCGGCGATGCCCTGCGTGAACAGGTCCTGGGTGAACTCGGACTCGCGGAAGTAATCCACGCTGACGTCCGGGCAGCCGGAGTACTCGAGCTGCCCATCCACGTTGCAGACGCGCACCGCCACGTATTCGTCCGGCGGTTCGGGGAAGGTCTCGCCCTGGTACGGCGGCAGCGCCTGCTGCATGAAGCGCTGCCAGAGCTCCGCCGGGGTGCGGCCGCCGGCCTCGTGGGGCATCACGGCGTTGTCGTCGTTGCCCACCCAGACGCCCGCCACCAGGTTCGGCGTGAAGCCGATGAACCACGCATCGCGCGGCCCGTCATTGGTACCGGTCTTGCCGCCCGCGGGACGGTTGATGCGCGCCCGCCAGCCCGTGCCGCGGTTCAGCACCCCCGCCAGCAGGTTGCGCATCTGGAAGGCCGTCCAGGGCGAGATCACCTCCACCGGCGGCTCGGGGAAGTGCTCGTAGAGCACGTCGCCATCGCTGTTGGTGACCTTGCGGATGTAGAGCGGGTGCACGCGCAGCCCGCCATTGGCGAAGGAGGCATAGGCCGCGCTGAGGTCCGCCAGCGTCACCTCCGAGCAGCCCAGCGCGATGCACAGGCCGTTCACCTGGCGCAGCGGCAGGTTCCAGCGCCGCGCCGTGCGCAGGAAGGCCTGCATCCCCAGCTTGTCCAGCAGTTGCACGGCGATGACGTTGCTGGACAGCTCCAGCGCCCGCGTCAGCGTCATGCGGCGGTCGGGCGCCACATCGCTCCCCTCCCGCAGCGCGGGCAGGCCATAGCGATTGTCGTAGTTGCGCGGCGTGTAGACCAGGCTCGGGTCCAGGTCGCCCAGACCCAGCGAGGCATCCACCTGGAAGTCGCTCTCGTAGAGCCGCTGGTAGTTGCCCATCTCGTCCCAGGTGTAGCGGACGGGCTCGTCCACGAACACCGAGTTGGGGCGGAAGCGGTTTTCCAGCGCGGCCGCATAGAGGATCGGCTTGATGGCCGAGCCGGGCTGTCGCTGGGCCTGGGTGGCCCGGTTGAACTGGGACTCCTTGAAGTCCACCCCGCCCACCAGCGCCCGCACGGCGCCGGTGTAGGGATCCAGCGCGATGAGGGAGGCCTGGCGGGCTTCCGTCTCGTGCCCACGCAGGCCGCCCACGATCTGCTCGGCCGCGCGCTGGGCCGTCGCGTCAAGGGTGGTGTAGACGCGGTAGCCCTTGCCGCTCACGCGGCGCACACCCAGCGAGTCGCGCAGCATCTTGAGCACTTCCTGCACGAAGTACGGCGCCGTCGCCAGCTCCGCCTCGGGCTGGTAGGCGACGAGCTTCTCGTCCAGCGCCTGCTGCAGCTCGGCCTCGCTGATCCAGCCCAGGTCGTCCAGGGCGCGCAGCACCTGGTCGTGCCGCTCCATCAGCGCAGCGAGACGATCCAGCGGCAAGAGCAGCCCGGGCTGGGGCATCTCGCCTGCGGGCAGGGCCAGGTAGCCCTCCGGCTTCTTGATCAGTGCGGCCAGGAACGCGGCCTGATTCAGGCTCAGCTCCGCCGCGGAGGTGTGGAAGTAGGAACGCGCGGCCTTCTCCACGCCGTACACGCCGTTCCCGAAATAGACCCGGTTCAGGTAGAATTCGAGCAGCTTGAGCTTTGGGTAGGCCTGCTCCAACGCGATGGCCATGAAGACCTCGCGGATCTTGCGGGTCAGCGTGCGCTCGGGCGTGAGCAGGGTCAGCTTGACGAGCTGCTGCGTGATGGTGCTCCCGCCCTGCTCGTAGCCCATCGCCTTCATGTCCGCCCACAGCGCGCCGGCCAGCCGCACGGGGTCCATGCCGCGATGGGCGAAGAAGCGCCGATCCTCGATGGCCACGACGGCCTTCTGCAGGTAGGGATGGATGCGCGAGATGGGCACGGAGTGCCGGTCCTGCGCGCCCTCCACCGTGGCGATGAGGGTATCGTTGGTGTCGTAGATGAGCGTATTGTTGGAGGCCTGGGCGATGGACTCGTTGAACTCGCGCACGACGCCGGGTGCATAGATCTGGAAGCCGACCACCAGCCCCAGGCTGAGCGCGGCCAGCCCGCCCAGCATCCAGGCGGGAATGATCCAGAATCGGTCCGAGCGCAGGGAGAACCGCATCAGGGGGCCGGAGCGAAGGACTCAGGGACGGGGCGCGGGCGGCAGGCGCGCGGCCCCGGCGGCGGCCGCACCCGCAGGCGCGCGGGGCGAGGCAGCCGCAGCAAAAGCGGGTGCGGCGGCAGGGTGCACACGGCTCCACGGTGCAACATATAGGCCGTCGCGCCGTTCCACCCCTGTGGAGGGCCGGAGTCGATTCGGCGCTGGGTGGCCGCGCGCGGAGAGAGCCCGTCCGGCGGCGCCTGACGGCCCCGGACGGCGGAGGTGAGTTCCCTTTGATGGCGCACGCGTCGGCGTCCCTGCCCTTTGGAGGCGCTGCCCGGCTTGTGTGAGGGAGCGGCATCCCTGCCGTTCACGCCCGGGGAGCGGTGCGTTCCAGACGTCCATTATAAGTCACCAGCGAGAACCGATTGCAATGGCCCAGCAACGCCGCTATTCCCGCCTGCCGTTCCCGACCGAATCCACGTTGGCGCTCGGACCGGCCGGACTGACCTATCAGACCGATCTGATCGACATTTCGCTCAAAGGCGCGCTGGTGCGCCGTCCCGCGGAGCTACGGGCGGAAGCCGGGGCGCCGGCCGTGCTCACCGTGCGCCTGCCCGATTCGGCCATCACCATCCGCATGCAGGGCACGCTGGCGCACGTCTCCCCGGAGCGGCTCGGGCTGCACTGCCGCTCGATCGACATGGAAAGCATGACGCACCTGCGGCGCCTGCTGGAGCTGAACCTGGGCGACCCGCTGCTGCTGGAGCGCGAACTGCTGGCGCTGGGCTGAGGCGGTGCGACCGGCGGGCTCGGCGCAGGTCCGGCCCAGACGGCCTGCGAGCGGCGTTTTTCGTGCGCACCCGCGGCGCCTTTGCACCCCTTCCGGCAGGCCCGCGAGCGGAGGCGGCATGGCGCGCGAGGGCGCGCTGCATGCGGCCTGGCGGCCCATCGGGCAGCGGCGCTCCGTTTGACATCAGCGGGGGGAAGCGAGTACCTTGGCAGCGGGCCGGGAGCGCGTGCGGGCGCGGCGTGTGGCCCCCGGGCGACGGCTCAAGGCCGCTCCTCTGGCGACGCCCGACGCCACCCCTTGCAACGGACGCCTGATGCCAGCTGACGCGCGCAGGACCAAGTACATCTTCGTGACCGGCGGCGTCGTATCCGGGCTCGGCAAGGGCATTGCCACCGCCTCCATCGGGGCGCTGCTGGAGAGCCGCGGCCTCACCGTCAGCATCACCAAGCTCGATCCGTATATCAACGTGGATCCGGGCACGATGAGCCCGTTCCAGCATGGCGAAGTCTTCGTCACCGACGACGGCGCCGAGACGGACCTGGACCTGGGCCATTACGAGCGCTTCACCCACGCCCCGTACTCCCACCGCAACAACCACACCACCGGCCAGATCTACGAAACGATCCTGCAGAAGGAGCGGCGCGGGGACTTCCTGGGGGCGACGGTGCAGGTGATCCCGCACGTCACCGACGAGATCAAGTCCCGCATCGTGGCGGCCGCCGAGGGCGTGGACCTTGCGCTGGTGGAGATCGGCGGGACGGTGGGCGACATCGAATCGCTGCCCTTCCTGGAGGCGATCCGGCAATTCCGCTTCGATCATCAGCGGCGCGACATCCTCTACGTGCACCTCGTGCTGGTGCCCTTCATCGATTCGGCCGGGGAGCTCAAGACCAAGCCCGCCCAGCACAGCGTGAACAAGCTGCGCGAGATCGGGATTCAGCCCGACATCCTGATCTGCCGGGCCAACCAGCCCATCGGTGCGGACCTGCGCCGCAAGATCGCCCTCTTCACCAACGTGGAAGTGGAATGCGTGATTCCCGGCATCGACATGCCCAGCGTGTACCAGGTGCCCCTGGCCCTGCACGCCGAGGGGCTGGACGACCGCATCGTGGAGCGCCTGGACATCTGGACCGGCCGGCCCAACCTGAAGCCCTGGGAGGACATTGCCGTGCGCTACAACAACCCGGTGGGCTCGGTGCGGCTGGCCATGGTCGGCAAGTACGTGGGCAACCGCGATGCCTACGAGAGCATCAACGAGGCGCTCGTGCACGGGGCAATCGCCAACCAGGTGCGGCTGAACGTGGAGTACGTCAACTCCGAGGACGTGGAGCGCGATGGGCCGGAGAGCCTGCTGCGCGGATTCGACGCGATCCTGGTGCCCTACGGCTTCGGCTCGCGGGGGCTGGAGGGCAAGATCGCCGCGGTGCGCTATGCGCGGGAGAAGAAGGTGCCGTTCTTCGGCATCTGCCTGGGCATGCAGATGGCCGTGATCGAGTTCGCCCGCAATGTCGCCGGCATCGCCAAGGCGAGTACCGGGGAGGTCACGCCCGATCACCAGTACAATGTGATCGACCTGATGCCCGAACAACAGGGCGTGACGCGCAAGGGAGGCACCATGCGGCTCGGTGCCTATCCGGCGGTGCTGCTGGAAGGCTCCTTGATCGCCAAGGTCTATGGCAAGAAGTCGATCAGCGAGCGCCACCGGCACCGCTTCGAGGTGAACAACGCCTACGTGGCCACGCTCAAGAACGCCGGCCTGGTCATCTCCGGTACCAGCCCGGACGGCTCTTTGGCCGAAACGATCGAGCTGAAGGATCATCCCTGGTTCATCGGCTGCCAGTTCCACCCCGAGTTCAAGTCCAAGCCCTTCGCGCCACACCCCCTGTTCAAGTCGTTCATCAAGGCCGCTGTGGAGCATTCCAAGCGCTATGAACAGGCATCGTTGCTGCAGCGGGAGACGGCCTAAGGGCCTCGCGGCGCGCGGCATTGCGATTCCCGGTTCGCCCCTCGTACCCCTCGTGGCGGCGCTGCTGCTGGGGATGGCGGCCGCCGGGGGCGGCTTGGCGCGGGCCCAGCCCGAAGAACCGGCCCTGAGCTGCCCGGTGGAAAGGGAATTCTGCGTGCAGGCCGACCGCAGCGGCGGCATCGACCTGAAGACCGGCGTGGCGCACCTGGAAGGCAACGTGCAAGGCCTCGTGCGCTCCCGCGCGCTGAGATTCAGCGGCCAGAGCCTGACGGCCTATCGCAACGGCGGCCAGGAGTGGGTGCGCCTCGTGCTGGATCAGGACGTGCGGCTCAAGCAGTCCGACCGCAAGTCGGCCAGCGACCACGGCGTGCTGGAGCGCGAGGAGATCCGCCTGACGGGCAACGTGCGCATCGAGCAGGAGGACCTGCGCATCGACGGCAGCGAGGCGGAGATCCGCTCGGACGGCAGCCGCACCGTGGTGCGCGGGGTGCCCGAAGCGCCCCTGACCCTGGTGCTGGAGCGCTCGCTGCTCACCGATTCCGGCAGCGCGGCCGCGGCGGGCGGCACCACGACCTTGCGCGCCCAGAAGATGGTGCTGGAGAACCAGCCCCGGCGGGCCGTGCTCAGCGGCAACGTGCATATCGAGCAGTCCAACGACCACCTGCGCCTGGATGCCGAGCAGGTGACCCTGAATTTCAGCGAGGGCAACGTGGTCGAATCCTTCCGGGCCGAGGGCAACGTGGTGATCACGCAGCCCGAGCGCCGCATCGCCGCCGACTTCGCGCAGTCCCGCAACGAGCTCAAGACGATCCTGCTCGTGGGCCACGCCACGATGCAGCAGAAGGGCGCCTTCGACCTCAAGTCGGACCGCATGGAGGTCTACGCGGATTCCAGCAAGGGCATCCTGCAGAGCCACGACCGGCAGAAGCCGATCACGCTCTCGCTGGACCTGGCCGGCGGCCAAACCTATGGCCTCACGCAGGCCGGCATGCTCAAGCTCTCGGGCAAGGGCCTGCCGCCCACCGTGCTGGAAAAGCTGGCGCCCCTCATCGACAAGTCCTTCCCCTCGCGCGCGGCCTTCCGCGAGGCCGTCTCCCAACGGCTGACGCGGCCGGAGCAGGATACCCTGCTGGAAACGATCTTGGCCAATGCCCGCTGAGCGCGCGCCCCCGCCCATGAACGACTTAGCCGCGCCGCTCGAGGGATTGGATCTCGGCGTTGCGCTCAATGACCGCGCGCTGGTGGCCCTGGGCCTGCTCAAGCGCTACAACCGCCGCGTGGTGGTGAACAAGGTCTCGCTGGCCGTCACACCGGGGGAGGTGGTGGGGCTGCTGGGCCCCAACGGCGCGGGCAAGACGACCATCTTCTACATGATCGCCGGCGTCATCCGCCCGGAAGCGGGCGAGGTGTACCTGGCCAACGAGCGCATCACCAGCCTGCCCATGCACCGCCGCGCCCGGCGCGGCCTGGGCTACCTGCCCCAGGAGCGCTCGGTCTTCCGTCGCCTCACGGTGGAGCAGAACCTGCTGGCCGTGCTGGAGCAGACGTCCCTTGCCCGCGAGGAGCGCCTGGCGCGCATGGAAGAGGGGCTGCTGGAGCTGGGGCTGCTGCAGGTGCGCGGCTCCTACGGCTACCAGCTCTCCGGCGGGGAGGCGCGGCGCCTGGAGATCGCCCGCGCGCTGGCCCTGCGCCCGGCGTTCATCCTGCTGGACGAGCCCTTCGCCGGGGTGGACCCCATCGCCGTGCTGGACATCCAGGAGGTGATCGCCCAGATCCGCGGGCGCGGCATCGGCGTGCTCATCACCGACCACAACGTGCGCGAGACGCTGCACATCACCGACCGTGCCTACATCATCAACCAGGGCGAGGTGCTGGTGCACGGCGTGCCGGACGAGCTGGTCAACAACGAGATCGCGCGCAAGATCTACCTGGGCGAACAGTTCACGCTTTGAGCGCGGCGGCGCGGCGGCGGGTCTCCCCCCGTCCGGCGCGCCGGCCGCCCCCGCCGGCCTCCCCACCTGTCCCCTGCCCGGCCCCGGGCCACCCCGCCGGCATCCCGTCGCAGCGTCCATTGGCGAGCCGACCTTTGCCGAACGGGCCGGCAAGATTAATGCCAACAGGGTTGCCAGCCGCATCCAGAATCGCTAGAGTAGCGGCGGAGGCAATCTAACACAGGGAATGTTTTAGGACACTGCCATCCCACCGGTCCGAGCGCCATGTCGTTGAATCTCAAGCTCCAGATGCGGCTGAGCCAGCAGCTCATCATGACGCCGCAACTGCAGCAGGCCATCAAGCTCCTGCAGCTCTCCCGGCAGGAGCTGGAAGAGCTGATCGACCAGGCGCTCATCGAAAATCCCGTGCTGGAGGAGTCGCCGCCGGAGGACACCGCGTCCCTGGACGAAGCCCCGCCCGCCGCCGAGACCGATGCCCTGGCGCCCGAGGCGGACGTGATCGAGGATCAGCGCCAGGCCGACAACGACGTGGACTGGCAGCAGTACCTGCAGTCCGGCAGCGGCGTGATTCCCGAGCGGCATGCCCGCGACGACGGCGAGGATTCCAACCTGGAGGCCACCCTCACCCACAGCGACACGCTGCAGGAGCACCTCATCTGGCAGCTCGAGATGGCGCCGCTGACGCCCCTGGAGAAGCTCATCGGGCGCCTCCTGATCGGGAACATGGACGACGACGGCTACCTGACCCAGAGCATCCAGGAGCTGCTGGAGGGGCAGGCGGAGTTGCACCGCGCCATCGAACAGGCCCTCAAGCGCAGGCGCCTCACCGTGCGGCCCCCGGCGGACCTGGATCCGGCGCTGCTGGAGGCCAAGCATCTGAGCGCCCAGCCCGAGGTGCGCAGCAAGGGCCGCAAGAAGGCGCCGCCGGTGTTCGAGGAGGACGAGGCGGCCGAGCAGGCGGCCCGCCCGCGCAGCGAGCGCATCAAGGTCAAGCCGGAGGTGGCCGGGGTGGTGGAGGCGATCCTGCGCCAGATCCAGCAGTTCGACCCCATCGGGGTCGGCGCGCGCCACCTGCAGGAGTGCCTGGAAATCCAGCTGCGCGCCTTGGGCCTGCAACCGGAGCTGGCGTACCAGATCGTCCACCACGACCTGAAGCTGCTGGAGAACAAGGACCTCAGGAAGATCGCCCGGCGCCGCAAGGCGGAGCTGGAGGCGGTCATCGAGGCCTACAAACTGATCATGAACCTGGAGCCCAAGCCGGGCCGGCCCTTCGGCCGCGAGCGGGCGCAGACCATCATCCCCGACGTCTACATCCACAAGGTCTTCGCCGACCCGGACGAGGAAGGGGAAGACCGCTACGGGCACTACAAGGTGACGCTGAACGAGAGCGGCATGCCGCGCGTGCGCATCAGCGACTACTACCGGGAGATGGCCGATAACGGCGCCGGCCACTCCTCGCTGACCCAGGAGTACATCCAGGAGAAGATCAAGGCCGGCAACTGGCTGATGAAGAGCATCGAGCAGCGCCAGAAGACGATCCTGCGCGTGACCCGCAGCATCCTCAAGCACCAGTACGAGTTCTTCGAGCGCGGCATCAATTCCCTGCGCCCGCTGGTGCTCAAGGACGTGGCGGAGGACATCGACGTGCACGAGTCCACCGTGAGCCGCATCACCACCAACAAGTACGTGCACACGCCCCAGGGCATCTTCGAGCTCAAGTACTTCTTCACCAGCGGAATCGACCAGGGCCAGGGCGAGGTGATCTCGTCCAAGAAGATCAAGGACATGATCCAGCGCATCATCAGCGCGGAGGACGTCCGCGAGCCCCTCACGGACATCCAGATCGCCGAACGGCTTTCCAAGGACAGCAAGATCAAGGTGGCGCGCCGGACGGTGGCCAAGTACCGCGAGGCCCTGAACTTGCTCCCGTCGAACAAACGCAAGAAGATGTTCTGATGGCCTGCGCGCCTGCCCACCTGCCCCGACCGGACCGGGGCGAGCCCGCGGCGCCGGTTCCGCGGCTCCACCCGTAACCCATCTGTCCGCCACCGACTGAAACATGAAACTGCTGGACTATCTCGACCCTGGCCTGATCGAACTGCATCTCCAGGGCACGAGCAAGGAGCAGGTGCTCGCCAACCTGGTGGGCCTGCTTGCCGAGCGCGGCAAGATCCAGCGCCGCGACGCCCTGCTGGAATCGCTGCTGGAGCGCGAGGGGCTGGGCTCCACGGGCATCGGGCACGGCGTGGCGATCCCCCACGGGCGCTGCCGCGACCTCGCCCAGCCCGCCATCGCCTTCGCGCGCTCGGAGCAGGAGGTGGACTTCGACTCGATCGACGGCCTGCCCACCCGCATCTTCTTCCTGCTCGTGGCGCCGGAAAACGGCAGCAACGAGCACCTGCACCTGCTGGCCAAGATCGCGCGCCTCATGCGGGATGCGGCCACGCGCGAGCGGCTGCTGGCCATGGACAGCACGGAGCAGGTGCTGGACCTGTTCAGCGCCCGCGACACGGCCTGATCCGCTCCCCATCCGCGCCTGCCGCCCCGCCTCCGGCGGCTCCAGCTTGCCTCGGCCCGCGGCCTGGGGGGATAGTGGGGGGATGGCGGGCGCGCCATCACCTGCCGGGAGCGCCCCCGGCCGACCGACCCCGCTTGCCGACGTGGCCATGGCCATTGCGCAACCTCCGCAGAGCCCGATCGGGCTCATCGTCGCCACCCACGGCCGGCTCGCCGAATCCCTGGTGGAGACCGCGGAGCTGATCCTGCAGCGGCCGAGCGGGCTGACGCCCTTCGCCTTCATGGCCGACGAGGAGCCCCAGGCCGCCTCGCGCAAGCTGCAGGCGCTGATCAAGAAGTGCGACAAGGGCAGGGGGGTGATCATCCTGGTGGACCTGTTCGGCGGCACGCCGGGCACGCTGGCGCTCTCCCTGCTGGAAGAGACGGCGGTGGAGGTGGTCACCGGGGTGAACCTGCCCATGGCCGTCAGCGCGGCCGGTCTGGACCCCAGGCTGCAGCTCGAGCAGGCGGCGCTGACCCTGGAGCAGGCGGGGCGCAACGCAATCAAGGGAGCGGGGCTGCTGCTCAAGTCCGGCTGAGCCGCCCCGCCTCGCCAGACACTAGCCAAGGAGTTCGGATGGGCATTCTCTCGCGATTCATGAACGTCGTGCGGTCGAACCTCAACGCCCTGCTCAACCGCGCCGAAGACCCGACCAAGATGCTCGATCAGGGCCTGATCGACATGGAGGCCGCCTACAAGAAGGCCAAGGATCACGTCGCCCGCTCCATGGCCGACGAGAAGCGGCTGCAGAAGTCCCTCATGGATCAGCAGGCCGAAACCCAGCGCTGGGCGGAGCGCGCCCTGCGCGCCGTGGAGCACGGGGACGACGACCTGGCGCGCGAGGCGCTGCGCCGCAAGAACGAGCACGCGCGCATGGCCGCGCAGTTCGAGCACGAGCTGGCCGCCCACGCCAGCAACGTGACCCGGCTCAAGGACAGCCTGCACGAGCTGGAGACGAAGATCGGGGAGGTGCGCCGCAAGAAGAACCTCCTCGTCTCCAAGCAGCGCCGCGCCGAGGCCCAGGATCAGATCGACCGCACCATCGAAGGCATCGGCGCCACGGGCGCGGCGGACACCATCGCGCGCATGGAGAGCAAGATCGAGGAGATGGCGGCCCTGGCCGATGCGCGCCACGAGCTGGGCCAGGAGTTCTCCGGCGACCGCCTGGAGCAGCGCTTCCAGCAGCTCGATGCGAAAGGCGAGGACGTGGACGCGGAGCTGCTGGAGCTCAAGCAGCGCCTGCAGATCGCGCACAAGCCTTAGGCGCGCCTTGATATCGGCCGCGCCTCAGAGCAGCAGCACGCGGATGTCGTAGAAGGCGTGGGCGTAGGCCGTCACGGCAAAGCCGCGCAGGTAGTACAGGCCGGTGAAGAGCAGGCCGGCCACGAAGCGGAAGAGGAAGCTGGCCAGCGAGAAGCGGTCGCCCAGCGGCCCCACGTAGTGCGCCGCGGAGAAGAGCAGCGCCGCCAGCACGATCGCCACCACCGAGGCCAGGTGGTGCGGCAGGATCAGGCGCGTCAGCAGCAGCAGCCCGCCCAGCAGCAGCACCCGGAAGATGAACTCCTCAAACAGCCCGGCGCCCAGGGAGAGCGCCAGCCCCTGCAGCGCATCGTGCCCCAGCGCCAGCGGGCCCAGCGGGATGGCCGCCGGCAGCAGCGCCCGGCTCAGGATGACCGAGGGGATCGCGGAAAAGACGAACTCGAGGATAATGTTGATCAGCAGCCCCAGCATGAGGCTGTAGCCGAAGGCCTCCGCCAGCAGGAGCAGGACGTAGCCGGCGCGCAGGGGGGTCTCGCGGCGCCGCAGCAGCGGCAGGGCGAGCAGCAGCACGAAGATCATCGCCAGCGTGGCGTGGGCCGGGCGCACGTCCAGGCTCGCCAGCAGGGTGCGCAGCCACACGTCGCCCGCGTTGCGCACCTGCCAGCCCGCGTCGCTGCCGACCAGCGTCAGCAGCAGCTCGTAGGCGAGCAGGAGCGGCAGGGCGGCCAGCACGCCGTAGAAGGCGCTGCGCGAGGATCGCAAGTAGTCGGACATGCGGTGCCGCCCGGGATGGCGGAGCTGGGGTGAAAGGCCGCGCGGGAGCCGCCTGGCTCCCGCGCGGCGCCGGCGCGTGCGGGCGCGCTGGTCCTCAATGCAAAGGAGCCGCCATGCTGCGGATCGTCGGGGGCCGGCTGGGCGGGCGCCGCATCCACGCCCCGCCCGGCCGCCAGACCCGGCCCACGGCCGACAAGGTGCGCGAGGCCATCTTCAACACCCTGGCCACGCTGCTGGAGCTGGAGGGCCAGGCCGTGCTGGATCTCTTCGCCGGCTCCGGCGCGCTGGGCATCGAGGCCCTCAGCCGCGGGGCGGCCCATTGCACCTTCGTCGAATCCCACGCCCGCACGGCGGCCGGCATCCGCGCCAACCTGGCGCTGCTGGAACTGCCGGAGAGCGCCGCGACCGTGGTCACCGCCCGCGTGGAGGCCTGGCTGCACCGCGCCCGGGTGGAAGGGCCCGCGACGCTGGAGCGGCCGGCGGGCCTGGTGCTGGCCGATCCGCCCTATGCCTACGCGGACCACGATGCCCTGCTGGCCACGCTGGCCGGCAGCGGCCTGCTGGCCCCGGACGCCGTGATCGTGCTGGAGACGGCCGCGGGACAGGCCCTGGCGCCCCCGCCGCGCCTTGAAGTGTTGCGGACGAAGGGCTATGGTGACACGCAGGTCTGCTACCTCGTTCCGTCCGCCACCGATCCTGCCCCGGAGCCCGTCCCGTGACCCGTGCCGCCGTGTCTCCCGCGCCGCTGCGGCTGGCCCTCGCCGCGCTAGCGCTGCTGCTGGCGGCCGCGGGCAGCGCCCGCGCGCAGCAGGCCATCGGCGGCTACTTCACGCTCGTCAACACGTACTTCTACGCCAAGGCTCCGCACGACGGGAAACGCATCCTGGTGCGTCCGCGCCAGGCCTTCACCGTGCTGGACGTGACCACCGATTCCCAGGACCTGCTCTGGTTCCAGGTCTCCTACCCGGCCGAGATCAACAAGGTCACCGGCATCGGCTGGACCGCCGCCGCGCCGCACGAGCTGCTGGCCACGCCGCAGGAGCCCGTGCTGGTGTTCACGAGCGTGCCCGGCACGGATGAAGCGGGGCTGTCCGTGTTCAAGGTGCCCGCCAGCGGCCTGGAGCTGCTCAACGAGACCCAGAGCGGCAGGCCTTACGCCCAGGTCGACTGGCAGAAGGTGCGCTACCAGTTCGACCAGCCCCTGCGCGCCTGGGCACGCGGCTCGGCCGGCATCTACCGTCCGGGCAAGTCCGCCCAGTTCCTCTCCCGCGTCTATGCGGAGCTGGTCACGCGCAACGTGGACAAGGACCTGCAGAACCGCCTGCTCTCCGGCATCATCCGCATCGGCGATACGCAGCGCGACGTGCGCTGGGCCCTCGGCGATCCTCTGCGCACCCAGCAGGAGACCATCGGCGCGGCCCGCCACACCATCTGGCAATTCCCGGAACTGACCGTCACGTTCGAGAACGAGGTGGTCAAGCAGTTCAACTGATCCCCCCGGCACGGACCCCCTGGCATGAGCACGGAAAACGACCGCCTGCTGGACCTGATCGGCAAGGGCGACACCCTGCAGGCTTTGAACCTGCTGTACAAGGAGAGCGGCCACACGGACGCCCGCCTCGCCGTGAACCGCGCCCTCTACGGCGCCAGCGGCGATGCCCATGACGACGCCATCGCTGCCGCGCTGGCGCGGCAGCAGGCCGGCCTGAACGCCCTGGACGAGCGGGGCCGGGCCACGGCCCTGTACAACCTGGGCTGCTTCGCCCTGAACCAGGACGACGTGGTGGAGGCGCGCATCCGCTTTGCCGAGGTGCTGGAGCTGGAGCCGCAGCACCTCATGGCGCGCCACAACCTGGCCTATGCCCACGAGTTGCTGGCCGAGACGGACGACGCGCGGCGCGAGTACCGGGCCGTGCTGGCGCAGAATCCGGCCTGCGCGCTGACCCGGCTCAACCTGGCCCAGCTCCAGCTGCAGGAAGGCGACGTCGCGGGCGGGCTGGCGGAACTGGAGGCGCTGCACCGCACGGACCCCGACAACATGGGCGTGCTGCTCTACCTGTGCCGCGGCCTGCTGCAGCGCGGCAGCGAAGCGGACCTGCGCAGCGTGCTGGAGCGCCTGGAGGGCAGCGCGGATGCCCGGCGCTACGTGGACCTGCAGGAGTGCCGCGCCTATGCGCTCTACCAGCTCGGCGACCTGGACGCCGCCGAACCGGCCTTCCGCGCGCTGCTGGAAACCAGCGCGGACAATCTCTTCGCCATCTCCGGCATGATCAAGGTGCTCGGCCAGCGCGGCGACTACACGGCCATGAAGCCCTACGTGGAGCGGCGCAAGGCCCTCGACCCCTCCGATGCCGTGGCGGCCTTGCTCTCCGATCTGGCCGGCGATTAGGCGCCTGGATTCCGACGATCCGCTTGGCACGGGTCTTCCATGGCTGGGGGAGGGGGCCGTCTACCCACTCACCCGCCGTCCAGGATCGGCACCGTGCAGCCCATTCAGATCGAATCCGTCGGCAACCTGCTGCTCCAAGTGAGCCGCGAGCTGAAGGAGCACGGCTGGGCCCTCATCTGCACCGCGTACCAGGGCCATCCCTACCAGTGCACCCTGGGGCTGGAAGCGCGCTGGCGGCACCCGGAGCTGGAGGTGCTGGGGCTCACTCCGGAGCTGGGGCAGTTCGTGCTGGAGCGCTTCGTCACGCGCATCAAGGCCGGCGAGCGCTTCAAGGCGGGCGACTTCTTCTCCAACGTGCTCAGGGGCCACGACCTATTCATCGTGGAGAACCCGATCGACCCGGAAGGTCCGCCGCTGACCGGCGGCCGCCTGCGCGTGATCTGGCCGGATGCGCGAGCGCGCTACCCGTGGCATCCCGATTGCGACCCCGGCTGCGCGGCGCAATGCGTGCTCATCGAGATCGACGGCCTGAACATGCACGGGCTGGAGGTGCTGTTCTCCTACGCGGGCCGGCTGGCCTGAGTCCTGCGCCGCCCGCAGCGCGGCGGCTGGCAGAGCCGCCCGCACCGATAGCCCGGCAGCGCCGCACCCGCAGCGCTGCGCGCCCTGCATCCGCCCATTGCCGCGCATGAGCCCGCCCGATCCGACCGGCAGCCAGCTTCCCGGCCCGCCCCTGCGCCTCGCGGAAGTCGGCGGGCCCGCACCCCACGGTACTGCAAACCACGGCGCTGCTAACCACGGTGCTGCACCCCACGGGGCCGCGCCCTCCGCCCTGGCGCCGCAGCACCTGCGCATGTTCGCGCTCATCGTGGACTACCTGCTCGTGGTGGTGCTGCTGAACCTGGCCGCCAAGCTGCTGGCCGGCTCCGGCTGGGACCTGCGCCCGCCGCCCGCCGCGACGCTCCAGCCCGCCTGGCTCGCCGCCGGCGCCGCGCTGCTGCTGCTGCGGGACGCCCTGGGCGGGCGCAGCCCGGGCAAGTGGTTCACCGGCATCGCCGTCGCCCGCGCCAACGACCCCGCCCGGCCGCCGCGCCTGGCCGCGCTGCTGCTGCGCAACGCGGCGCTGCTGCTGCTGCCCGTGGAGGCGGTGCTGGTCTTCACGGACGTCTACGGCCGGCGCCTGGGGGATCGCCTGGCGGGCACGGTGGTCGTGTCCGTGGGCCGTCCCGCGCCGGTCACGCGCCGCCTGCTGGGCATGGCCATCGTGTTCCTGGCCGCCACCCTCGCCATCTTCCTGATCGAGATCTGGAACGTGCGCCGTAGCGCCGCCTATCCCCAGGCCCGGGCGGCCGCGCTGGCCGACGCCCAGGTGGCCGAGGCCTTCGGCGCGCCCGTCGCCTTCAGCACGCCCGGCCTCACGCGCAGTCACGACGGCCGCACGCTCGTCGTGCAACTGCACGGCGCAGGCCGCCGCGGCGAGGGCAGCGTGGCCGTGCACCTGCGCCTGGCGCCGGACGCCTCGCGCTGGGAGCTGGAGCGCATCGAAGTGACCGGCCCGCCGCCCACCACGCCCCCGCTGCGGGATGCGCCGAAACGCTGAAGCGCGGGACGGCGCTGCCTGGCTGCCGGCGCCACCCCAGCCGGCTTCAATAGCCCCCGCTCGACGCGGCGTCCCATCCGGTGCAGGATCGGCTCCAGGTGCGGGCGATAAGGAGGAGCATGGGCGCAGGTCAACGCGAGCGTGGCACGGTGCAGCGGCACGCAGGGCGACTGGCGCGGCGGGCGGGGGTGCCGCTGCTGCTGGCCGCGCTGCTCCTGGTCAGCGCCGGCTGCGAGCGCTGGCGCAAGGGCGAGTCCGCGCCGGCGGCCGCACCGGGCGCCGGTCCGCGCCTTTATCCCGAGCTGGCGCAGGTGGCCGCGGTGGTGGCGGAGGCACGGGCGATCCTGCCGCGCCTGCCCAGCGACGCCAAGCCCCTGCCGCTCGTGCCGCCCGCCACGGGCGCGTCCGCCCCGCCGCCCGAGCCGCAACTGGCGCTGGCCGGCGAGGGGCTGCTGCTGCAGCCCTCCGCCTTTCCCGACCTGCCGCCGCGCCTGCGTCTGGAGCTGTACCTGGACGAGCGCAGCCCGCCCGGCGGCTACCTGCTGGTGACCGACGCGCGGGGCAGCGCGCGCTGGACGATCCTGGACGCGGTGCAGCGCGGTAACCATGCGGACGCCTTCGCGGACACCTTCCGCCTGATCGATCCGGGCGCGCGGCTGCGCTACCTGGCGCTGCTGGGCGTGCCGTACGAGGGGGGCGGGCAGCACTTCCGCTCGCTGGAGGGCTACCTGATCCATCCCCTGGCGGGCGGGGCCGTCAGCGCCGAGGGCGCCATCTATCCGCTCGACTTCGGCTACCGCCAGGCCGAGCCGCCGCCGCCCGTGCAGACGGCGCAGGCCCTGGCCGAGCGCCTGGCCGCCCTGCGCACGGCGAGCGGCCAGTGGGAAGCGTTGCGGGCGCACGCGGCCGAGCTGCGGGAGGCCGCGCGGCGCCTGCGCGAGGCCGCCGTGCCGCCCCAGCAGGCCGAGCGCCAGCGCGCCGACCTGGCGGACTACGAGCGCCGCAGCGCTGCCGCCCAGGCCGAGCAGGAGCAGGCCGCCGCGCAGTTACGCGAGCGGCTGCTGGCCGCCTACCGCGACCGCGCCGCCCTGGCCGAGGCCTGGATCGCCTTCACGCACGACAATGCCTACCTCTGGCGCACCCGCGCCGAGCGCCGCGCCGTCTACGCTCCGCTCGCCGCCCTGCGCACGGCCAACCCCAGCCTCGAGCAGGCCTACGCCGCCCTGCACGGCGAGGCGGACGCCGACCTGGGCGCCGCCCGCCAGGCCCTGGAACAGGCCCTGCTGCGCGAACAGGAGCACGCCCCGCCGCTGGGCGGCTAATGCGGACTGCGGAAACACTACAAGCAGCGAGGGAGCAGGCCCCCTCGCGCTCCCCTTATGCAATTGTGCGGCTGCTTCGCAGCCGCGCCAATTCACCAGCGGAGCGGCAACCCCGGCTCTTGCCTGCCAGACGGAAAGGGGCTTCGTGGCGTGAGATGCCGCTGCGTCTACCACGCAGGGCAACCGCATTCTGCCTTGAGCGGAGCCACGCCAGCCTCGCGCAAGACCCCACCCCGCACGGCGCCGGGGCGCCGTGCCGCCCCTCCCCGCTAGGCAGGGAGGGGCTGCAAGGCTCATTGCAAGCGGATCTGCGCAGCCAGGAAGCCCCC
>JBGOUY010000379.1:0-3572 GCA_041477795.1 bacterium
CGCCCGCCGCGACGTAGGTGTCGTTGTGGTGGGCACCGGGCACGGCGCGGAAGGTCTTGGCGCCGGAAGCCGCGGCCTCGAACAGGTCGCGGCCCATGCGGAACGGAATCATCTCGTCCGCCGTGCCGTGGATCACGAGCAGGGGCAGGTGCAGCCGGCGCACGGCGGATCGCACGTCGAAGCGCGTGCGGATCAGGCGGCCGATGCCGGGCAGCGGCAGCACGAGGCCGGCCATCTCCCGCGCGGAGGTGAAGGTGGATTCGAGGATCAGGCCGGCGGCCGGGCGCGTGCCGGCCAGCGCGGCGGCCACCGCTCCCCCCAGCGAGCGCCCGAAGAGGACGATCGGACGACCGCCCACCTCCGCCCGCAGCCAGTCGTACGCGGCCTCGGCATCGCGCAGCAGGCCCGCCTCGGAAGGCGTGCCGCTGGAGCCGCCGTAGCCGCGGTAGTCGAAGATGAGCACGGCAATGCCGGCGCGGTGCAGGCCGGCCAGGTTGTGCAGGCGATCCGCGCGGGTGCCCGCGTTGCCGTGGCAGAAGAGCAGCACGGGCGCGCGCGGGCCGGCGGGAATCCACCACGCGCGCAGGGTCTCCCCGTCCGCCGTGGCGAGCGTCACGTCCTCGAAGGCCAGCCCGGCGGCCGCGGGCGTCCGCTGCACCGGGCCGGTGGGGAAGTAGATCAGGTGCGGCTCCGCCCAGCGCAGGCCCAGCACCAGGAGCACCGCCAGCAGCCCTGCGCCCAGCGCGATCCCCCCTCCCAGCAGCAGCCCGCTTCCCATGCGGCGCACTCCGGCAACGCCTGCGGCGAGCCTGCCCGCGCCAGTGCGGGACATCAGGCGCCCCGGTCGCCGGGCCGCCGCAGCCTGGGCGCGTGCAACAGGTGAACCCGCATGAGCGGAACCGTCCTCCTGCGCCGGAACGGCAGCACGATGCGCAGGGGCCTGCTCAGAGCCGGGCCAGCAGGGCTTCGGTGCGCGAGCGGCGGCGTTCCGCGCGCTCCGACTCGCTCTCCTGGACGATGGGCACGTCGGGCTCCAGCACGAAGAGCGTCTGCCCCTTCTGGACGAGCTGGCCGGTCTGGCCCTGCAGGTGCACCTCGCGCACGGTGCCGGCAAAGCCGGAGCGCACGGGATTGAACATCTTCATCACCTCCAGCAGCCCCAGCGTCTGGCCCTCCTCCACGTGCTCGCCCTGGCTGACGTAGGGCGGCTCGGCGGGGCTGGGGCGCGCATAGAACGTGCCGCCCGTGAAGGCCACCACCTCGTTGGAGCGCGCCCGCGGGGCCACCTCCAGCGCCTGGCGCAACGGCGCGGCGCCGGCCTCGTCGGCGAAGGCCGCCGGCATCACCACCTCCAGCCGCGCGTCCACGCCGATGCCGGAGAAGCCCGACTCGTCCCCGGTCAGCACGGGCAGCTTCAGCAGCTCCAGCCCGGCCTGGTGCCCGCGGTGGGCTGCCTGCACGGCCGGCCACTGCTCGGCGGGGATGCCCGCCGGCGGCGCGGCGCCGGCCAGCCGCGCGTCCAGCGCGTCCCAGCGCAGCGGGCCGGGAGTTGGGCCGGGGCCGGGGGCGCCGCCCAGGCGCGCGCCCAGCTCTCGGTAGAACGCCAGCCCGGTGGCGAGCAGGGCCTGGTCGTGGGCCCAGATGCGCTCCTCCGGGGAGACGCCGGGGTGATCTTCCAGGCGCAGGTAGCGGTAGAGCTGCTCCAGCACCTCGAGCGGATTCTGCCGCCACACGACCCGCCCCTGCTCCAGCACGAAGCGGCGCTGGGTGCGCGGGGCGAGCCAGCCCGCCAGCAGGTGCGGCTGGCGGTACAGCCGGCGCAGCGGGCGCAGGATCAGCGTGTCTTTGAGCTCCAGCGTGCGCACGGCCGCCGGCCCCCGCTCCGCCTCGCGCTCCAGCAGGTGCTGCCAGGCCAGATCCAGCTCCAGGTCCGCCCCGGCGCGCTGCAAGGCGCCCACCCCGGCCAGGTAGGCCGACACGAAGCGCGTGGAGGGCTTGATCATCGCGTCCGCCCCCAGCATCCAGTGCAGCAGGCCGTAGTGGAAGCCCAGGTTGGTCATCAGGTCCCGGCCGCGCAGGTCCGTGCGGCGCAGCAGTTCCGCCAGCCGGCGGAAGTTCTCCTCGCGGTCGCGCCCGTGCGTGACGATCAGCGCGATGTTGGAGTCGTAGGCGCCGGCGAGCTGGTAGGGCATGAACGCGCCCGTGTCCGGATTGCGGATGCCGATACCCTGGTCGTCGCGCAGCTCGTCCTCGCTGGGCGGGCTCCAGTCCAGCACCATGCCCCCGGCGTGGGGCTTGAGGGCGTCGTTGGTGGCGTTGATGCGCACCTCGGCGCCGCTGCCGTGGCGCGGGATGCGCTCCGGGCGCGGCAGCGCGGGGCCGTGCACGGCCATCCAGAGCATGGCCTCCACCAGGGACTCCACCGTGAAGCCCTGCGTGGGGTCGTCCGGGTGCGTGAAGCGCAGGGCGTAGACCCTCTCGGTGACGCGGTGCTCCACCTGGATGCGCGTGTTGACCTCCATGAAGTAGTGGTGCGAGCCC
Source organism: bacterium (assembly GCA_041477795.1). Classification (GTDB taxonomy): domain Bacteria; phylum SAR324; class SAR324; order SAR324; family JACQKK01; genus DATFMP01. The sequence goes on from JBGOUY010000379.1 coordinate 2,542, forward strand.
TCCACGATGGATTCGAAGGTGGAGGCGGAATCCAGCCGCACCGCCTCGCCGAAGCGGGCCGCCTGCGCCTCCATCTCGCGCAGCACGGCCAGGTCCGCGCGCAGCACGGCGGCCTGCTCGCGCTTGCCGGCGCGCTCGTAGGCCTCGGCCGTGGCGGCGAGCAGCTCCTCGCTGACGGAGACCTCCAGCAGCTTCTGCTCGTGCATCTGCAGCGAGCAGTCGCGCCCGCCCAGGGCCACGCACCACTGGCCGTTGCCGAGCAGTTGGATCTCGTTGTGCCGCGTGGCCTCGATGTTCAGCTCGATGAGGAAGTTGCGGTTGTCCCCCGGGCCGGTGGCGCGGGCCTCGTTGAGCACCTCGGTCACGGCCGCGGCCACCTGCTCGGGCCGCGCGACGATGCGCTGGCCCTTGCCCCCGCCGCCGCCCACGTGCTTGAAGCGCAGGCGCCGGCCGGGGTGCTCGGCCAGCAGGGCGCGCACCCGGCGCTCGGCTTCCGCCTGCAGCGCCGCCAGGGGCACCAGCTCCAGCTTGCGGGCGCGGGCCGCCTCCAGCAGCCGCTCGGCCAGCCGCTCCGGCGGATCAGCGCCCTCCGGCAGCGCCAGCTCGTGCTGGCGCGCCAGGGCGCGCAGGAACTCGCGCGGCTCGCGTCCCCGCGCGGGGTTCATCAAGGCCAGCACGGCCAGCGCCTCGATGTTGTCGATGCCGGGCGTGACCGACACGCCGATCTGGCGGGCCAGCGCCTTGGCGGCGTCCTTGGCGCCGGCCTGGCGCACGGGGCCGCTGGAGGGGCCCACGAAGCCCAGCCCGGCCTGATCGATGGCGGCGATGAACTCCGCGTCTTCCGCCATGAAGCCGTAGCCGGCGAAGAGGTGCGTGTAGCCCCCCTGCCGCGCGATCGCCAGGATCTGCGCGATGCGTTCGGCCTTTTCCGCGGCGCTGTTGCCGGCGTAGTCGGGGATGCGGTGCACGCGCTCGTTGCGCCCCACGCGGCGCAGTTCGGCCGCCAGCGCGCGCGGGTAGACGACGCTGTC
>JBGOUY010000398.1:0-3145 GCA_041477795.1 bacterium
GCCGCGCTTGAAGCCGTAGATCGGCTCGATCAGCTCGGCCACGGCGTCCTTGGGGTCGGCGCAGTCCAGCACGATCAGGTCGGCCGGCTGGCCCACGGCGATGCCGTAGGCGTCGAGCCGAAGCAGGCGCGCCGAGCGGGTCGTGAGCATGGCGAAGCATTCGCGCAGGTCCTCCGGCGCGCTGGCCTGGCACACCGTGGCGTAGAGGTTGGCCATGCGCAGCAGGGAGCCATCCCCGAAGGGCGTGAAGGGATTGAGCACGTTGTTGGTGCTGAGCGAGCAGTTGCAGCCCTCCTTGACCAGCAGGTGCGCCGGCGTGACGCCGCGCGTGCCGTTATAGGGCACCTTGCGGCCGCGCATGAAGAGGTCCGTGGCGGGCAGCACGGTGACGGCCACGCCCACGTCCGCCATCGTGCGCGCCAGGGCCAGCAGGCGCGGCGGGTCCAGCGCGGCGATCTTCGTCTCGTGGCCCACGGCCACGCGGCCGCCCCAGCCGTAGCGCTCGGTCAGCGCGCAGACCTGGTGGATGTCCAGGTCGTCCGCCGTGTCGCCCGAGTCCAGGTGCATGTCGATGTCCACGTCGAACTCGCGCGCCAGCGCGAAGATGCGGTCGATCTGGCCCTTGTGATCCGTGTCGAAGCCCGGGGCCGCGCCGATGACGCGGGCACCCCGCTGGAGCGCCTCCACCAGCAGCGGGTCGGTCTTGGGGTTGTTGATCAGCCCCTCCTGCGGGAAGACGCACAGCTCGATGTCGATGGCCCAGCGGTAGGCTTCCACCAGAGCTTGCACGCCCTCGAAGCCGCGCATGCCCACGCCCGGATCCACCTCCACGTGGGTGCGCATGTGCATCGTGCCGTGGGCGATGCACTGTTCGAGGGTCTTGGCCCCGCGCGCGAAGACGTCCTCCGGGGTGAAGCTCGCGGCGCGCTTGACCGCCGCCACCCGCGGCATGGCTTGCGGGTCCCGCCCCAGCTCCGCCGTGCAGCGCTCGATGATGCGCGACTTGTCCAGGTGGATGTGGGTCTCGATCAGCCCGGGCGCCACGAGCTTGCCGTCCAACTGCAGCTCGCGCCCCTCGGCGACGAGGCGGGGGGCGATGGCGGCGATACGGCCGTCCGCGATCCCGATGTCGACCGCACCGCGCGACGGGTCGCCGGCGATGCGGGCATTGCGCAAGATAAGCTCCATGCGTACCTTATCCCCGTAATATCCATCTGTTGAATGAATCCTCAAACCACCGCCGCGCACGTCACCGGCGACCCGCCGGCACCTCCTCGCGCAGCCAGGTGGCCGTGACCTGCGCCACCTCGGCCAAGGTAGCGGCAACGGACCCGCATGCGCGGCGCGTGCGGGCGAGGGGCCGAGGGGCCTTGCGACCCCCGTGGGCAGGCGTCTTGCTGGCAGCCATGGCCCGGGCCTCAGAACGAGCGCAGCGCCGCGCCCACGCTCCCGCCCAGGGTCAGGCCGGCGGCCATCCGCACCAGCGGCGAGACTACCAGCAGGTTCAGCAGCAGGAAGAAGCCCGCCGCCAGCAGAGGCGAGAGGTCCACCCGCTGGCGCGGCAGCCGGCGCTGGATCGGCGTGATGAAGGGGTCCACCAGCACGAACAGCGTGCGCACGAGCGGATTGTTCACCGACGGGTTGACCAGCGTGAGAAAGAACCACACCAGCAGCAGCAGCATCAAGAAGAACAGCAGGCTTTGCACCACCACGCCCAGGCCCAGCAGGAAGAAGCCCGTCACCACGCCGGGCAGATCCGCCGCACCGACCTGATTCGCGCTGTAGCGGGCCAGGCTGCGCAGCGTGCCGGGCACGAAGATCTTGAGGAACCACACGCACAGCAGCGCGATGTAGGCGGAGAACAACTGCAGCGCCGCGGGCAGGATCGCCTGCAGCCGCGACCACACCGGCTGCGTCATGTTGTTGAGAAACTGGACGATCGGATTGCGCGGGTCCGGATTCACCCAGGTGAGGAGGATCGCGATGATGATGATCCACTCGTAGATCGTGAGGCCCCATTCGGTCAGGGTGGCCAGGAAGTTCAGGCTCGTCGTCACGGCGCTCGATGCTGAAGGTGAATTGCGGAGCCGGGGGGTGTGCGCGAGCGGGCTGCGCGGCGGCTGGTCATCCGTCCGGCACCGTCGGCAGCCCGGGCTGCATGGGGCTGGCTCGGGTGGCGGGAGCGTCAGCGCCCGGCCGGGGCTGCCCCCATCGAGCGCTGGCGCAGGGCGCGGCTTACCGTTTCAAGCGCTTCGCGCAGCCGCAGCAGAGTCGGCTCCAGGCTGGGCGTGTCGCCCGCCCGGGCCGCTGAGCGCAGCCGGTCGCTCAACTCCATCAGACTGCGGAAGCGCAGGTTGCCGCACATGCCCTTCATGGTGTGGGCCGCCCGGTCCACCTGTTCCAGATTGCCGGCGGCCAGTCCGCTGGCGATGTCGTCCAGGTACAGCGGCGCGCGCTCGAGGAACGAGCTGGCCAGGTCGCGCACGATGGCCGCGTCCATCTCCATCTCGGCGATGAGGGCCTCGAAGCCCTCCAGCGCGTCCCCGGCGCCCTCCCCTCCCTCCGCGCCGGCACGGCCGCTGCGGCCTGGCGCGCGCCCGGCCAGCGCGGACAGCAGCGCATCGGCCTGCAGAGGCTTGGTCAGGTGCACCCGCACCGTCGGCCAGCCGCGGATCAGCCCCGGCGCCACGCCCGGCTCCAGCAGGCTTGCCACCGGAACCTCGCCCAGCGCCTCGCGCAGCTGCTGCCGCTCCCCCGGCGCGGCCGTTTCCAGGCCGAACTGGCTGCACAGGAACAGCGCCGGGCGGCTTGCGCCCAACTGCCGCAACGCCGAGGGCACGTCCGGCGCGATCTGCACGCGGTAGCCGTGGGGCTCCAGGTACAGCGCGATCAGCCCCCGCGTGACCGCATCGGGCTCCACGCCCTGCACGAGGGGCGCTGGCTGGGGGGGCTTGGCGCGCTTCGGCATGGCCCGAACCGGCTCGGGATGAGGGGGCTTGGCGACCGGCGCCGTCCGCGCCGAGAGGGCTGGGAGGGTCAATCCACCGGCGCGGCGCCGCCCGCGGGACCGGTCAGGCCCGGCGGACGCAGCCGGCAGACGCGGCGCGGGCGAGCCGCGCTACTTGCCGAGGTAGATGTCCATCAC
>JBGOUY010000153.1:0-10037 GCA_041477795.1 bacterium
CATTCTCGGATGTCAGGGGCGAATGGACGGGTTCTCGTCTCTGAAATTGGTGGCAAAGCCGCAAATTCCTCTCGAAATCGTCGAATCAGCGTGCGAGAAAGCGTGCCAAACAGCCCGATTTGGAGAATGCGGTTGCCCTGCTCGTCTACCGAGTCCCATGACATCCCCCCGCCCCTGTGGCATCCTCTCTGGATCGGCGCGGAGCCGGGACGCTCGTTGGCGGGAGAGGCACGATGGACGCGGTGCGCACGGACTATGACGTGATCGTGGTGGGGGCCGGCCACGCGGGCTGCGAGGCGGCCCTGGCCGCCGCGCGCCTGGGCTGCGCGACCCTCGTGCTGACCCTCACGCGCGAGACCATCGCCCACATGCCCTGCAATCCGGCCATCGGCGGGCTGGCCAAGGGCGCCCTGGTCAAGGAGATCGACGCGCTGGGCGGGGAGATGGCCAAGGTGGCCGACGCCACCGGCATCCAGTTCCGCGTGCTGAACCGCTCCAAGGGCCCCGCCGTGTGGGGCAGCCGCTGCCAGTCCGACCTGTTCAAGTACCGCACGCGCATGCGCTCGGTGCTGGAGGCGCAGCCGCGCCTGAGCATCGTCGAGGCCAGGGTGGATGCGCTGCTGAGCGAGGGCGGGCGCGTCACGGGCGTGCGCACGGCGGACGGCACGGCCTACGCGGCGCGGGCGGTGGTGATCACCACGGGCACCTTCCTCAACGGGCTGATCCACATCGGCGACCGGCGCACGGAAGCCGGGCGCGTGGGCGAGGCGCCGGCCAAGGCCCTGCCCGCCTCCCTGGCTGGGCTCCACCTGAAGCTGGGGCGGCTCAAGACGGGCACCGTGCCGCGCCTGCACCGGGACTCCATCGACTGGAGCGGCCTGGAGCAGCAGCAGGGCGACGATCCCATCCGCAAGTTCTCCTTCTGGGACAGCCGCGTCGAGCAGCGCCAGGTGTCCTGCTTCATCACCTACACCAACGGCGACACGCACCGGGTGATCCGCGACAACCTGCAGCGCTCGGCCCTGTACAGCGGCGCCATCAAGGGCGTCGGGCCGCGCTACTGTCCCTCCATCGAGGACAAGGTCGTCAAGTTCCCGGACAAGGAGCGGCACCAGGTGTTCCTGGAGCCGACGGCGCTGGACTGCCACGAGATCTACCCCAACGGGCTCTCCACGAGCCTGCCCGAGGAGGTGCAGCTCGCCTACCTGCGCACCATCCCGGGGCTGGAGCGCGTGGAGATCGTGCGGCCGGGCTATGCCGTGGAGTACGACTACGTGCTGCCCATCCAGCTCCATGCCACGCTGGCGCTCAAGACTGTGCCCAACCTGTTCCTGGGCGGGCAGATCAACGGCACGACGGGCTACGAGGAGGCGGCCGCGCAGGGCCTGCTGGCGGGCATCAACGCGGCGCTGCAGGTGCGCGGCGATCCGCCGCTGGTGCTGCGGCGCGACCAGGCCACGATCGGCGTGCTCATCGACGACCTGATCAGCAAGGGCACCGACGAGCCCTACCGCATGTTCACCTCGCGCTGCGAGTACCGCATCCTGCTGCGCGAGGACAATGCGGACCTGCGCCTGGCCGAGACGGGCTGGCGCATCGGGCTGCTGCCCGCGGAGCACTGGCGCCGCACGCAGGACAAGCAGCGCCGCATCCACGCCCTGGGCGCCGCCTTGGAGGCTGTGCGCGTGACGCCCACGCCGGAGGTGAACGCGGAGCTGGCCGCCCATGGGCAGCCGGCCATCAAGAGCACCGTCAGCGCCGCCGAGCTGGTGCGCCGCCCCGAGCTGCGCCTGGCAGGGCTGGACGCGCTGTCGTTCCTGGCCGGCCAAGTGCGCGTCGCCGACGAGTCGCCGGCCGTGCGCGAGCAGGTGGAGATCGGCATCAAGTACGCCGGCTACCTCGAGCGCCAGGCCTCGCAGCTCGCCCTGTTCGAGCGGCTGGAGTCGATCCAGCTGCCGGCGGAATTCGACTACCGCGCGCTGTCCGGCCTCTCGCGGGAGGTGGTGCAGAAGCTGGAGGCGCACCGCCCGGCCAATCTGGGCCAGGCGGGGCGCATCAGCGGCATCACGCCCGCCGCCCTGACGCTGCTCGCCGCGCACCTCAAGTCCGGCCTGGGCCGCAGGAAGGCGGGCTGACGCCCCGTCGACCGCGGGTGCCCGGCCGGGTTGCGCGGCCGTTGGGTCCGCGCATTCGGGGTCTCCGCACCGCCAACCCCGCGTGCATTCCCCTTCCGGTTCCCCTCTGCATTGGCTAGTCTGGCCGCGGAGGGGCCGCGTGCGCGGTCCCGTCGCCGCGCGCAGCCGGAGGGACATCGCCGTTGTGGAACGCCTGATCGTCGAGGGAGGCTACCCGGTGCACGGGGAGATCACCCCGGCCGGGAACAAGAACGAGGCGCTGCCCGCGCTGGCGGCGGCGCTCCTCAGCGAAGCGCCCGTCACCATGCACAACCTGCCCGACATCAACGACATCCGCGACATGCTGGGCCTGATCGAGGGCCTGGGCGTGTCCTGCCGGCGCGGCGCGGACCACACCTGCGTGCTGCACGCCAAGACGCTCTCCGCCGAGGCGCCGCAGGCCGAGGCGGCGCGGCGCATCCGCGGCTCGATCCTGCTCGCCAGCCCGCTGCTGGTGCGCACGGGGCGCGCCGTGCTGCCCTCGCCGGGGGGCGACCGCATCGGCTGGCGCCGGCTGGATACGCACCTGCTCGTGCTGGAGCAGCTCGGCGCCGCCATCGAGCAGCGCGCCGGGCGCGAGTTCGTCTTCACCCTGCCCGGCGGGCGCTTCCACGGCGCGCACCTGTTCCTGGACGAGGCCTCGGTCACGGCCACGGAGAATGCCGTCATGGCGGCCGTCTGCGCCCAGGGCGACACGGTGATCGAGAACGCCGCCTGCGAGCCCCACGTGCAGGGGCTCTGCCGCATGCTGATGGCGATGGGCGCCCGTATCGACGGGGTGGGGACGAACCGCCTCGGCATCGCAGGCGTGGAGCGGCTCTCCGGGGCCACGCACCGCATCGCTCCGGACCATACCGAGGTCGGCTCGTTTATAGGATTAGCGGCGGTCACGCGCGGGGACCTGCTGATTCGCGACGCCGGGCTCGAGCACCTGCGCATGATCCGCCTGGTGTTCCGGCGGCTCGGCGTGGAAACGCGCGAGGAAGGCCCGCACCTGCGCGTGCCCGCAGGGCAGGAGTTGCGCGTGCAGCCGGAGCTGGGCGATGCGGTGCCCAAGATCGACGACGGTCCCTGGCCCGCCTTCCCCAGCGACCTGACCAGCATCGCCACCGTGGTCGCCACGCAGTGTCAGGGCACGGTGCTGGTGTTCGAGAAGATGTTCGAGAACCGCCTGTTCTGGGTGGACGGGCTGATCCGCATGGGCGCGCGCGTCGTGTTGTGCGACCTGCACCGGGCGATCGTGGTGGGGCCGGCCCAGCTCAACGCATCGTTCATCGTGACGCCGGACATCCGGGCCGGCATGGCCCTGCTGCTCGCCGCGCTGTGTGCGAAGGGCAGCAGCGAGATTCACAACGTGCACCAGATCGACCGGGGCTATGAAGCCATCGACCGGCGGCTGGCCGCACTGGGCGCGCACATCCGCAGGGAAGCCATCTGATGAAGCCCTTCAAGCTGCCCACGCCCCACCCCGGTTCCCAGCCGCCGCAGGAGATCCGCACGGACGTGATCCTGCTCGACATCATCGAGTACACGCTGCAGCCCAACGCCAAGCAGTACCAGGCGCTCTACTACCTGAACCGCATCATCGGCACGATCATCAACCTGCTGGACATGCGCTCGGTGCTGCCGGAAGAGAAGGTGATCCGCGGCGCCATCCCCAACGGGGACGGCTGCTTCTTCGTGCTCAATCCGCGCGTCGCCGGGTACGGGCCGCTGCTGGCGCTGTTCCTGCGCAACTTCCTGCTCTTCAACAACCGCTCCCTGGACAACCTGTTCAATGGCGTGCGCACCAGCGTGCACCACGGGCCGGTGATTCCCATCGAGTTCCTGGGCCGGGAGAACTTCGTCGGCGAGGGGCTGAACGTGTGCGCGCGGCTGCAGGTGCGGCCGGTACAGGATCGGGCGGCGGGGTTTTACAGCGGCGACGGGAACTACGTGATCGTCTCCGCGCAGGCCTGGCAGGCGTTCCGGGAACTGTTCCCGCCGGAACGCAAGGACGTGCAGGCCTACCTGCAAAAGATCGACTTCAGCCATTCGCGCGAGTTTGTGGTCAAGGACAAGCACAAGCTGCTGCCGGTGCACCGGGCGCGCTTCATCGATTGCGCCAAGCTGATCGGCAGCGCGCCGCCCCGGCCCAAGTCGCTGCTGGCGTCCTGATTCCATTTCCATATCGATGGTGCGAAACACCGCGTGCCTGAGGAGGCCCGTGCAGCGGGCCGTCTCGCCTGTCCCGAGCGCAGTCGAGGGGAAGGCCGCGGCCGGCGTCCCCGCGGCTCCGAGACGCGCGCCGCTCCTCAGGGACGCGGGGCTTTCATTCACCAACATGCCTATGGCATTAGCTCAGCAACGGATCGTCGGCCATGCCTGAGCCTCATCCCCCAGCCCCTTCTCCATTCTCATGGAGAAGGGGAGCCGGACTCGGATTTTCGCACCGTTCCGCTGCAGCACGGCGCCTTCCCTCTCATGATAATGGAGAGGGAAGCCCGCCATAGGCGGGCAGGGTGAGGCTCGCGTGCCGCCGCGCCAGTGGCGCGGGCCGCCGCCCTGGCGTAGGATCGCGGCCATGGGCCCCTCGCACGCTCCGCTCACCCTCCACCTCGCCAGCTTCGGCTACCGCCACAGCGGCATCCCGCCCGACGAGGGCGGCAACGGCGGCGGCTTCGTGTTCGACTGCCGCTGCCTGCCCAATCCGCACTGGGAGCCGGAGCTGCGGCCCCTGCCGGGCGATGACCCGGCCGTGCTGGCGTTTCTGGACCTGCACCCGGAGGTGCACGCCTTCGTGGGTCACGCGGCGGCGCTGCTGCTGCAGGCGGCGCGGCGCTATCGGGCCGACGGACGCACGCGCCTGATGGCGAGCTGCGGCTGCACCGGCGGGCGGCACCGCTCGGTGTACGTGGTCGAGCGCCTGGCCGAGGTGCTGCGCGCGGCGGGCTTCGCCGTGCAGGTGCGCCACCTGGATCGCGACCGGCCGGCCGCCCCGGAAGACGCCGCCGCGGACGCCGCTGCGGAGGCCCCCGCGGAGCGCCCGTGAGGGCGCTGATTCTCGGCGCCGGCCGCGGCACGCGCTTGCGCCCGCTCACCGAGGGCCTGCCCAAGATCCTCGTGCCGGTGCACGGCGTGCCCATGCTGGATCGCTTGCGCGCCTACCTGGGCCGGCACGGCTGCGACGCGCTCGCCCTCAATACCCACCACCTGCCGGCGGCCGTGCGCGCCCACCTGGAGCGCAGCGCGCCGGCGCTGCCCGCCCTGCGCATCTTCCACGAGCCGGTGCTGCTGGGCACCGGCGGGGCGCTCGTCAACGCGGCGGCGTTCTGGGGCGCGGCGCCCCTGCTGGTGTGGAATGGGGACATCCTGGCGCAGGTGCCCCCGCGCGAGATCCTGGCCGCGCACGAGGCGGCGGGCCGCCTCGCCGCCGCCGCGCCCCTGGCCACGCTGGTCGTGCAGACGCGGCCCAGCGACTCGCACCTGCTGGTGGATGCGGAGGGCAGCGTGTGCGGGCTGGATTCGGCCCGGCGCGGCCGGCACCAGGTGCTCGGCACACCCGGCCGATCCGTGCGCGAGCCTGTGCGCGCGCTGGCCTTCGACGGCATCTCCCTGCTCGCGCCGGCCCTTCGCGAGCGGCTGCCGGCCGGCGGCGCCTTCGACCTCATCGATGCGCTGCTGCACGTCATCGCGGCGGGCGGGCGCGTGCGCGCCTTCGATGCGGGCGCTGCCTTCTACGGCACCGCCGGCTCGGCGGAAAAGCTCGCCGCGCTGGAAGCGGGCCTGGCCGCCCGTCCGGACGTCCTCGCCGCCTGGACGCCCTGAGCGCCGCGGAACGGCCAAAAGCGGGAGCCACAGATGCACACAGATAGACACGGATAGAAAAGCGTCATCATCTCCGCAGTGCCGGTGCGCCACGTTGCGCGCTGGGGTGCCAAACTTTGTTCTTCATCTGCGTTCATCTGCGTTCATCTGTGGTTCCCGTGCAGTTGTCGTTACCGCCCCCACAGGTGCAGCAGGGCCACGCCGCTCAGGGCCAGCGCGCCGCCGAGCAGGCTCAGCAGGGACGGCACCTCGCCCAGCCAGGCGAACGCCATGGCGATGGCCAGCGCCGGCATGGCGTACATCGCCGACGTGACCTTGGCCGCGCGGGCGCGCGACAGCGCGAAGTTCCACAGCGAGAACGCCACCGCCGTGGGCAAGAGGCCCAGGTAGACCACTGCCAGCGTGCGCCCGAGCGAGGCGCGCGCGATCTGCGCGGGCAGCCCGGGCGCGAAGACGAGCAGCAGCGCGGCGCCCAGCCAGACCGAATAGCAGGTGATCTGCTGCGGGCGGTAGCGGCGTTGCAGCCGCTTCTGGAACACGTAGTAGAAGGCCTGGTTGGCCGCGCTGGCCACAATGAACAGCGTGCCCCCATCGAAGCGCACGCCGCCGCCCTCGCCCAGGCCGATCAGGCCGACCCCGGCAAAGCTGACGGCGATGCCCAGCCAGGCCCGCGGGCCCAGGCGCTCGCCGAAGAACCCCCAGGCCAGCAGCGCAGAGAAGACCGGCACCGTGCCGATCAGGAAGGCGCCGCCGCCCGCGCTGAGGGTGCGCAGGCCGTAGTTGAGCGTCAGCGTGGCACCGGCGACGCCGGTGAGACCGAACAGCGCGAAGGCCGGCCAGTCCCGCAGCGGCGGGAGCGGCATGCGTGTGGCCAGCGCCCACAGCCCCAGCGCCAGCGCCCCCATCCACACGCGCAGCACCGACATCGTGCTGGGATCGTAGCCCTGCAGGACATAGCGGATGATGGGGAAGTTGGACGACCAGATCAGGATCGTCACGAGCACCGCCAGCACGACCGGCCCGTCCATCCGGTGCGGCGTCGATTCCGGCTGCGTCTCCACCGACTGCGTCATGCTCCCTCGCTGCTACGGCGTGAGGACGAGGCGGCCCTCGGCCAGCCGCTCCAGCTCGTCGCGCTCCAGCAGGAGCGGGTGGTAGCGCCCTTCGCGCCAGAGGGGGATCAGGTCGGCGTAGTGGGGCGAGGCGGGCAGGCCGGACTGGCCGCCGGGCAGGATCGCCCAGGCATGGGCGGGGTCGCCCAGGTCGGTGATCTGGCGCAGGGAGGGGCCCAGGTACACGCGGAAGTCGCCGTCGTGGAACTGGCCCTTGTCGATCGTCTGCGCGTGGCCGGGCACGGGGAGCGGCCCCACGTTGAACAGGGGCGCCAGGGCGCGCACGCGTCCGAGCGGATGGGCGAACTCGATCTGGTGCAGAGTGCCCCATTGCCAGCGGCTGGGGTCCTCGCCCAGACGCTCGACCAGCTCCGCCTCGGCGGCGCTGAACGCGGCGCGGAAGATGGCCGCGCGATCCTCCAGCGCGGGCGTAGCGCGCCGGTCCAGCCAGCTCGCGTGCCCCGGCTGCAGCGCGGCGTGAATCATCACCGCCGAGGCATTGCCGCCCTGCGAACGCAGCTCGGCCAGCAGCTCCTCGCCCAGCTCGTCCGCGAAGATCTCGTGGAAGAGGTGCTTGTAGAACACGGCGAACACGGTGGCGGCGCGGCTCTCCAGGGTCATGGCGCCGTCCCAGCCCTGCAGCGCCTCCAGCGCGGCGCGCACGGCGCCCGGCGGGGCGGCGGACTTCCCGGGCGCCGCCGGTGCGCTGGCGAAGGCCGCGATCACCTGCGGGGCCAGCACGCGGCCGCTCACGAACACCTCGTCGCGCTGCATGCGCTCCAGGTCCTCGATGGAGTGGCGTTCCTTGCGGGCCAGCAGCGCGCGGATGCGGGTGATGCGGTCCTGCGGCTCGAAGTAGCCCGACAGGTACACCTCCCCCTCCTGCGCGGGCGGGTTGTTGGCCACGGCGATCGTCCCGCTGGCCGGGTCCAGCTCGGAGGGATTGCGCTCGAAGGGCAGGAAGCCCTCCCACTCGTCCCGGCCCGTCCATCCCTCGCGGAAGCCCAGCCCATCGCGGCGCCCGGCGCGCAAGGGGATGCGGCCGCTCACCTGCAGGCCGATGTGGCCCCGCCGGTCCGCATAGGTCACGCTCTGGGCGACGGCGCCGAACTGGCTCAGGGCGGCGCGGAAGCCGGCCCAGTCGCGCGCGCGGTTCAGGTCGTAGAAGCCGTTGATCTCGTTGGCATCCTGCGCGGCGGCATAGACCCAGCGGTAGGAGAGCGCCTGCGCCGCGCCTGGCTGCACGTCGTTCACGAGCGGGCCGTGGGGCGTGCTGCGCACGAGGAGCGCTTCCGTGTCGCCGCCCTTGCTGTGGATCAGCTCGTGCCGCTCCTGCAGCGCCACCCAGCCCCCGCGGAAGAGCACCTGCCCGGGATGGGCCGCGTCGAGGCGTTCCAGGAAGAAGTCGCCCGCATCCAGGTCCAGGTTCACCAGGCCCCAGGCGATCGCGCGGGTGTGGCCGATGATGGCGAAGGGCAGGCCGGGCAGAAACGCGCCGATCACCTCGCTCTGGGGCGTGCGCAAGTGCGCTTCGTACCAGGTGGAGGGCAGCCCCAGGCCCAGGTGCGGATCGCTGGCCAGCAGCGCGTGGCCGCTGGCGCTGCGCGCGGGGGCGAGCGCCCAGCTATTGCTGGCCGTGAACTGGGGCAGCGCATCCAGCAGCGCCTGCGCCGCGGGCGAGAGGCGGAAGCGATCCGGCTGCGGCAGCGGCCCACGCGGGCCGTCCGTGCCGCCCGGAGCATTTGGGCTGCGCGGGGTATCCGGGCTACGCCGTGCCTCCGCGCCGCCCGGGGCAATTGGGCTGCGCGGGTCATCCCGGTTGCGCGGGTCATCCGGGCTGCGCCCTGCGGTGCGCAGCGGCTCCTGCGCCGCCTGCGGGAACAGCTCGGCGGCCAGGCGCGGCCCCACCTTGGCCACGATGCGCTCGTAGAGCGGGTCCATCCGCCAGCCGGGATTGAGGCGCCAGGTGAGGTAGCCCACCACGGCGGCGAAGTCATCGGGCTGGAAGGGATCGGGCACGGTGCGCAGCAGCACGTACTCGGGCGGCAGGCGGGTGCCCAGCTCCGCCAGGCTGGCGTTCATGCCGGCGGTGAAGGCCCCTCCCGCGGCGCGCACCTCCGGCCGCACGCCGGCGTACATGCGCCGCCCGCTGCCGGGCAGGTCCAGCGTGCGGAAGAGCCGGTCGAGCGGGAGGGCGTCCCGCCCGAACAGCTCGGCCAGCCGGCCCTGGGCGGCATGGCGCAGCAGGTCGAGCTGGAACAGGCGGTCCTGCACCATCACCCAGCCTAGCGCGTAGTACGCGTCCGCATCGCTGGCGGCGAAGATGTGCGGCACGCCCCAGCGGTCGCGCACGATCTCCACAGGCGCGGCCAGCCCGGGCGCGTGCAGCGTGCCCTCGATCTGCGGCAGCGCCCGCCGCCAGGCGTAGAGCCCCACGCCCGCCGCGGCCGCGGCCACGATCAGCAGCAGCAGGGCCAGCGCGAGCAGGATGCGGGAGCGGCGCATGGCGGGCGGAGGGGAAAGGCAGGGTGCCGGCGGCGCAGGCCGGGCGCTTCAAAGCCGCCCGGCGCCGCGTTCCGCTAGTAGCGGTAGCTCTCGGACTTGTACGGCCCGGCCACGGGCACGCCCAGGTACTCGGCCTGCACGTCCGACAGCACGTCGAGCTGGACGCCCAGCTTGGGCAGGTGCAGCCGCGCCACCTTCTCGTCCAGGTGCTTGGGCAGCACGTAGACCTTGTTCTCGTACTGGCCGTGGTTCGTCCACAGCTCGATCTGCGCCAGCACCTGGTTGGAGAAGCTGGTGGACATGACGAAGCTGGGGTGTCCGGTGGCGCAGCCGAGGTTGAGCAGCCGGCCCTCAGCGAGAATGAGGATGCGGTGCGCCCTGACGCCCAGGCCTTGCGGGAAGGCCCACTGGTCGTACTGCGGCTTGATGTTGGTGCGGA
>JBGOUY010000388.1:0-3300 GCA_041477795.1 bacterium
CGCCGGACTTCCGCGCGCACATGAAGTAGCGCGGCGGCAGGCGGCGGCGGGCGACGGCGCGGCGGAAGCGGGCCGCGCGGCCCTCAGCCGGCCGCGACCCGCTTCAGGTCGGCCTGCACCATGCTCTCCACCATCTGCTCCAGGGACACGCGCGGCCGCCAGCCCAGCACGCGCCCGGCCTTGCCGGCATCGCCCTGCAGCACGTCCACCTCCGCCGGCCGGTAGAACTGCGGGTCGACGACGACGTGCCGCTCGTAGTCCCGCTTGACGATCCCGAAGGCGACGCGGCAGAAGTCCCGCACGCTCGCGCTGCGGCCCGTGGCGATGACGTAGTCGTCGGGCCGCTCCTGCTGCAGCATCAGCCACATCGCCTCCACGTAGTCCCCGGCGAAGCCCCAGTCGCGCTTGGCGTCCAGGTTGCCCAGGCGCAGCTCGCGTTGCTGGCCGCAGTGGATGCGCGCCACGGCATCGGTGATCTTGCGCGTGACGAATTCCAGGCCCCGCAGCGGGGACTCGTGGTTGAACAGGATGCCGCTGGAGGCGTGCAGGTTGAAGCTCTCGCGGTAGTTGATGGTGCTCCAATGGGCGAAGAGCTTGGCCACGCCATAGGGGCTGCGCGGATGGAAGAGCGTCTCCTCCCGCTGCGGCGTTTCGCGCACCTTGCCGAACATCTCGCTGGAGGAGGCCTGGTAGAAGCGGATCGGCGCGCCCGCGAGCCGCACCGCCTCCAGCACGTTCAGCGCGCCGACGCCCGTCACCTGCGCCGTCAGCAGCGGCTGGTGCCAGGACGTGGCCACGAAGCTCTGGGCGGCGAGATTGTACACCTCGTCCGGCTGCGCCTTGGCCAGCGCCCGCGCCAGGGAGGAGAGGTCCAGCAGGTCGCCGTCCAGGAGCTGGATGCGATCCAGCACGGACAGGTAGCGCAGCCGCCAGAGCGTGTCCGAGCCGCGCCGGGTCTGCAGCCCGAAGACCTGGTAGCCCTTGTCCAGCAGGAAGCTGGCCAGGTAGGCGCCGTCCTGTCCCGAGACGCCGGTGATCAATGCCTTCTTAGCCATCGGGATGCTCCCTCCAGTAGGTCCATACGTCGCGCAAGCTGTCCTGCCAGGGCGTCTGCGGCCGCCACCCCGTGGCGCGCTGCAGCTTGTCGTAGCTGCCCCGCACCCGCCGCTGCTCGCTGGGACGCAGCCGCTGCGGATCCACCACAATCTCCACCGCCACGCCGGCCAGGCGCAGCAGCTGCTCGATGATCGAACGCAGGGAGCGCTCGACGCCGGAGCAGACGTTGTAGGTCTCCCCGTTGCCGCCGCGCTCCAGCAGCAGCTCGTAGGCGCGCACGACGTCGCGCACGTCCAGGTAGTCCCGCGTCACGTCGATGTCCCCCACCACCAGACGCGGCGGCTGGCGCCCCTGCCAGATCGCCGCGATCTGCGCGGCGAAGCCGGCCACGGCAAAGCGGGCCGTCTGCCCCGGCCCGATGTGGTTCAAAGGGCGGGCCATCACGATCTCGAAACGCTCGGTCTGGCTCCACTGGTAGCAGAGCGCCTCGGCGGCGACCTTGCTGACCGCGTAGGGGTTGCGCGGCCGCAGCGGATGCGCCTCGGTGATGGGCAGCTGCTCCGGCGCCACGTGCCCGTACATGTCGCCGCTGCCCACGTAGAGCAGGCGCCCGCGGAACCCCGTCTCCTTGAGCGCCTGCAGCAGGTGCAGCGTGCCGATGAAGTTGATCTGGTAGGTCTCCAGCGGCTGCTCGAAGGAGCGCGGCACGAAGCTCTGCGCCGCCAGGTGGATCACCTGCTCGGGCTGGGCCGCCGCGACCGCCTCCCGCACGGCCGCCTCGTCCCGCAGATCCACGGGCTGCTCCAGCGGGCCCAATGGAATGCAGGCCAGACGCGAGCGCACGTGCGGCCCCACGAAGCCCGTCGCACCGGTCAGCAGCACTCGTCTGGGCATCGCGGGCAAGCCGGGGGCGCCGGTTGCGGGTCTCGAGGGGGAGCGGGCAGCCGGGCGTGCCGGCCTGCCTGGCCATCTAGCCTATCCTGGCGCCGATGGCAACCGCTCGCATCGCGCGGTGTCGCTGGCGCGCCGGCAGCGCCTGCGGCCTGCTGCGGGCGCGCGCGCGAGCCCCCGGGAACGCCCGCGGACGGCTCCGCGGGGGCCGCGGCGGCCTTGTCCGCACCGGGCGATTGGGCTACACCTAGCGGGAGCGGGCCGGTCGTCCGGCTGGCCCGACCGGCCCGACCGGCCCGGCTGATTCCTCCGCCGCCGCGCGACCCGGCGCGGCCCTCCCGAGGCAGGCGATGAAGCAGGTGCAGCAGAACCTCCGCAGTGGCGAGACGAGCGTGGAGGAGCTGCCCTGCCCCGTGGTGCGCCCCGGGCACCTGCTGATCCGCTCTCACGTCAGCCTCATTTCCAGCGGCACCGAGCGCTCCCTGGTCGCCTTCGGCCAGGCCAGTCTGTGGAACAAGGCGCGGGCGCAGCCCGAGCAGGTGCGCAGGGTGCTGGACAAGGTCCGCACCGACGGCCTGCTGGCCACCTGGGAGGCGGTGCGCGCCCGGCTGGATCAGCCCCTGCCCCTGGGCTACAGCAACGCCGGCCGCGTGCTGGCGGTGGGCGCGGGCGTGGCGGACTTCGCCGTGGGCGACCGCGTGGCCTCCAACGGCCGCCACGCCGAGGCCGTGCTGGTGCCGCGGCACCTGTGCGCGCACATCCCCGCCGGAGTGAGCGACACGCAGGCCGCCTTCGCCGTGCTGGGGGCGATCGCCCTGCAGGGCCTGCGGCTGGCCCTGCCCAGCCTGGGCGAGACCTTCGCCGTGTTCGGCCTGGGGCTGGTGGGCCAGCTCACCGTGCAGCTCCTCAGGGCCCACGGCTGCCGCGTCCTGGCGATCGACCTGGATGGCGGGCGGCTGGAACTGGCCCGCCGCAACGGCGCGGACGCCACCGTCGACCTCTCCACCGGGGCCGACCCGGTGGCGGCCGGGCTGGCGCTCAGCGGCGGACGGGGCGTGGATGGCGTGCTCCTCACTGCCAGCACCCGCAGCAGCGAGCCGGTGCATCAGGCCGCGCAGATGTGCCGCAAGCGCGGGCGCATCGTGCTGGTGGGCGTGACGGGCCTGGAACTGCAGCGCTCCGACTTCTACGAGAAGGAGCTGACCTTCCAGGTCTCCTGTTCCTACGGGCCCGGGCGCTACGACCCGGACTATGAGGAGCGGGGGCACGACTATCCGCTCGGCTTCGTGCGCTGGAGCGAGCAGCGCAACCTGGCGGCCGTGCTGGAGCTGATGGCGCAAGGGCGCCTGGATA
>JBGOUY010000051.1:0-18729 GCA_041477795.1 bacterium
CAGCGCGATGCCCATCATCACGATCGCCAATCTCTCCGCCAACGTGAGCCGGGCGGTGATCAACCGGCGCGAGATCGTGTACCCGGTGGTGGGCTGGTTCGTGCTGGGCGCGATCCCCCTGGATGCGCTGGGCGCGTGGGTGTTCACGGTGACCGCGCCCGAGGTGCTGACGCGCATCCTGGGTGCGGTGCTGATCACCGTGGTGGTGTGGCGGCGCCTGCGCCCGCACCCGCCGACCCGCCGCAATCCGGTCTGGTTCCTGCCGATCGGCGCGGGCTTCGGCTTCCTGGAAGGGGTGATGGGCAGCGTCGGTCCGCTGATGGCCCCGTTCTTTCTCGCCTTCGGGCTGGTCAAGAACGCCTATATCGGCACGGACGCGCTGGCCACCGTGGCCATGCAGAGCACCAAGCTGTCCGTGTTCGGCGGCGCCCACCTGCTCACGCCGCCCATCCTGGCCGCCGGCGTCACCCTCGTCCCCTTCATGATCCTGGGCACCGTGCTCGGCAAACGCGTCCTCGATCATCTTCCGGAACGCCTCTTCCTCGTGCTCGTCGAAGGCGTCATCATCCTCGCCGGCCTCAACTTCCTCATCCGCGGCTAGCCCCAGGCCCGTGCCGGCCATCGGTGAGAGCACACGAATTCCCACGCGCCCGGCTGCGGACGCTCCGCAGGCGCACGGCCATGCCGTCGGCTTTGCCGATTGGGTGCGTTTCGATCCATCATGGCTGCAAGGCGCCCCGCTGCCTGCCGGACGTCGGCAGCGGGCGACGCCGGCTGATCGTTACCGACTGGAATAGCATGGCGGTGCGGGCATGATTGCTGCGGAGACATTCCTGGGCGCGTTGGATGCGCACGGGTTCGGCCCGTACCTGGGGGTGCCGTGCTCGTACCTGACGCCGTTCATCAACACCACGATCGGCTCGCCGCGGCACCGCTACCTGGCGGCCAACAACGAGGGCGAGGCGGTGGCCATGGCGGCGGGGGCCTACTTCGCGGGGCGGCGGCCGGTGGTGATGTTCCAGAACTCCGGCCTGGGCAACACGGTGAACCCGCTCACCTCGCTGGCCGATCCCTTCCGCATCCCGCTGCTGCTCATCACCACCCAGCGGGGCGAGCCGGGCCGGCCCGACGAGCCGCAGCACGAGCGCATGGGGCGCATCACGGGGGACCTGCTGCGCGTGCTGGGCGTGCACTGGGCGCTGTTCCCGGACAGCGAGGCGCTGGTGGCCCCGCGCGTGGCCGAGGCGATCACGCACCTGGAAGCGGCGTCCCTGCCGTTCGCGTTCGTGCTGCGGCAGGGCAGCGTGGCCGAGCACGCGCTGGCGCCGCAGCCCGCGCCGGCTTGGCGCGAGGGGCGGCTGCTGCCCGGCGCCGCGCCCGACGCACCCCCGCGGCTGACGCGCCTGGCGGCGATCGAAGCGGTCGCCGGCGCCGTGCCGCCCGCGGCCGCGCTGATCGCCACGACGGGCAAGATCGGCCGCGAGCTGTTCACCTGCGCCGAGCGCCCAGGCAACCTGTACGTGGTGGGCAGCATGGGCTGCGCGTCCAGCATCGGCCTGGGCCTGGCGCTGGAGCAGCCCCGCCGCCCGCTGGTCGTGCTGGACGGCGATGGCGCGGCGCTGATGCGCCTGGAGGCGCTGGCGTCCGTGGGGCACTACCGCCCCGAGCGGCTGCTGCACGTGATCCTGGACAACCGCATGCACGAGTCCACCGGCGGCCAGGCCTCCCTGTCCGCCACGGTGAGCTTCCCGCGTGTGGCGGCCGCGTGCGGCTATGCCAGCGCCGTGAGCGTGAACGAGCGCTCCGACCTCGCGGCGCACCTGGCGCGCGCCCTGGCCGAGCCGGGCCCGCACCTGATCCACGTGCGCGTGCAGCCGGGCTCCGCACCCAAGCTGGGCCGCCCCACGCTCTCGCCCGTGCAGGTCAAGCAGCGCTTCATGGCCTGGCTGGCGCAGCCGATGGCGGGAGGCGGTTAGCCTTCGGGGGGAGCGACGACCTTGGGCGGTGCGCTGGCCGGCTTGCCCTGACCGGCGCCGGGCCCAGTGTAGTGCTCGGGCAGGTAGCGCCGCACGACCGCGCGGTCGCTGGCCCAGCTGTAGCAGGTGTTGACCTGCCACGGGCGGCGCACAGTGGGGTCGTCTTCGCCGGCCTCGAGCTGCTGCTTGACCAGGTAGCGCAGGTACGGGCGGATGGTCTGGAAGGCCACGGTCGCCACCGGCCCCAGCAACTCCATCAGGTGCGTGCAGCCGTTCACGCCGCCCAGCAGCTCCTTGACGCGGCGACGCCAACCGCTCTGGATCTTCTCGCCCAGCAGGCGCTGGAAGTTCGGCGCGACCTCCCCGCAGATGGCGTACGGCGTGCCGTCCATCACGGTCTCCACGGCGCGCACGACGAAGTCGTTGTCCACCGTGAGGCGGATCCACATGTCGTGGATGGGGTTGCCCGGCTCCATGTGCCCGCGCCACTCGTTGTGGAACGGATAGGTCTTGCTGTCCCTGATGTGGCCTTCGATATCCCACAGGCCGTCCTCGCGCAGGTAGCCCCTACAGTCGATCTGGCGCGTGTGGATGTGCTTGCGAGGTGCGGGCGTGGTCAGGGGCATGGGGCGGGGTGCGGCTCCTGGGCTGGGTTGACGATCCGGGTGTGCAAACGCGGGCGCCGTCCCGCCGAAGTCTGGCGCCGCGCACTCCACGCGGGCCGGCGCGCTGCGGGCCGCGGCGCAGGTCAGTCTCCAGGCTAGCCCGCCTGCGGCGGAGCGGCAAGCGGCCCGCGGCGAGCGGTGTCTCCTGCCGACCGGCGCGATTGTGTCCTGCGCGGCGGTGGGGAATCCTGGATTGCGGCGACCGTGCGACCCGACTGGGGAACGCATGACGCCGACCTTCGATACCGCACCCACGCTGCGCCCACCGGCCGCCCAGCGGCCGCGGCATGGATGAGCCCCCCGCCTTCCGGCACCTCGCAGGCTGCGCTGCAAGACGATTGAAATCACGACGGTCGCCGGAAGCGTGCCGGGGCCCATCGTGTACGTGCGCCTTCCGCCGGTTCCCTAAATTAGGGGGCTTCCCCGGGGCCGTCTCCCGCAAAGCCAGTCAGGGCCAGGACCTCCCGCCCCTCATCGCCGCTGGCTCCCATGAAGAGGGGAATTGCGCCGCTCGCTCGAGTGCGAAATAATGACGCCGTGCGCCGGCCAGAACACTCGTCGGCAGTCGCTGTCTAAGCAGCCGGATCGGCTGCAGCACCCCTTGGATCGTGGAGCGCTTCCGTATGGACAATACCTCGGACTTCCGGCGCACGGCAGATGCTGGCCGCCGGCGCCTGGCATGGCTGCTGATGGGCGTGGCTGCGTTGCTGCTGGCAGCTTGCGGGAGCAGCAGTTCGACCACCGCCGCCGGCGGCAGCCCCGCCGCCCTGGGACCTGTGCCCGCCAGCGCGATTCAGGGCATCGTCTATGACGTCAACTTCAATCCCATCGCCGGCGCCACGGTGACCCTGAGTGTCGGACTCACGGCCGGCACGGTGCAGACCGATGCGGCCGGGCAATTCCGCCTGACTGGCCTCGCGGACGGCACCTACACCGTGACGATCTCGCGTACCGGCTACCAGACGCTGGTCTACAGCTCGGTCCCGGTATCCACCAGCGCCGGCGCCGACCTGGGCGTGGTGACGATGGTGGTGGTGCTGACCTCGGGCCAGTATCGCGTGGTGCTGACCTGGGGTGCGAATCCGTCCGACCTGGACCTGCACGCCTGCACGCCCAACGGAGTGGAAATCTACTTCGGCAACCAGTCGGACATCCAGGCCCCGGAACTTTCCCTGGACGTGGACGATACCTCCAGCTTCGGGCCGGAGACGATGACGCTGACGGCGCTGCAGACGGGTGTCTATGCATTCTGGGTACACAACTACTCGGGCTATTCGTCCACCTCGATCAGCAATTCGGGCGCCCACGTTGAGTTCCGCGACGTGTCTGGCCTCCTTGCTTTCTGGGACGTACCGCCCAACTCGACCACGGAGGACTACTGGCAGGTCTTCAAGCTGGACAGCACCACCCCGACGGTGCCGATCATGAGTAACCTGATCACGGTCACCGATCCGTCGCTGTCCTGCTCGAGCACGTCGCCGCCGTTCTCGTACTCGCCCACGGCGAAGGCAAAGCCGCTCAAGCGGGCGAAGTAACGTCCCATCCGCACGACAGGCCGCCCCCGGGGGTCCCGGGGGCGGCCGGCCGGTTCCTCCACACAATCCCCACGCAAGACGGTCTGGCTGGCAGGACGGCCCCGCTTGCCCTCCGCCGTGCTTCCCGCTACGGGTTACGGGATGCGGCCCCTGCCGGCCGCCTGTCCAGCCACCGCAAGGAACCCATGCCCTCCCCGACACGACCCAGCAAGGAAGCCCTCAAGCAGGCGGTCTGCGCCGCCATCGACGCGCGCCAGGCGGAGATCGTCCGCATCGGCGAGACGATCCTGCACCACCCGGAGACCGGCTTCCGCGAGGTGGACACGGCGCGGCTGGTGGCCGGACAGATGGAGCGCCTGGGCCTGCGCCCGCAGACCGGGCTCGCGCTCACCGGCGTGAAGGGCCGCCTGCCGGCCGGTAAGCCCGGCCCCACGCTGGCGATCCTGGGCGAGCTGGACAGCCTGCGCGTCTCCGAGCACCCGCTCGCCGACGCGCAGACGGGCGCGGCGCACGCCTGCGGCCACAATGCCCAGGTGGCCGGCATGTTGGGCGCGGCCATGGGCCTGCTGGCCGCCGGCGCCCCGGCGCACCTCGCCGGCAGCCTGGTCTTCTTCGCTGTGCCGGCCGAGGAGATGATCGACGTGGAGTACCGCCTGGAGCTGCGCGCGCAAGGCAAGCTGGAGTTCCTGGCGGGCAAGGCCGAGCTGATCCGGCTGGGTCACTTCGACGACATCGACTTGGCCATGATGATCCACACCAAGAACGGCGAGGGCCCACCCGCGACCCTGGCCGACAGCTCCAACGGCGCGGTCATCAAGAAGATCCGCTTCCTGGGCCGCGCGGCCCACGCGGGCTCCAAGCCGCAGATCGGCATCAACGCCCTCAACGCGGCCAACCTGGCCATGATGGCCATCGCCCTGCACCGCGAGACCTTCTACGACGAGGACACGATCCGCATCCATCCCATCATCACGCGCGGCGGGGACGCAGTGAGCGTCGTGCCGGCCGAGGTGACGATGGAAACCTTCGTGCGCGGCAAGACGCTGGAGGGCATCGTGGACGCCAACCGCAAGGTGGACCGCTGCCTGCGCGCCGCGGCCATGGCCATCGGAGCCACGGTGGAGATCCAGACCATCCCGGGCTACCTGCCCCAGCTCAACAACCGCGCAATGGGCGCGCTGTTCGGCGAGAATGCCAAGGCCGTGCTGGATGTGCCGGACTTCCCCATCGGCGGCCACCGCACCGGCTCGACGGACATGGGCGACGTGGGGCACCTGATGCCCGTCATCCACCCCTACGTGCGCGGCGCCGCGGGCAATGCCCATGCCGCCGACTGGCAGATCGCGGACGCCCGCGACGCCTACGTGACGCCCGCCAAGCTGCTCGCCTGCACGGCCATCGACCTGCTCTACGGCGATGCCGCCGCGGCCACGGGCGTGCTGGCCGAGCACACCCCCAAGCTGAGCAAGGACGCCTACCTCTCCTTCTGCCGCGCTCTGTGCAAGGACGAGACGTATACGGCCGAGTGAGCGCCGCCTGGCCCCCCCCCTCCCCCCGCGCGGTGGGGCGCCGGACGGGGACCCCGCTTGACCGCCGCGCCAATCGCACGCATTCTGAAAGATAGTGCGGCGCAGCAACGCCCGCGCCCAACCCGTGCGCCGACAACCCTCCGCATGCCCGCCCTGCTCGAAGCCCGCGACCTGGTCAAGCGCTATCCCAAGGTGACCGCCGTGGACGGCGTGTCGCTCTCCATCGAGGAGGGCGTGTGCTTCGGGCTGCTCGGCCCCAACGGCGCGGGCAAGACCACCACCGTGGAGATGATGGAGGGGCTCACCGGGCCCAGCGACGGCAAGGTGCTCTTCCGCGGTCAGCCGCTGGACCGGCACTTCAAGCAGGAGGTGGGCATCCAGTTCCAGTCCACCACGCTGCAGGACTTCCTCACCACGCGCGAGTGCCTGGAGCTCTTCGCCAGCTTCTACAAGCGCACGCTGCCCATCGCCGAGGTGATGCGCATGTGCTCCCTGGAGGGCTTCGCGGAGCAGGACAACCGCAAGCTGTCCGGCGGGCAGCGCCAGCGGCTCTACCTGGGGCTGGCGCTGGTGAACGATCCGCAGCTGCTGTTCCTGGACGAGCCGACGACGGGCCTGGACCCGCAGGCGCGGCAGAACTTCTGGGCGCTGATCCGCAGCATCAAGGCGCAGCGCAAGACCATCGTGCTCACCACGCACTACATGGAGGAGGCTTACGCGCTCTGCGACGAGATCGCGATCATGGATCGCGGGCGCATCATCGCCCAGGGCACGCCCGAGGCGCTGCTGCTGGAGCACTTCGAGGGCGTATGGCTGGAGCTGCCGCGCGCGGCCTTCGCCCCGCCGGCGGACTTCCCCTGGAAGGTGCACACGAGCGAGCAGACCGTGGGCATCCACACCGCCAACGTCAACGAGACCCTGCGCCACCTGATGGAGCGGCAGGTCTCCCTGGAGGGATTGCGGGTCAAGTCGCCCACGCTGGACGACCTGTTCCTGGAGCTGACCGGACGGGAGCTGCGAGCCTGACATGCGCGCCTTCTACGCCCTCTTCGTGGCCCGCAACAAGGAGTTCCTGCGGGATCGCGGCACGCTCGCCTGGAACTTCCTCTTCCCCTTCGTGGCCGTGGCGGCCATCGCCGTGGTGTTCTCCGGCAACGGGCGCCCGCTCTACAAGGTGGGCGTGATCGGGCTCGACGCGCTGCGCGGCCCGCCGGCCGCCGCCGCCAGCGCGCCCGCGCTGCCCGCCCAGACGGCCGCCGCCGCGGCCAGCCTGGGCGCCGTCGCGCCTTCAGCGCCTGCGGTGCCGCCCGGGCCGAGCGCCTCGGCGAGCGCCGACGGCTCCGCGCCCTTGCCCATCCCGCCCACCGCAGGGGCCACGGACCCCGCGGAGCGGTCTCGCGACGCCATGCGCGCCTTCCTGCAGACGCGCTACGTGCAGTGGGTGGCCGTGGACGACGTGGGCGCCGCCCAGGATCGCGTGCGCCACCACGCCTACGACCTGCTGCTGGATGCGCGGGACCCGCCGCGCTACTGGGTCAATCCGAGCAACCCCAAGGGCTACGTCCTGGAGCGCGTGCTGTGGGGCGGCGGCGCCTCGGGCAGCATCCCGCGCGACCTGCTGGAAGGGCGCGAGATCCGCTACATCGACTGGCTGCTGCCGGGCGTGCTGGCCATGAACATGATGTTCAGCTGCCTGTGGGGCGTGGGCTACGTCATCGTGCGCTACCGCAAGGGGCTGATCCTGCGGCGTCTCAAGGCCTCGCCGATCATGGCCGTGCAGTTCATCTGCGCGCAGATCGCCTCGCGGCTGGTGCTGGTGATGTTCGTGACGGCGGTGCTGTTCTTCGGGCTGGACCTGATGCTGCACTTCTACCGCGCCGGCTCGCTGCTGGACCTGTTCATCGTCTTCGCCGTCGGGGGCATCTGCCTCATCGCCATGGGCATCTGCATGGCCGCGCGCACCAGCAACCAGGAGCTGGCCGGCGGCCTGCTGAACCTGGCCACCTGGCCCATGATGTTCCTCTCGGGCATCTGGTTCACCCTGGAGGGCAGCGACCCCTGGCTGATCCAGCTCTCGCGCTTCCTCCCCCTCACCCACCTCATCGACGCCGCGCGCAAGATCATGGTGGATGGCGCCACCCTGGCCGGCGTGCTGCCCGAGATCGGCTGGATGGCCGCCATGACGGCCGTGTTCCTGGCCGTGGGCGCGCTGCTCTTCCGTTGGGAATAGCGCGCTGGGGATAGCGCCGCACGCCGGCCCAGTGCTGCCCGCGTCCCCGCTGGAGCGGGCGCGCGCCTGCGCGGCGCGCATGCTACCATCGAAGTGGAGAGAGCGTCGCTGACCCGACAGCGGAGGACCTATGGTCTACGTCGGCGCGCTAGGCGTGCTCATCCTGCTCCTGATCTTCGCCTTCAACAACCGCTTCGTCGGCCGCGAGTACTACGCGCCACGCGTTGGAATCTTGCTCGCGCATTGGGTGGGCGTCGTGATCCAGATCGCCTGGGTCGCGATCCTGACCGTCCTGCTGCTGGACTGGCTGCGCGGCAACCATGCGCGCGAGGACCTGTGGCGCGTGGGCGTGCTCTGGGCGGTACTGTCCGTCGCGTGGGAGATGTTCGCCTTCCACTGGTTGCAGCGGCGCAGCTGGCGCGACGTGCTGGACGAATATAATCCGCTCGTCGGCCACGGCTGGTGGCTGGTGCCGCTGGCCTACCTGCTGGCGCCGATTGTCATTCACGACTGGCTGTTCGGCTTCTAGCCGCCGCCCGGCCGCTCGCCCGGGGCCGGCGGGCCTTGCTCCGCGGCGTTCGCCCTCGCCGGCGTGCATGCGCCCCGCCGCAAGGCGTGCGGCCATTGGATTTCCCCAGACGGCAGTGATAGGTACCGTCGCGGGCCCAGCACCGGCCCTAATACGCGCTGGTCTGGGAATTGGCCGGTCAGGAAACGTGTTGTTTCGGCATACGGTCGTCAGGCAGTGCATGCAGCGTCCACTCTGGAACCAAGGCCTATGAAACAACTCATGCTCGTTGCCGCTCTGTTCGGCACGCTCCTCCTCGCCGCCGGTTCGGCGAGCGCACAGCAGTCGGCTCCCAATCCGCTCGACGTCATTCCGGACAAGATACCAGCCAACATTCCGTACGGCATGCCGATCTCGCTGGAGCGTGCCAGCGCGGCGATCCATGCGGCCGCGGCGGAAGCCGCCAAGCGCGGCTGGCCGTTCAACATCGCCGTCGTGGATCCGGGCGGCCATTTGATCGCCTTCGAACGCATGGACGGCGCCCAGATCGCCTCGATCGCGATTTCCGAGCACAAGGCACGAGCGGCGGCGACGTTTCGCCGGCCCACGAAGGTGCTCGAGGATGCCGTCCAGAAGGGCGGCTACAACTACTTCCTGACGCTCGATGACATCATCACCTCGCGCGGCGGCATCCCGCTGATCGAAAACGGCAAGCTCATCGGCGCGATCGGGTGTTCCGGTGGCACTGGCTCGCAGGATGAATTGATCTGCAGCATCGGCGCGGCGGTAATCAACAAGTAGGGCCACACAGCACGACTCTGCCAACCGCCGCCTCCCATCGCATGAGCGATGGGAAGCGGCGGCGCATGGACTCCGGCGGCATATGCGCCGGCACCCGGCCGCCGCAAGTGGTGCGCGGCGGATGGCGTGCGGAGGGCAGGCGGGCCGGGCGGCCCGCCCGAACGTGCGGCTAGGCGCCCAGGGCCTTCTTGAGATTGTTGCCCAAGGCCTCCATGAACTTCTCGGTGGTGAGGTAAGTGCTCTCGGGCGGATTGGTCGTGCCGTGGATGCTCGCGGCCAGATCCTTGGTGAGGATGCCCGACTCCACCGAGTCCACGCAGACCTTCTCCAGCGTCTCGGCGAAGCGCACCACCTCGGGCGTCTTGTCAAGCTGGCCGCGGAAGCTGAGCCCGCGCGTCCAGGCGAAGATGCTCGCGATGGGATTGGTGCTGGTGGGCTTGCCCTGCTGGTGCTGGCGGTAGTGCCGCGTGACGGTGCCGTGCGCCGCCTCGGCTTCCACCGTCTTGCCGTCGGGCGTCATCAGCACGGAGGTCATCATGCCCAGCGAGCCGAAGCCCTGCGCGATGGTGTCGGACTGCACGTCGCCATCGTAGTTCTTGAGGGCCCACAGCACGCCGCCCGGCCACTTGAGTATCTGCGCCACCATGTCGTCGATGAGGCGGTGCTCATAGGTGATCTTGTTCTGCTTGTACTTGGCCTGGAACTCCGTCTCGAAGATCTGCGCGAAGATGTCGCGGAAGCGCCCGTCGTAGACCTTGAGGATCGTGTTCTTGGTGGACAGGTAGGTGTCCAGCTTGTTCATCACGCCGTAGTTGAACACCGCCCGCGCGAAGTCGGTGATGGATTGGTCCGTGTTGAACATGCCCATGGCGATGCCCGGGCCTTCGAACTTATTGACCACCCATTCCTGCGCCTTGCCCCCGTTCTCCGGCTCGTAGCGCAGCACCACGCGGCCTTTGCCGGGAATCTTCACGTCCGTGGCTTTGTACTGGTCGGCATGGGCGTGGCGGGCGATCACGATGGGCTTGGTCCACGCCGGCACCAGCCGCGGGATGTTCTTGCACACAATGGGTGCGCGGAAGATCGTCCCGCCCAGGATGTTGCGTAACGTGCCGTTGGGGCTCTTCCACATCTGCTTGAGGCCGAACTCCTTCACGCGGTCCTCGTCGGGTGTGATGGTCGCGCACTTCACGCCCACGTTGTACTGGCGGATGGCATTGGCCGCATCGATGGTGATCTGGTCGCTGGTCTTGTCGCGGCTTTGCACGGACAAGTCGTAGTACTTCAGGTCGATGTCCAGGAAGGGCAGGATCAGGCGGCTTTTGATGTCCGCCCAGATGATCCGGGTCATCTCGTCTCCGTCCAACTCCACCACCGGGTTCTTCACCTTGATCTTGGCCACGCTTTCGTCTCCTTCGCCCTATGGGATTGGAAAAGGTTCCCCCTCCCTGCTCACCGAGTCAGGTTGCCCCCCGGTCTGGATGCCGGACCAGCGAATTGCCTGTTCCGCAAAGCATAACCCACTGTGTTTACGGCGCGCCTTGACTGATGTCAATTTTGCGTACACGGCCGGCGCCCGCGTCGCGCGGGCCGGCCCGCGGGCGCGGCGCCGCCCTCAGCGCAGCCGCTTGGTCATGAAGAGCCGCGGCGAGAGCGCGAAGCCGGCGCGCTCGTAGAGCGCCCGCGCCGCCGCATTGCCGGGCCGCACCTGCAGGTGCAGCGCCTGGGCGCCCGCGGCACGGATGCGGCCTTCGATGGTGGCCAGCAGCGCTGGGGCCAGCCCCTGCCCGCGTGCCCAGGGCTCCAGCCAAAGCTCGGTGAGGTACGCGTCGTGACCCTGGAATTCAAGGTCGTAGCCGAGAGTCGCGATGGCATAGCCCGCCGCCCGCCCGCCTACCTCCACTAACCGCACCACGCCCAGCGCGGGCTCGGCCAGCAGACGCCGCAGCGCGGCTTCCACGGCCGGTGCATCCCAGGGGATGCGCTCATCTTCGTGCAGCCCCCGGATCATGGGCAGCAGCGCCGGCACGTCGGCCGCCGCCGCGGGGCGAATCGTGGGATTCCTCATGGTCAGGGTCCTGCGCGGAGGCGTTCGTGCCGCGCGCCGCAGTTGTGCAGTCTCAGAAGCGGTTCTTCAGTTCGCGCACGACGGCCAGCACGTGCACCGGGGACAGGTCGTTGGCCGGATCGGCCTGCTTGACGGTGGCGCGGATGGTGGGGCTGTCCGAGCGCATGAAGGGGTTGGTGCGCCACTCCTCGGCCAGCGTGGAGGGCGTGGTGAAGCGCCCGGCCGCGCGCAGCGTGCGCACGGCCTCCAGCTTGGCCCGCACGTCCCGGTTGTCCGGCTCCACGTGTGCCGCAAAGCGCAGGTTGGCCTCGGTGTACTCGTGGCCGAAGAAGACGCGCGTGCGCTCCGGCAGGCCGCCGATCACGGTGCAGAGCGACTCGTGCATCATCTGCGGCGTGCCCTCGAAGAGCCGTCCGCAGCCGGCGGCGAACATCGTGTCGCCGGTGAACACCGCGTCCTGGGCCACGTAGGACACCGCGCCGGTGGTGTGCCCCGGATTGTGCAGAGCGCGCACCTCCAGCTTGCCGATGCGAAAGTGGTCGCCCGTATTGAGGAACTGGGTCTGCCCGTCGATGCGGCCCTTGTCCGAGGCATGGCCGTAGACGGCCAGGCTGGGCAGCCGGGCCAGCAACGCCTTGTTGCCGCCGATGTGGTCCCAATGGTGGTGCGTGTTGAGGATCGCCACCAGCTCGACGCGGGCCTGCTGCACGGCCTGCAGCACGGGCGCGGCCTCGGAGGGGTCCACCACGCCGGCCTGGCCCGTCTCCTCGCAGATCAGCAAGTAGGCGAAATTGTCCTTCAGGCAAGGCACGGGGATCACCTTCATGGCGCGGCTCCTGCAAGCACAAGGGGAACGAGAGGCGATTCTGCGACAGATGTGGCCGCCTCGCCGGTGGAGCGCCCAAGGCGGCGCGAGTCCGGCCGCGGCCAAGGCGCCAGCGTAGGAAATCGGTGCTGAATTTGCAAATACGCCCCCGATGCATGCTACATTTAAGCTGGGCTGAACCTCATCCGCAGGCCATAGAGTGCAAGTCCCGCTGAGGTCGACGGCCCGCCACAGCGCCGGCGGCGGCTCCGGCCGCACGACGGCCCGCAAATCGGCAGTTCTACAGGCCATGGCGCTCTTCCGCAGACGCGGCTCCCCCTCCAACGGCTCCGGCAACTGGCTCACCAGCCTGCTCGGCGGCCGGGCCATTGAAAACCGGGTGGATGAGAATTTCCCCACCTGGCAGGAATACTCCGAGCAGAAGGTCTTGGATGCCCAGGAGCGCGAGGAGGCGGCCAAGCGCATCGAGCTGCCCCCGCACCGCGTGTACGTCAGTTCGCCGCTGCACGGCAACTTCCTGTATGTCTTCATGATCGTGATCGCACTGGCGCTGGGCATCCACAGCCCTCCACTGGCCCCCGTGCTGCTGTACGCCGCCATCGCGATCGCCATGCTCATCGCCCTGTTCGTCGTCTTCCGCGATGCCCTCTTCTTCCACATCGAGGGCCTGCACTTGGCGGCGGACGCGGACATGATCAACAAGCACGCCAACGGGCCCCAGGACGAGCGCGACGAGAAGGGCCTGAGCTTTCTGCGGGCGCTTTCGCGCAAGAAGCCCAGCCGCAAGATCTTCCGCAGCCGCCTGCTGCAGATCCATTACCAGAGCGTGTTGCGCACTTTCGAGCAGGGCAACCGCCGCACCTGGGTCGATCAGGACGCCTCCATCGCGGACCTGCACACGCTGCTCTCCCAGCGCGGCATGAAGGCCTGCTGGACGGTGATCGAGATGCTGCCCCAGCTGGGCCTGCTGGGCACAGTGGTGGGGCTGATGCGCATGTTCATCGCCTTCCGGGGCAACACCGTCGCGCCGGAGCTGGAGGTGCTGGCCGGCTTCTCCACTGCGCTGGGCACGACGGTGTTGGCCAACCTGTTCGTGCTCGTCCTGCGCCCGCTCTACATGCGCAATGAGCGCTCGATGCACGAGATCCTCAGCACGATCCAGTCGCTGATGGCCATGTTCATCCTGCCCACGCAGCAGAGCGTGCTGGAGCGCACGCTGGCGCTGGGCTACGGGCGCTCGGCGCTGCCCATGACCGTCATGCCGGGCGCCGGCTTCAGTGGCGTCAACGAGAGCCGCCTCTTCCGCACCCTGGACGAGCTGACCCAGGCCCTGAACCAGTTCACCGAGGTGCAGCAGAACCTGGACAGCGGCACCATGGCCCGCGAGACCGCCGACATCGCGCAGGATGTGAAGGACACCCTGCGCGCCTTCCAGGACTCGGTGGACCACAACCAGATCGCGCGCCAGCAGAAGGCCATGGAGGATCTGAGCGAATCCGTCAAGAGCCTCGCCGTGAGACTGAGCCGGGCCGAGCCCGCCCAGGCGGGCGGCAACGGCGTATCCTCCCCGCGCATCGAGGAGGACCTGACGCAGTTGCGCGTGCTGACCCACGACACGCTGCTGCTGCTGCAGCAGATCGCCGGGCGGCTGGAACCCGTTCCGGCCCGCAGGGGGCGGATGCTGAGTACCGACCCCGCGGTGCGCGCGCAACTCTTCGCCCGCGGCAGCGAGGTCCGTGCGCCGGAGGTGCACGTGAGCGAGGCGGGCCTGACCTCCCTGGACGATAAGCCGGCCGCGGAGCAGGGCGCGGAGACCGAAGGCGCCCCCATCCGCCTGTTCACCGAGCGTGGCTGAGCCACGACTGCCGGACACCCGTCCATGATCGCGACCGAAGAGAAGACCTCGCGCGGACCGCTGATCGCGTTCATCGATCTGCTGTTCCTGCTGGTGGCGTTCTTCGTGCTGCTGCTGTTCTTCGTGCAGCAGCGCCACCAGCTCTCCGAGCAGCAGCTGCAAATCGTGCAGCAGAACCTGGCACGCATCACCGGCGAGCAGGTGGACGTGCCCAAGGCCCTGGAGAGCCTGGAGCAGATCGCCGACCGCTTCGTGGCCACGCAGCAGGCGCAGCAGGAACGCGAGCACAAGCTCGCCGAGCGCACGCGGCGCCGCGCCCAGCACGATACCGTGCGGCTGGAGTACACCATCGCTGCCGACGGCCACATCCGGTACGACGGCAAGAGCTACGACATAGAGGTCTTCCTGAAGCAGGTCGTGGAGCCCCTGCGCAAGCAGCACTGGGTGGGCTTCCGGGCCTACGCCGCGCCGGAAACGCCCTTCGGCGCCGTGGTGGAGCATCGGCAGGCGCTGCTGCAGGACGCCAGCGAATTCGATACTTACTGGGACAACGTCCCGCGGCAGGAGCCCCCGGCGGCTGACACGACGCCGCCCGCGAGGCCGCCTGCGCGCTGAAGGCGTCCCACCACCGACCTTGGCGCAGGGAGCTGCCATGGCCCACCGCACGGCACGCACCGCCTTCGCTGTCTCGCAGCGCCCCGCCCCGCCCCGGGCGGCCGCGCATTCCATCCCCACTCTCGCGCCGGAGCGATCATGGCGACTCGGTTGAGCGGCCCGCAGAAGGCGGCCATCCTGCTGCTGTCCCTGGGCGAGGATGCCGCGGCGGAGGTGATCAGGAACCTCAACGACGAGGAGATCAAGCAGGTCGGCCAGTACATGGCGCGCTTCCAGCACGTCACGCCCAAGGACGTGGATCGCGTCATGAACGAGTTCTACCTGGTGGCGGAGAAAGGACGCTTCCTGCCCGCCCCGCCGGAAACCAAGGTCGAATACCTCAAGAAGATCCTCGCGCGCGCCGTGGGCGAAGAGCAGGCTGCCAAGACCGTGCAGGGCCTGGTGGAGCGCAAGCCGGAGAACTCCTTCGAGCAGTTGCGCTGGCACGACCCGCAGACCATTGCCAGCTTCCTGGCCGGCGAACACCCGCAGGTGATCGCCGTGATCCTGGCCAACCTGGGCGATCCCGCGCTGGCGCAGTCCGTCATCGCCGCGCTGCCCGAGGACATGCAGAAGGACGTGCTGACGCGCTACGCCCGCATCCGCACCATCCCCGACGATTGGCTGCAGGAAATCGAGGCCTCGCTGGGCGAGGACCTGGCCGCCTCCCGCGCGCGGCCCCCCGCTGCCCCGCCGGGCGAGCAGCGCGTGGCCCAGGTGCTAGGCGCCTCCACCCAGCCCATGGAGGACCTGCTGATTCGGCACCTGCGCGCCAAGAACCCGGAGCTGGCCGACCGCATCAGCCGCCGCATCTTCTCCTTCGCGGACCTGATCAAGATCGACAACTATGGCATCCAGCTCATCCTCAAGCGCACACCCGGGGACGACCTGGTGCTGGCCCTCAAGCTGGCCGATGAGCCGCTGAGCCGGCACCTGATGCGCAACATGTCCGACGACGCCGCGCGCAAGATCCAGGACGCCATCGACGGACTCGGGCCCACGCCCGTGGCCCGCATCGAGGCCGCGCAGAAGCGCATCGCCAACACCGCGCGCGTCCTCATCGAGGGCGGCGAGATCTATCCCCTCGAGCGCCGCCCGCAGACCGCCGCGGAGTAGCCGCGGCGCTCCACGCCCCTTCCCAGCGACCGCCCCCGCGAGGGGCGCGGCATGGCCGGCGCTGCGCCGCGCTCAGCCGCTGAACCCCGCCGCTCAGCTACGCCGCTCAGCCCGCCCCGAGCAGGCGCGCGCGCAGGCCGGTGTGACGCACCATCGGCCGCGCGTTGTGGACCGCCAGCGCGATGGCGCGCTCCGTGCCGACGATCACCACCAGCCGCCGCCCGCGCGTCAGCGCCGTGTAGAGCAGGTTGCGCTGCAGCATGATGGCGTGGTGCGTGGTGAGCGGCAGCACGACGGCCGGGTATTCGCTGCCCTGCGCCTTGTGCACGGTGATGGCGTAGCCCAGCGTGAGGAAGTCCAGCCCGCGCCGCTCCAGCACCACCTCGCGCCCGTCGAAGTCGATGACGACCTGCCCGTTGTCCGGGTCGAAGCCGGCGATCTCCCCCATGTCGCCATTGAAGACCTCGTGCTCGTAGTCGTTGCGGGTCTGCATGACGCGGTCGCCCACGCGGAAGGGCGGATCGCCCTGGGTGATCTCCTGGCCCTGCGGATTCAGCCAGGACTGCAGCATGCGGTTCAGGTTCTGCGCGCCGGTGAGGCCGCGGTGCATGGGGGTGAGCACCTGCACGTCCCCGCGCGGATCGAAGCCGAAGGCCTCCGGCATGCGCTCCAGCATCAGCGTGCGGATCTTCTCCACGATGCGGGCCGGGTCGCTCTCGGGCAGGAAGTAGAAGTCCACCAGCTCCCCATCGGCGGGGCGGGAGAGGTCGGGCAGCAGGCCCTTGCGGATGGCGTGGGCATTGGCGGTGATGCGGCTGCGCTCGCTCTGGCGGAAGACGGTCTCCAGCCGCGCCACGGGGAAGCGCCCGCAGGCGATGAGGTCCGCCAGCACCTGCCCCGGCCCCACGGAGGGGAGCTGATCCACGTCGCCCACCAGCACCAGCCGCGCGTGATCGGGCAAGGCTGCGAGCAGGGCCTCCATCAGCAGCGTGTCGATCATGGAGCTTTCGTCCACGATCACCAGCTCGGCCTCGATGGGCCGCTCGGGCCCGCGCTGGAAGCCCTTGGGACCGGCCTCCAGCAGGCGGTGCAGCGTGGAGGCAGTCTTGCCGGTGGCCTCGGCCAGGCGCTTGGCGGCCTTGCCCGTGGGCGCCGCCAAAGCGATGGTGGGGATCTGCCCGGCCACCAGGCCCAGGATGAAGCGCACGATGGTGGTCTTGCCCGTGCCCGGCCCGCCGGTGATGACGAGCACCTTCTGCCCGAGCGCCTGCTCCACGGCCGCGCGCTGCTCGTCGCTGAGGTAGATGCCCGTCTCGCGCTCCATGCGCGTGACGGTCGCCTCGACGGTGGCAAAGCGGGTGAAGGCGCCGCTGGCGCTGAGCCGCTCCAGGTGCTCCACGATGCGTTCCTCGGCGCGGAAGAAGCGGTTGCGGAAGACCATCTCCGCCGCTGCGGCCGCTGTGCCCGCGCCGGGGGCCTCCCGCTCGGGACCCTCGCTGCCCGTCAGCCCGGGCAGCACGGCCTCGGGGTCACTCCCGGCGAGCGTCTTGAGCAGCCCGCCGGCGAGCAGGCCGGCCACGGCGTGCTCGGCCACCTCCGCCGTCACCTCCAGCAGGGCCGCGCTGCGCTCGACCAGGCGGGCGCGCGGCAGGCCCGTGTGACCCTCGCCGGCGGCCTCGTCCAGCACGTAGAGCGCGCCGGCCTCGGCGCGGCGCGGGGAGTCGCGCTCCACGCCCAGCCGGGCCGCCAGCGCGTCCGCCGTGCGGAAGCCGATGCCCTGCACGTCCAGCGCGAGGCGGTAGGGATCGGCCTTGACCGCCTCCGCCGCGCCGACGCCGTAGGTCTGGAAGATGCGCTCGGCGAAGAGCGGCGAGATACCGACGGAATGCAGGAACACGAGCACTTCGCGCTTGGCCCGCTGCGCCTGCCAGCCTGCCTTCACCGCCGCCAGGGCCTTGCGGGGGAACTTGGGCACCTCGAGCAGCTTTTCGGGCTCGCGGTCGATCACGTCGAAGGTCTCGTGACCGAAGATCTTGACGATGCGCTTGGCGAGCTTGTCGCCCACGCCCTTGATGTTGGCCGAGAGGTAGCGCTCGATGCCCTCCAGGGTGGTGGGCTTCAGCGGCAGCGCGGAGCTGACGGCGAACTGCCGGCCATAGGTGGGGTGCTCCTCCCACACGCCCCACAGCTTGAGCGTCTCGCCCTCCCCCACGTTGCCCAGCACGCCCTTGACCGTGATCGGCTCGCGCTGGCCTTCGACGCGGAAGCGCCCGATCAGAAAGCCGTTGTCCGCATTGGCGAAGGTGACGCGTTCCAGCGCGCCGAGCAGGGTCTGCTGGCCGGGCGGCCCCGGCGGCGCGCCACGAAGCGCGTCGTCCAGGCTGAGCTGATCCGGCGCGTCCACGCGCTCGCCCGGCTTGGCGCGGCGCTGGATTCTGCCAAGGTCTGCGCTGCCAGGGTCGGCGGTGTCGGCAGGCTGGGCCAAGGGACGGCTCCGGGGTGAGTGCGGGCAACGGGCGCGCGGGGGCTCGCGTCGGCAGCACGGCGGATCGCGTCCCCTCACATTCCTGCATCCTAGCAGGCTGCGGAAAAAGGGACGAACTGGGCGCGCGTGGGCGCGGCCGTCGCTGATGTTAACAGCCTTGCTAGCGCGCCGCCCGCGGCCGCCCCGCCGCAGCGCCCGTTGCGCCGGGCTCCGCGCGGCCAGCGGCTTCGTTTGGAAATTCCGCCGGGACGCCGACGGGGGCCGCCCCCCGACCCCCGCCCAAGGCGGGGGAGACCAGCGGGCCAGGCGCTTCCGGCCGCCGCAGCGTGATCGGCGGCGCGCCGGGCCACCGCTCCGCCGCGCGCTCCCACCACTCGCCCTGCCCGGCCTGCTCCGCGCGGGCGTCGCGGGCGTCCTCCCGGCGGCCCTCGCCCTGCAAGCGGCGCAGCTCGGCGAGCAGCCGCGCCGCGTTGCGCTCGAG
>JBGOUY010000151.1:0-10091 GCA_041477795.1 bacterium
CCATGCCCCGCCCGAGCCGCTCCCGCCGCTGCAAGGCGATGCGCCTCCCCTCAGCGGCCTGCGCGTGCTGGACCTGACGCGCATCATCGCCGGGCCGGTCTGCGGCCGCACCCTGGCCGTCCACGGCGCCGAGGTGCTGCGCATCACGGCGGAGCACCTTGCGGACATCGAGATGCTCGTGATCGATGCGGGCCGCGGCAAGCGCTCGGCGCGCCTGGACCTGCACGAGGCGGAGCCGCGCGAGCGGCTGGCCGCGCTGCTGCGCGGGGCGGACGTGTTTGTGCAGGGCTACCGCCCGGGCGGCCTGCAGGCCAAGGGCTTCGGGCCGGAGCAGGCGGCGCGCCTGCGGCCGGGCCTCGTCTACGTGTCTCTCTCCGCCTATGGTCACGCGGGGCCGTGGGCGGCCCGGCGCGGCTTCGATTCCCTCGTGCAGACGGCTTCGGGCTTCAACGCCGCCGAGGCCGAGGCCGCCGACTCCGCATCGCCCAAGCCCCTGCCCGCCCAGGTGCTGGACCATGCCTCGGGCTACCTGCTGGCCTTCGGCGCGCTGGCCGGGCTGCACCGCCGCGCCACCCGCGGCGGAAGCTGGCACGTGCGCGTCTCCCTGGCCCGCACCGGGCACTGGCTGCGCAGCCTGGGCCGCGTCGCCGGCGGCCTGGCCTGTCCCGACCCCCGCTTCGAGGACGTGCAGGATCGGCTGGAGGAGAGCGCGTCGGGCTTCGGACGCCTCACCGCCGTGCGCCACGCGGCCCAGCTTTCCCAGACGCCTCCCGGCTGGGCGCTGCCCTCCGTGCCCCTGGGCACGCATCCCCCTCAATGGTGCGCATGACATGCTGACCGCTGCCATGATCCAGTCCGCCGTGCAGGCGGCGCTGGCCGAGGATGCCCCCTGGGGCGATGCCACCAGCGACGGTCTGCTGCCCGCCGGCGCGACCGCGCGCCTGGCCATCCGGGCCAAGAGCCCGGGCGTGCTGTGCGGCCTGCCGCTGGCCGAGGCGGTGTTCCGCGCCGTCGATCCCGACCTGCGCTGGGAGCAGGCGCTGGCCGACGGCGCCGTGCTGGAGCGCGGCAGCGTGGCCGCCACGGTCTCCGGCGCGGCGCGGCGCCTGCTGCGCGGGGAGCGCACCGCGCTGAACTTCCTGCAGCGCCTCTCCGGCGTGGCCACCCTCACCGCCGCATTCGTGGCGCGGGCCCGCGCGGGCTCCGCCGGTGCGCAGATCGTGGACACGCGCAAGACCACGCCGGGCCTGCGCGCGCTGGAAAAGTACGCCGTGCGCACGGGCGGCGGCCAGAACCACCGCTTCGGGCTCTCGGACGGCATCCTGGTGAAGGACAACCACCTGGCCGTGCTGGCCCGCGCGGGCATTCCGCTCGAGCAGGCCCTGGCGCGCCTGCGCCGCAACGTGCCCTGGTCCTACCGCGTACAGGTGGAGGTGGAGGATCTGCAGCAGGCGCGCGAGGCCCTCGCCGCCGGGGCGGATGCGCTGCTGTTGGACAACATGAGCACCGCCCTGCTGGCCGAGGCCGTGCGCTTCGTTGCCGCGCAGGCGGGGCGCCGCGTGCTGCTCGAGGCCTCGGGCAACATGACGCTGGAGCGCGTGGCGGAGGTGGCTGCCACGGGCGTTGACTACATCTCCGTGGGCGCGCTCACGCACTCCGCCCCGGCGCTGGACCTCTCGCTGGACTTCGTGGTCTAGGCACGCGGCGCCGCCCATCCCCAACCTGGCGCGGCGCCGGGCCTCTTGCGCGCTGCCGGCTAGAATAGCTTCTTGAGCAGCTTCACGCCCTGCTTGGCCGCGTCCGTGGCTTTGTCGGCCGTGCTGGGCGGGGCGGCGGCCGGGGCCGGCTTGGCCGGCGGAGCGGTCTTGGCCGGAGTGGACTTCCCGGCACTCGGCTGCGTTCCGGAACCACTTTCGGCGAGCTCCTCGCCTTCCGGCCCGCGGCCCTGCCCCTGCCAGCGCTCCTGCTGGGCCTTCCACTTGGCGGCCACCTGGGCCCGGTCGCGGCTGACACCCTTGGTCTTGGCCGAAGCGGGAGCATCCAGCACGATGCGGACGCGGTAGGCGACCTTGCTGGCCGCGGCCAGGTACTCGGTCCACACGCCCCAGCGCGAATAGTCCATGGCGGCGCTGTACGCCGACATCCGGTTCTGCTGGGCCGACTCCTGCTGCTGCTGCCCCTGGGCGGATGCCTGTTTGCGGCGCGCTTCGACCTGGTCCAGGTGCGCGGCAATGGCCGGGTCGCTGCGCAGGATCTTCTCGCCTTCCTTGCCCTCTTGCGCCGCCCCCCGGTAGTCGCCTTGCTGGATCAGCTCACTGGCGTGCTGGGCCTTGGCAGCGTAGGCATTCGCTACCTTGGGATTCTTGTCCAGCAGGCGCTTCAGCTCCGCATCCTCCTGCTGGGCCGCTGGGTTGGGCCGGCCGGCCATGGCCATGTTGCGGCTGCCCTGCTCCTGCGAGCTGGAGGCCAGCTTTTCGCTCGCCTGGGAACCCGCCTGCTGCGCCTTGGCCTCCGCTTCCTTGCGCAGCCGCTCATCCGCCCGGATCGATTCCTTGCCGATGATGCTGGTGGGGAAGAAGGAGGACTCCAGGTAACCATAGCGCTCGTAGAGCTTGGCGAACTCCGCCGGCGCATGGAGCTTGCCCATCATGGGATTCACCATGGCGGGTGCGCCGGGCCACTGCACGGCGCCGGCCAGCGCCTGGAAGTGCGTCGTCTTCTGGGCGATGGCCTGCATCCCCGCGTCGTCGCCCTTCGGCAGAGTGGGCGCGGGCGGGCCGCTGCGCAGCTCGACGCCGCCGAAGTGATCTTCGTCCAGCTCGCCCGAATCGATCCACTGCAGCCAGGCGAAGTAGCCGCGCCCGTTCTTGCGCGCTTCCAGGCCGCCGACGTTCTTGTCGTAGAACGCCTTGACCTTGTCGATCGGATCGTTGGTGAGGAAGCACCACTGTTCCACTTCGTCCTTGCTGCACGGCCCCGGTTTGCCGTTTTCGGTCACCATAGGCCGCGCGCCCGGGTACACCGGCGCCAGCAGCTTGGGCTCGGCGGCCCCCGCGCCGCCCGCCGCCAGCAGCAGCGCCAGCAAGGCCGGCAGCAGCACCGCCAACAAGACCGTCAGCAGCCAGCGCCCTTGGAATGCCCTGGGCCCTGCACCGGCCCGCCCTGCGCACACATCTGTCCCCACACCGTACGGCCAGCGGCCGCCTTTCTCGGTTACCATCGATGTCTCTCTCCGTGGACGTTGAATCTGCTGCCCGGCGCCCGCTCCCGACACGCCAACACGACGCAACGGTGACACACTCCCGCGCGCGCCGCCACTGGCCCGGCACGCGCGCGGGCGGCGCCAGCCAGCCGCTGCGGGGGCGCCGTTGTCCCTGCGCTGGGTTGTTCCGACGGCGGGCCCTGTGACATACTGGCGCCAGGTGCGGCCCGCCGCGCCGCCGCGTTTCCGCCCACGACCCACGCCAAGGATGCCCGGTGCACCCATTCGTGCAGGACAAGCTGCCCCAGATCGTCGAGCTGTGCCGGCGCTACCGCGTGCGGCGCCTGGACCTGTTCGGTTCCGCGACGGGCGACCGCTTCGATCCCGGTCGCAGCGACGTGGACTTCGTGCTGGAGTATCTGCCGGAGGCGAAGGAGCTTTACCCGGACGTTTATTTCGGGCTCAAGGAGGACCTGGAAGCGCTGCTGGGACGCCATGTGGACCTGGTGATGATCAACGCCGTTCGCAATCCTTACTTCCGCGAGGAATTGGAAGAGACCCGAGTGCAACTTTATGCGGCATAGGGCTGGTCAAGCTCCTGGAGGACATTCAGGCCGCGGGAACGGCAATCCAGCGCTACACCGCGGGCATGACCGAAGCCGATTACGGGGCGAATCAGCAGACCCGGCGTGCGGTCGAGCGGGAGTTTGAGATCATCGGCGAGGCCATGCGAAGGATCTCGGTCGAATTTCCAGCCACTATGAGCGCATCGAGTCAGCGCCACGCATTATCTCGTTCCGCAACGTCCTGACGCACGGGTACGACGTGGTGGAGGACCCGATCGTATGGAGCATTGTCGTCAAGCGGCTCCCGACCCTCCTCGCCGAAGTGCGCGCCGTGCTGGCCGAAGAGCAGGCCCGCCCTTGAACGTAGTTTCGCCGAGTTGACCGGACCCCGTCGCCGCCATGCCGCGCCGCCGCCTGCACGGTAAGACCCAGAAGCGCCGCAAGAAGCCGCAGACCCGGCTTCTCAAGCGCAAAACCAGCAGCGCGCCGGTGAACGTCACGCTGCAGCCGGCGCCGTTTGAGCGCTCCGCCAAAGTGGAACGGGACGACCTGGAATTCCTCGAGGCCATGCGCGAACTGCAGGTGCAGCGCGGCCCCTGGCGCGGCGACTCGCCTACGCGCCGGCAGGCTGTCGAGCGCGTGCAGTTCCTCGCCGAGGACGAGGAGCGCGCCGAATTCCTGCGCAGCATGGCGCACCTGGGCGTGCGGCACCTGCCCGGAGACGCAGCCGCCGCTGCGCCCGCGGCGCCCCCTCCGCCCCCGCCTGCAGCGCCCCACGCCGCTGCTCCCGCGCCACCGCCGACGCTGCGCACGACGGCGGGGCCCGCGCCCCAACCCGCGCAATCGGCCGGCAGCAGCGCCGCTCCCACGACGGACGCGCCGCGGCCCGTGGCGCCGGCCGAGCCGACCCGCTTCGAGGTCGGCGGGGACGGCAGGGCCGGCAACGCCCTGATGGACGCGTTGCTGCGCGAGGGGGACTTCGCGCCCGAGCTGAAGTTTGCGGGAGCCGCCGCGTCGCCCCGTCGCGCGCGCGGAGAGCGCGGGCCGGAGCCGGCGGAAGCGATCGAACCGGACAGCGAGCTGGACCTGCACGGCAAGACGCTCGAGGAGGCGATCCGCATGGTGCAGAACTTCCTCCTCGTGACGCACCGCCAGCGCATGCGGCACGTCCTGATCATCACCGGGCAGGGCCGCAACTCGGGCGCCGCCGGGCCCGTGCTCAAGGATGCCGTGTTCCGCTGGCTGGACCTCAACGGCCAGCGCACCGTGCGCTCCTTCGCCCGCGCCCCCGCGCGCCTGGGCGGCGAGGGCGCCATCTGGGTCGAGCTGCGCTGAGCCGCGGCGCGGCCAGCCGCCCCCAATCCCGGCCCTGCGCGGGCCGCTCCCTTTGCCCCGGAACGAGCCCCCATGAGCGCATCGGCACCCTCCTTCTCGTCGATCGCGGACGAGCTGCCGGGCTTCCTGTTCGTGGATCACGTGGCCATCGCCGTGCCGCGCGGCACGCTGGATGCGCAGGTCGCCGCCTACGGGCGGCTGGGCTTCCGCGAGATCCACCGCGAGGAGATCAGCGGGCGCGATCACGTGCGCGAGGTGCTGCTGCGCATCGGCGACAGCCCCAACCTGATCCAGCTCGTCGAGCCGCTCAGCGACGAATCGCCGGTGCAGAAGGCCATCGAGCGCAACGGGGGCAAGGGCGGGCTGAACCACGTGGGCCTGCGCGTGCGCGATATCCAGGCGGCCTTCGACCACCTGCGCGCCCGCGGCTTCCGCATTCTCGATGCCGCGCCGCGGCCCGGCTCGCGGGGCACGACGGTGTTCTTCCTGCACCCCAAGGCCCTGCCGGAGGCGCCCTTCGACGTGCTGATCGAGGTGGTGCAGGAGTAGGCGCGAGGCGGCGGGCCCCCGCCGCCCCGCCCAGTGCGGGTCGATTGCCTCCCCGCCAGGGAGGATGGTAAGAGTGACTCGCGGCGCGCCCGCGCGATGCGTGCGCGCCAGGAGCCCGGCTGCCGCCCGTCCCTAGGACCTGCGGTGCGGCCCCCCGGCGCGGCTCCACCCCCGCCAGGGGCGGCGTCGACCGTCCATCCGTCTGCCCAGCGGCGCCATGTCCCGGCTGCAACGAATGCCCCGCAATGCCGCCGCCGTCTTCACCTTCAGCCGGCCGGTGCTGGTCTTCTTCGCGTTCATCTGCTCGCTGTGGCTGATGTTCACGCGCTTCCCCCCGGCCTACATCCTGGGGCTGACGTTCCTGCTGCTGGCGATGCTGTTCGACTGGGTGGACGGCTGGTTTGCCGAGCGTTACCTGCCCAACCTGCGCCTGGGCGCCCTGGTGGACCGCACGATGGATCGCATCGTGCTCTCCATCATCTTCCCGGTGCTGGGGGCCGGCATGCTCTGGCGCTATTCGCGCCTGGACGACATCGGCGATCCGCGGCTGGCCAAGCAGCACCTGCTGCACGCGCTATTCGTGCTGGGCATCTGCGTGACCGTCCTCATGCGCGACCAGTTCGCGCACTTCATGCGCAGCTTCGCCCGTGCCGCGGGGCAGGAGCTGGACTCCAACGAGCTGTCGCGCCTGCGCACGATGGTGGCCTCGCCCATGGCCGTGCTGCTCTATGCCTACGCGTTCTACCTGCCGACGCAGGGCTGGGAGGCCTTCTACCGGTGGGTGGACTGGATCGACACTCTGCCGCTGCGCGTGTGGTTCGTCGTGGAGAGCGTCTTCCTCGTCATCAACATCGCCTCCGTGACGCTGTTTCTGCGCAAGTACGGCACGCTGGCGCTGGACGACATCTGCGAGGACGACGAGGTGCTGCGCCGGCGCATCCTCTCCGTGGTGCCCAACACGCTGACGCTGATGAACGGCTTCCTGGGCATCACGGCGGTGGTGTTCACCAGCTATGGCCGCGTGCGCGAGGCGGTGTTCCTGCTGGTGGGAGCCGCGTTCTTCGACCGCCTGGACGGCATGATGGCGCGCCGGCTGGGCCTGACGGAGCCGCCCCCCAACGGCAAGACCGGCTTTTCCACCGGGGCCGTGCTGGACGACA
Source organism: bacterium (assembly GCA_041477795.1). Classification (GTDB taxonomy): domain Bacteria; phylum SAR324; class SAR324; order SAR324; family JACQKK01; genus DATFMP01. The sequence continues at coordinate 6,813 of JBGOUY010000151.1, forward strand.
TCTCGGACGCCATCAGCTTCGGCATCGCCCCCGCGCTGATGTTCTTCTACCTGCTCACCGACGTGCTGCCGGGGCTGCTGCCGCTGCCCCTGATCGGCGTCACGGCGATCGTGTATGCCATGGCGGGGCTTTCGCGCCTGACCTACTTCACACTGGACAAGCACCCCATCCCGGGCTTCTTCAAGGGCCTGCCCATCCCGGCGGGCGCACTGCTGGCGAGCGCCTCCATGGAGGTGCTGCACCAGATGGCCCTCAGCGGCAGCCCCTCGGCGGAGCTGTGGGCGCGCATCAGCGTGGGCACGCTGTGGCTCGCCGCGCTGGTGATGAACCTGTTCTTCCTGCGCTACCTGCACGTGGGGCGGCTCTTCGGCCGGCGCCCCATGCTGCTCTGGAGCAGCGTCGCGGTCTGCATCGTGATGGTGTTCACGCCCTGGTTCGGGCTGATGCTGCTGGGAATCAGCCTGATCTACCTGTTCTCGCCGCTCGTTACGCACCGCATCGACCCGGCCCAGGCCGAACTGGAGCAGCGCGTCGTGCGCACCGATCCGCAACCCTAGGCGCCCAGGTCGCGCCCGGCCCGTGACCGGCGCCGTGCGTCGCGCCCGCTGGCCGCGCACCCCTTCCACCACCCGCATCCGTACTTACCATGCCCCTTGCCCTCGAACTGCGTGCCGCCGAGCAGGTGGACGCACCCCATCGCATCCTGCCGGTCTTTGCCGGGGACGATGACCCGCTGGCCGCGCTGCCCGAGGCGCTGCGCGAGAATGCCCGCCGCACCGCGGCGCTGCGGCGCTTCAAGGCCGAGGCGGGCAAGACCCTGCTGCTGCCCTTCGGCGAGGAGCAATGGCTCGCGCTCGGCCTGGGCGCGCGTGAGGCGCTGACCCGCCCCGCCTTCTGCGAGGCGCTGGCCAAGGCCTTTGCGGAACTGCGCGCCGCCGGCGCGGCGCAGATGGCGCTGCTGCTGCCCGCCCAGGGCCCCTGGTCCGTGGAGGCGACGGCGCGCACGGCCGGTGAGGCGTTACAGATGGCGGGCTACGCCTTCCGCACCTACCGCAGCCGCCCGGCCCCGGACGAGCCGCCGGCGATGACGGTGAGCCTCGTGGCGCCCGGTCAGCGCGCCGCCGTGGAAGCCGGCCTGAAGGCCGCCGCGCACGTGGCCGAGGGCATCGCCCTCACACGCGACCTCATCAACCATCCCGCGGCCGTGGCGCATCCGGACTTCATCGCGGACGCCGCCATGCAGGTGGCCGAGGCCTATGACGCGCGCCTGCTGCGCATCCGCGGCGACGAGCTGGCGCAGCAGGGCTACCACACTCTCCATGCCGTGGGCCGCGCCGCCGAGCACCCGCCGCAACTGGTGCTGCTGGAGCATGGCCAGTCCGACGCCGCCCGCCCCACCATCGCCCTGGTCGGCAAGGGCATCACCTTCGACAGCGGCGGGCTGGACCTCAAGACGAGCAGCGGCATGGCGCTCATGAAGAAGGACATGGGCGGCGCGGCCATCGTGCTGGGCGCCTTCCGCGCCATTGCCGGCCTGCACCTGCCGGTGCACCTGGTGGCCGTGCTGGCGCTGGCGGAAAACGCCGTGGACGCCCGCTCCTATCACCCGGGCGACGTGCTGCGCACCCGGCAGGGCCTGACCGTCGAGATCACCAATACCGATGCGGAAGGGCGCCTGGTGCTGGCCGATGCCTTCGCGCTGGCGCGCGAGTACAAGCCGCGCTACCTGGTGGACTTCGCCACGCTCACCGGCGCCTGCCGCACCGCGCTGGGCAAGCAGCTGATGGGCCTGTTCTGCGACGATGCCCCGCTGCGGGAAGCGGTGCTGGCCGCGGCCGCCGCGACCGGGGAGCACGTCTGGCCGCTGCCCCTCTGGGCGCCTTACCGCAAGGAACTGGAGAGCGCCGTAGCCGATCTCGCCAATGCCTCCTCCAGCGGCTTTGCCGGCGCGATCACGGCGGCGCTCTTCCTCAAAGAGTTCGCGGGCGAGGTTGCGTGGGCGCACCTCGATTGTTATGCATGGAGCGACGGCGACACCCCCCTGCTGCCCAAAGGCGGCAGCGGTGTGGGCGTGCGCCTGTGCGTGGACCTGATACAGCGCCTGCTGGAGAGACCCGCCGATGTCCGCTAATCCCCTGACCCCCGCCGACCAGGTGCTCTGGACGCCGCAACAGCTCCAGGCGCGGCTGGGGGACGAGAAGCTGGCGCTGCTGGACGTGCGCCCCTCCCACGAGATCCTGAGCGGCGTCATTCCGGGCGCGGCGCACCTGGACCTGTACGGCCTGGGCCTCACCAGGACCACGCCCGAGCTGTTCGAGGAGTGGATCCACCTGATGCGCTCCCTGCTCGGCCTGCGGGGCGTGGGGATGGACAAGACGGTGGTCTTCTACGAGGAGCACCAGACGGGCATCCGCGCCGCCCGCGCCTTCTGGCTGCTGGAGTACTTCGGGCACGGCGACGTGCACGTGCTGGACGGCGGCATCGCCGCCTGGCGTGCAGCCGGGCTGGAGACGACCCAGGCGATGCAGGCGCCCAAGCCGGCCCGCCTGACCATCGCCCCGCGCCCGGAGCTGTTCATCTCCGCGGACGAGCTGAACGGCCTGCTCGGCCAGGACGACGTGCAGCCGCTGGACACGCGCGCGGACGACGAGTGGACGGGCCGGAACAAGCGCGGCGGCCCGCGCGGCGGCACTATCCCCGGCAGCGTGCACCTGGAGTGGGTGCACTACCTGGACGAGGCGGGTCGCCTCAAGCCCCCCGCGGAGCTGTCCGCGCTGTTCGAGCGGCACGGCGTCGTGCGGGACAAGCGCATCGTGCCCTTCTGACAAGGCGGATACCGTTCCTCCATGGCCTATCTCGCGCTCCGGGTGCTGGGTTACGACCGGATTCGCAACTTCATCGGGTCGTGGAAGGAATGGGGGGATCGGCTGGACCTGCCGATCGAGACGACAGCTTCCTAGTACCTACGTTTGAAAAGGCGCGTCAGGATGTTCGCGGGGGCCTTGCCCCCGCACCCCCAGCAGGGAGCGAGGCTCCCTGCACCCATTTTGGTTATCTTCTCAGCGAGTGGGTGAATCGTTGCCGATCAAGCTTCAGTGTAATGGGGGCGCGGGGGAGCCTGCTCCCCCGCAATAGAAGTTTCGCTGTTCACCAAAAGTAGATACTAGGTAAGCGCAGGGCAGTGGCACGGCGGACCTCCCTCCGGGGCTCGCCGTCTAACCGGATGGGGGTCCGTGGGACGTGCCTGGGCGCCGGGACAGGGACCTTTCCGCCGGACAC
>JBGOUY010000318.1:0-4674 GCA_041477795.1 bacterium
CGAGGGGCGCAAAAGCCTGGCCGCGCTCCGGCGCCACGTGCTTGAACAGCTCTTTCGCCAGGTCATCGTAACCCTGGCCCGCAGCCGCGATAGGTCTTAACTAACAAAGCAGTACTAGGCTCTGTCTGAGAATTGAATTCTTGCATGATTCCTGGTCGCCGACGGCCCCCGCGCGCTTCGAGACGCTCGCTGCGCTCGCTCCTCAGCAACGCGGAGTCCTTTTATTTCAATGCTTTATACAGAGCCGCAACCCTGCGGAGTCCTGCGCAGCAGGACGTCTCGAAGCTGCGGCGTCGAGAGCCCTGTTTTCAAACACAGCCTAAGCGAACAGCAGGTTGGACAGCTTCTGGCGGTACGTATTGCGCAGGGGTGAATCGGGCGGCAGCAGGTCGAACACGGCCAGCATGGCCTTGCGACCCATATCGTCCCGGAACTTGCGGTCCGTGCGCACGATGGTCAGCAGCGGCTCCAGGGCGCGCTCGAACTGGCCGGTCAGGGCGGCCTGGCAGGCGGCGCTGAGCTGCTCGTCCAGCGGCCCCGGGTCTCCCATGGGGGGCTGGCCGGCCTCGTTGAGGAAAATGCGGCTGCGCAGGATGGACAGCAGCTTTTCCAGCTGCGGCCGCTCGGCGAGCTTCTCCAGGTCCGCCTCGTTCACCTTGGACGCGGCGTCCTTGGCACCCTCCAGGTTCCCCTCGTCCATGAGGCAGTGCCCCATGCCGATCAACGCCGCGGCGTTCTTGGGCTCATTCTGCAGCACCTGCTTGAACACGCGCATCGCCCCGGCACTGTCGCCCGTCTGCCACAGGCGCAGGCCCTGCATCGCATCCTCGACCTTTTCCGAGGGCAGGTTGTGCTCCAGGAAGAGCACGACCTCCGGCTCGGGGTACGCGCCGACGAATTCGTCCTGGATATGACCGTTCATGAAAAGCTTGACGGCGGGGATGCTCTGGATGCGCAGCACCTGGGCCAGCATGGGATTCTCGTCCATGTTGACCTTCACCAGTTCGAAGCGGCCGGCCCACTGCTTGGAGAGCTTCTCCAGCACCGGCCCGATGACCTTGCAGGGCCCGCACCAGGGAGCCCAGAAGTCCACCAGGACGGGCACTTGCATGGAGCGCTCGATCACCTTGGCTTCGAAATCCTGGTCACCGGCCTCGGTGATCTGGCCCGCGGTCTCCTTCGCTACGTTGATTTCCATCGCTCCTGGCCCGCTGCGCGGTGGACGCCGCTGGCGTCCGGACGACAAGTTTGCGGAATCCCAATCGGCAACGGATCATTGGAACGTGTCAACCCGGTGATGTCAAGGCGCGGCGCGGCGTGAACGGAGGGGCCGCATGCTCCCGCCGGAGCGGCCACCAAGTGCGTCTTGCATTGCCGCCCTTCCACGCGCGTGATAAGGAGAAAGATACGGCGCATCAGGCGCCACCCCCGCTTCACCGGTGTGCCCACTCACGCGGGATGATGGAGATCCAGCAATTCACCCGGCCCGTGCGCCTCATCAACGTGGCGGAGGACGTGCTGGGATTCGACCTGGAAATGGCCAACTCGTTCCGGAGCATGGCGCCGGTCATCTGCATGATCGGCACCGAGCGCTACGATGCGGACCGCGGCCTGTGCGTCGCCACGATGGCCTCGGTGACCCGCCGCGCTGAGGAGCCCGAGCTGATCCGCTGGTTCCTGGAGCACCTGGAGCGCTTTGCCGCGGGCCGGCCCCGGGCCACCCTGGCCACCTTTTCCGGCACGGACAACGACATCCCCTGGATCCGCGACCGCATCGGGCGCTATGGTCTCGCGAACGCCGACGGGGATACCTTCGAGCGCTTCGAACACCTGGACCTTCGCGTCGCCTTTCACAAGCGCACCCAGAACAACCAGATCTCCCTGAAAAAACTGGAGGAATTGTTCGGGATCGAGCGCGCATCCCCGCTCTCCTCGCGCAAGGTGAGCTACCTGCTCACCGACGTGCTGACGCAGGAGGGCCGGCGCAGCATCCCGGACAAGATCTTCCAGTACCTGGGCGAGGACGTGCACCACCTGCTGCTGATCCTCGACCGCTGGAAAGATCATTCGCTGGCAACGCACAACCTGAGCGAATACGAATACCTGAACTCGGTCGCGGGGCTGATCAAGCACAGCCGCAAGCTCCACCTCTCGCCGCCGACCCGCCTGAGCGGGCGCCACACGAGCCTCCTGCGGGGCTTCGCCGAGGAACTGCAGCAGCGCCTGGACGCGGCCATCGCCGCGGAGACCTTCGCGGATTTGACGCTGCCCGAGCTGCCGGCCTTCCAGGCGGCGCACCCCGAGCTGGAGCGCCTGCGCAAGCGCTACGAGCGCCTGAAGGAGATCGAGCTCTTCGAGCCGGGCAGTGGCGCTTACCGGCTCGCCCCCCAGTTGAGCCGGCCCAAGGGCACGCTGGCGGTGGTGCGCCGCGACGGCCGCGTGCTCATGATCCGGCGTGCCGAGCACATCGAGCGCGCCCCGGGCTATTGGGGTCTGCCCGGCGGAGTGCTGGAGAAGGGCGAGACTCCCGCCGGCGGCGCCGTGCGCGAGCTGCAGGAGGAGCTGAACCTGCAAGGCGAGTCCGTGCAGTTGCTGGGCACCCAGCCCAGCATGTCCCGCGCCTACGAGCTGTTCTGGGTGGAAGTGTCCGTGCAAGACCTCTCGCCGCTGCGGCCGCGGCCGGAAGAGGTGGCCGAGGCGCGTTGGGTTTCGCCGGAGGAATTCATCGCGCTGGAGCCGCTCATTCCAGGCGCTGTCGAGGGCTTCCGCCAGTTCCTCGGGCCCCAGTGGGCCGCGTCCCAGGCCCGCCGCCGGGCACACTGAGCCGCCGAGCCGGGCACACTGAGCTGCTCCGCCCGCCGCTGCGTCGGCCGGCTGCGTCCGCCCCATCCCAATCCTCCCGCCGAAGGGAACCATGCCCACGATCTGGGTGTTGCAGGGCGCGAACCTGAACCTGCTGGGCATCCGCCAGCCGGACATCTACGGCACCACCACCGCCGCGGAGCTGGACGAGCGCATCCGCGCCTATGCCCGCGAACGCAAGTGTGCCGTGGAGATCCACTACACGAACATCGAAGGGGAGATGATCAATCTGGTGCACCGCGCCCACTTCGAGGGCGTGGATGCCCTGGTCATGAACCCCGCCGGCTTCACGCACGCCGGCTATGCCCTGCGCGACGCCCTGCTGGGGGTGCAGGTGCCCTGCGTGGAAGTGCACATCTCCAACCTGCACAAGCGCGGCTTCCACTCGGCGATCGGTGAAGCCTCCCTGGGCGTCATCATGGGCTTCGGGCTGGACGGCTATCTGCTCGGCATCGACGCCGCCCTGCGCCTGCTGGCTGCCCGCAAAGGCTGAGCGGCGCCCTACTCCAGCCGGAAGCGCTCCGGCCGCCCGAGCGGCCAGGGATCGCCCCAGAGCTGCTGTCCGCCATCGACGGTGACGACCTCGCCGGTGATGAATTTGCCGGATGGCGCCGCCAGGTAGACACAGGCTTCGGCCACGTCCTGCACGTCGCCGGCTTTCAGCATGGGATTGGACTGATAGTACGTCGCCGCGCCTGCGGGCGGGTAGAGCGCAAAGGCGGAGGTCTCCACGCAGCCGGGCGCCACGCAGTTGATGCGGATGCCCAGCGGCGCCCACTCCACGGCCACGGTCTTGGAGAGGTAGATTACGCCGGCCCGCGCGGCGCAGGTGTGGGCGATGTCCGGCAGCCCGCGCCAGATGTCCGCCACGATGTTGACGATGCAGCCCGGCTGGCGCCGCTCCTGCCAGCGCAGGGCGGCCTGCTGCATCATGTACCAGGTGCCGTTGAGGTTGGTGTCGATCACCGCGTTCCAGCCCTTCACCGTGAAGTCCAGCGCCTTTTGCGGGAACTGCCCGCCGGCATTGTTCACGAGCACGTCCAGGCGCCCGAACTCCGCCCAGGCCGCGTCCATGAGCGCGTTCACCTGCTCGGGGTCGCGGATGCTCATGGAGCGGCTGAGCACCCCCGCGCCCAGGCGGCGCAATCCGATCTCGGTCTGCGCCAGCTTGGTGGGGTCGCGTCCGCACAGCACGACGGAGGCCCCCAGCCGCGCGAAGAGATAGGCGATGGCCTTGCCAATGCCGCTGCCCGCCCCGGAGACGAGCGCCACCTGACCGGCGCACAGCCCGTCCCGGAACACCGTCGGCAGAGCGGCCAGCTCCTCGTCGCTGAACCCGAACGAGCGGGTCGCCTTGCGCGCTGCCTCGTCCTGCTGGGGCGCTGCCTCGTCCTGCCGGCGCGGTGCAGCCATGGCGGCTCCTGTGGATGGCGGCGCCACGCCCGGCACCGCCTTGCCAGCACCGTGCACATCCTGGGCCGCGCCCGCCGCAGGGCCGCTCGCCGCGGCTGGAAGCGCGGGGCCTCATCCCCTCGACTTCGCTCGGGACAGGCCCCCGCCGGCGCTCGACCTCACCCCGCCCCCCTGGACTTTCCCCGCCTTCTATGGTATATACATTTATCCCAATACAGTTTCCACACAGGGGGCGCGGGGGAGTTCGCTCCCCCGCCCGCTGTTGCTGTTGCCCTCTCCACGGTGTTGTCGCTTCGCCCCGCGCGAGCGGGGCTCAGGGTGGAGTGGGCCGGCCCGCAGGGTGCGGGGCGGGGCCGGTCCCGAGCGGAGTCGGGGGGTTAGGTCGCTGGTCATTTTTTC
>JBGOUY010000106.1:0-13379 GCA_041477795.1 bacterium
GCGGCGCGTTATGAGAAACTGGCCACCAACTACCTCGGTATGCTCAAGCTGGCCATGACCCTGCGCTATATGACCACTGCAATTCCGAACAGAGCCTAGGCACGGTTTGTCGGCCGTCCGCGTGCTTCGAGACGCGCCCTCCGGGCCGCTCCTCAGCAGCGCGGACAGCCTATTCCGGCAAGCCCAAGACCGGCTCCCTGAGGAGCCCGCGTAGCGGGCGTCTCGAAGGGGCGGTCGCGCAGTTCAAGACAGAGCCTGACACCAGGCTCCTGCCAGCGCTTGCGGTGCGAAGCCCGTCCATTCGGGACGGGCTTCGGCAGCCGGGCGCACGAATTCCTGCGCAGGCCGGTGCCTTCGGGCACCGACCCCGCCTTTCCCATCGCTTCAGGCAATTGATCCGGATAGCCGCCAGGCGCAGGCCCGGCCGGCATCAGAACGTCAGACGGAAGCCCACGCGCGATTGCCCCCCATCCACCGCGACCACGGGCGTGAAGTGGTGCCCCGTGTCCGGCCCTGGGGACGCATCGCCCACGCCCACGGGCCGGGGGGCGTTGGGGTCGAACAGCGTGCGCGTGCCGATGGCGGCACCCAGCAGGATGCCGACCACGATGCTCATGCCGATCGTGCGCTGCGTGGCCCGGTTGTCGCCCTCGCTGATGAGCGCGTACCACCCGCCGATGACCAGCCCCGTGCCGGCACCCCAGGCCACGTTGAGCGGCAGCACCTCCCGGTCGCGGCCCAGCGAGAGTTGCATGCGCCGCCCGCCGGCGCTCACCGCGCGGCGGTCCCCCGGCACGAGCTGCTCGTCCACGAAGCGGTTGCCCTCCGTGAAGTCAGGCTCCTGCCCGGTGCCCGTGCCGGTGCTCGGCTCGCCGCCGGTCGTGTCGGTGCTGGTGTCCTCGAAGAAGGCGTTGTTGTCCTCCACGAACAGCTCGTCCTGCTCCAACGACTCGTCGAAGAACTGCGCCCGCGCCGGCGGCGCCGCCAGCGCCAGCAGGTACACGCCCAGCAGGGCCGCGAAGGACCAGGAAAGCAGTCGACGCATAGGACGGCTCATGACCTCTCTCGAGTGCGCGGGCTCGGATCGCATAAGGAGCGGGACGGAGTCCCTGCCCCATCGGATGCAAATTCCGTGCATCCCGGGCGCCGCGCTCCGGCAATCCGGCGCCTGGGGGCGGGGCTTCTGCGCCTGGCGTCCGCCCAGGGGGGGAGCGATCGCGCGAGCCCGCCACCAGCGGTGCAGAGGTTGTGCCTTTTGCCTTCAGGCTGGCGCCGCATCCGGCGCGGGACAACCCGCGTTGCTTTCCCGCCTGGGAGCCCCTATGGTGCTCGCTGCAAACCCACCTTCCGGGAGTCTGCCTGCATGTTGCTGGAGCGTACGCGCATCCTGCTCTTCCAGCTCGGGATGCTCGTCAACATGGTGTTCAGAGCCAAGGTCGGCTTCCGGCTGGCTTATCTGCGCCGGGAGGGCCGCGACGCGGAAGCCGAGGCTATCGTGGAGCGCATCGTGAGCGAGTGGTCGCACGGTGTGCTGGACAGCCTGCGCTGCCGCCTGGAAGTGGAGGGGCTGGAGCACGTCCCGCACGGCGAAGCCTTCGTCGTCTATGCCAATCACCAGAGCCAGTATGACATTCCAGCGCTGCTGGCGGGCCTCGACCGCGCCATCGGCTTCGTGGTGAAGCGCGAGCTGCTCTGGATCCCCGGGCTCAGCTTCTGGATGCGCCAGATCCAGTGCCACTTCATCGACCGGCGGGACATCCGCGGGGGCGCCCGCTCGCTGCAGGCGCTGGCGGCGGAGCTGAAGCGGCACGGCCGGGGCTTCATCATCTTCCCGGAGGGTACGCGCACGCGCGACCCGCACCGGGTCGTGCAGCCCTTCCGGCGGGGGGCGATCCGGCTGGCCGCCGAGCAGGACCTGCCTGTGCTGCCGGTCAGCATCGACGGCACGCGCCTGCTGGAACTTCAGGCGGCGCGGGCCGCCACGGAGCACGGGGGGCGCCTGGTGCGCATCCGCATCGCCCCCTTGCGGCGCGTGCCGGGCACCAGCGCTCCGGCGCGCAGGCAGTTCATGGACGAGCTTTACGAGACGATCCGTTCCAACTGGCAGGCCATTCGTGTAGAATGGCCCGCATCGTAACGGACCGTACCGTAACAGACCGTGCGCGGGGCACCGTAACAGACCGTGCGCGGGGCGGTGTGGCCCGGTTTCCGGGCCGCGGGGCGAGTGCTGTGCGCCGCCGCGCCAGATCGGGCGCCCACCCGGGCGCCGCGAACGTGCCGCAGAAACGCCCGCCGGCCCGGCCCGGGCTGCGGACGCTGGAGCGTGGCCGCTTGCACACCGCATTGCTGCTGGATCCCCAAGGGATGCTGCGCAGGACGCTGCGCCAGGCGCTGCTCGGCGCCGGCGTGGAACGCGTGCTGGACGCCGGCTCGGCCGCCGAGGCGCTGCGCCTGCTGAGCGCGGAACTGGTGGCGCTCGTGCTCACGCCCTGGGAGGCGCCGGACCTGGCCGGGCGGCCCCTGCTGCACGCCCTGCGCAACCGCGGCCGCAACCGCAACGTCCCGGTCGTCGTGCTGGATGGCGGCCTGACGCCGGCGCAGGTCGTGGCGAGCGTGAAGGCCGGCGCTGCCGGGCGGCTGACCCTGCCTGCGTCCGCGCTGACGGTGCGGACGCTGCTGGAGCGCATCGCGGCCGAGACCCCTGTGGATCGCACCGCGGATCGCACCGCGGATCGCGAGGCGGCGACGCCGGCGGCCGAGGCGGCCCCGCGGATGGCCCGCCCCGCCCGCAGCCGGAGCGCCAAGCGATGAGTGCGCTGTGATGAGTGCCAAATCCCTCAGTGCGGCCGAGCTGGCGGCGCGCGTGCAGCGCGACCGGCCCCAGCCCGAGCTGACCGAGGCCATCGCGGCCTGCGCCTGCGGGGAGGCCGTGCGGGCCGGGCTGTTCCTGCTCAATGGCGACTGGGAGCGCGCCCACGCGGTGGCCCAGTCCCTCGACGGGCCCCTGGGGGCGCACTGGCACGCCCTGGTGCACCGGCACGAGCCGGATTACGAGAACTCCAAGTACTGGCTGCGGCAGACGGGCCAGAGCCCGATCTACCCGCGCCTGGCCGAGGCGGCCCAGGCCGCCGGCCACGCGCAGGACGTCGCTCCGCGCGGGGCGTGGGACGCCCTGCGCTTTACCGATTGCTGCGCCGCTGCGGGCAACGCCGCCTGGACGCGCCCGCTGGACGCCCTGGAGCTGCGCGCGCTGCTGGAGCACTGCCTGGCGCTGCCGGCCTGAGCGGCCGCGGGAGGGGGGCAGCTTGAATATCAACGCTAGTAAGGTCTGCGCTTTGCTGGCGCTGGCCGGGAGAAGCGAGACGATTTCTTCAACGGTCCATACCTGATCGATCAAGCCTCCTTCCATCGCCGGAGTGACCCTCAACGGCTGATGAGGCCGATGGAAGCTGTAGGGGAGCAAGTGCAGCGGCACGGCAGAGGCGACCGGCTCAAGACTTTGGCTCATGGTTCTGGGTAGGCGGTTCTTTCTGTTGGCCATGCCGCACATAGACAAAGGCGCCAACAAGCGAGACCAGGGTGCCGCCTCCTAAGACGCCCCCTATCCACGGCTGGCCGTGCAACGCAAGATATGCGGCAAGACTCAAACCGTATATACCGACAATCAATCCGCACGCCATACCGGAGAACCCGTAAGCGACCTCCCAGGAGTCCATCCGGTGGCGATGGCTCTGCTCCCGCTCGCCCATGGCAATGATGCGCTGGGCGGCACCAGGAACTACTTGGTCGTATTCGCGGATAGTTCTCGGATCTGGCAGCGGGCCGCTATGGGCTCTCGCTTCCAGTACCATCAAGTGGTGTTGTAATTGCTGAGGAGGACTCTCGGGATCGGGAAGTCGCCTAACTTGCTCCTGCTGCTGACTTGCGTGCTGCTTACGCCTGAGTTCTCGCTCGATCCGGCTGCGCTTGGACATCGCTCTCGATCTCTTTCCATTCTTTCATCGCATGGCCAATGTCGTTCCCGATCCTAAACCAATCGAGGTACAATTCCACGGTTGCGACTGGCAAGCGAGCTGTGGCAGCAAGATGCTGCACACCCTCCTTATGGAGCATGGGCGTTGATCCAAACACATCGACGGGCCTGCCGAATCCTCTCAGGAATGCCCGGGCAAGACGAGTCATCTTCGGTTCTCGATATTGTTGAGCGGACCAAAAAGTATATCACAGCTCGTCGTAGTTGTCGAGGCCTTTTGCGCTTCGTCTTGCACATCTGATACCCGAATCGCACTGTGAGTTCAAGTAAGCCGCAGAGATTTCGAATCGATCCAAATTCAATCTGACCCGCTCCCGCGGCCGCGGGAGGCTGGCGATTTTCCCCAGGTGCGCTAGTCTGGGCGGGACGGCTCTCCCCGCCGGCCGCCGCAGGCCCGACCAGAGCGGGCTGGCGCGACCCTCTCGACCCCCACCGCTGACCGGATGAACGCACCCGCCGCTGAGCCCATGGAGATCGTGCTCGTGCGCCCGCGCGGCTTCTGCGCCGGCGTGGAGCGGGCCATCGCCATCGTGGAGCGGGCGCTGGCCAAGTTCGGTCCGCCGGTCTACGTGAAGCACGCCATCGTCCACAACCGGCACGTCGTGGAGCGCCTGGAGCGCCTGGGCGCGGTGTTCGTGGAAGAGCTGAGCGCCGTGCCGCCCGGCGCGCGCACGATCTTCTCCGCCCACGGCGTCGCCCCGGCGGTGCACGCGGAGGCGCAGGCCCGCGCGCTGCAGGTGGTGGACGCGACCTGCCCGCTGGTGACCAAGGTGCACATCGAGGCGCGCCGCTTCGCCAAGTCCGAGCGGACGATCTTCCTGATCGGCCACGAGGAGCACGTGGAGGTGATCGGCACGCGCGGCGAGGCCCCGCAGCACATCGTCGTGGTGGGCACCGTGGCGCAGGCCGAGCGCGTCAGCGTGCCCGATCCCGGGCGCGTGGCCTACCTCACGCAGACCACGCTCTCCATTGACGACACGCGGGACATCGTGGCCGTGCTCAAGCGCCGCTTCCCGGCCCTGCTGGGCCCGGGCAAGGACGACATCTGCTACGCCACGCAGAACCGCCAGAACGCCGTGCAGGCGCTCGTCCAGGCCACCGACGCGATCCTGGTGGTGGGCTCGGCGAACAGCTCGAATTCCAACCGGCTGGTGGAAGTGGCCCGCTCGCGCGGCCGGCCGGCCTACCTGGTCAACTCCTGCCACGATCTCGATCCGGCGTGGCTGCAGGGCGTGCGCCGCGTGGGCGTGACGGCCGGCGCCTCCGCCCCGGAAGCGGTGGTGCAGGAGCTGATCGCCCATCTCTCCAGCCGGCACCGCGCCACCGTGCGCGAACTGGAGGTGATCGAGGAAACCGTGTCCTTCCCCCTGCCCTCGGTGCTGGCCGATTAGCGCGCCGGCCAGGGCAGCGACCCCCATCGGGAGACCGCCGCATTGCTGAAGCTCACCTATCGGGCCCGGCAGCCAGGCCGGGAGCGCCTGGGCGCCCTCGTGGTGTTCTGCAGCGAGGGGCGGCCGACGCCGCCCAAGGGCCTGCCGGCCCCGCTCAGCCGTGTGGTGCGCCAGGTGGCGAGCCTGGACGCGTTCAAGGGCAAACCCGGCGAAGCGCAGCTCGTCTTCAGCGGCGACGCGGCCATCCCGCGCCTGCTGCTGGTCGGCCTGGGGCCGGCGGACAAGCTGCACCGCGAGGGGCTGCGCCGCGCGGCGGGCAAGGCCGCGCAGGGCCTGCGGGCCCTCGCCGTGGAGCGCGCCGGGCTGTGGGTGCCCGAGCGCAGCGCCGCGCTGCGCGGGGAGGTCAGCGCTGCCGGGCTGGGCGAAGTGCTGGCCGAAGGAGCGCTGCTGGGCAGCTACGCGTTCAATGCCTACCGGCGGCCGGAGAACGGCAAGGAGCGGCCCAAGGAGCTCAAGCAGCTCACCGTCTATGACCCCGGCCGGCTCACCAGCGCGCGCTCCGTGCAGCAGGGCGTGCTGCGCGGCGAGGCGGTGTGCCTGGCGCGCGACCTGGGCAACCAGCCCGCCAACGCCATGACGCCCACCCAGCTCGCCGCCGAGGCCACGCGCCTCGCCCGGCGCCACCGCCTCAAGCTGCGCGTGCTGGAGCGGGCGGAGCTGGAGCGCCTCGGCATGGGGATGTTCATGGGCGTGGCCAAGGGCTCGCGCCAGCCGCCCAAGCTGATCCTGCTGGAGTACCGCCCCGCTCGCAAGGCGAGCCAGACCCTCGCCTTCGTGGGCAAGGGCATCACCTTCGATTCCGGCGGCATCTCGCTCAAGCCGGGCGCGGCGATGGACGAGATGAAGTTCGACATGTGCGGCGCCGCGGCCGTGCTGGCTGCCCTGGACGCCATCGCGCAGATCAAGCCGGCGGTCAACGTGGTGGGCATCGTGCCGACCTGCGAGAACCTGCCCGATGGCGCGGCCGTCAAGCCGGGCGACATCCTCAAGTCCTACGCGGGCCAGCACGTGGAGGTGCTCAACACGGATGCCGAGGGGCGCCTGATCCTGGGCGATGCGCTGGCCTACGCCATCCGCCAGTTCAAGCCGGACGCGGTGCTGGACCTCGCCACGCTGACCGGCGCCTGCGTGATCGCGCTGGGCCACTACGCGAGCGGCGCGGTGGGCAACCACGACGCGCTGATGGATCGCGTCGTCAGCGCCGGCAAGGCCTGCGGCGACGTCGTGTGGCCGCTGCCCAACTTCCCGGAATACGGCGAGGCGCTGAAGGGCAAGTACGCGGACCTGCAGAACATCGGCCCGCGCGAGGGCGGCGCCATCACGGGCGGGCTGTTCCTCAAGAACTTCGTGGGCGACGTGCCCTGGGTGCACCTGGACATCGCCGGCACCGCCTGGGGCGTGAAGGGCGTGGGCCACGTGCCCAACGAGGGCGCGACGGGCGTGGGCGTGTGCCTGCTGATCGACCTGGCGCGCAACTGGAGCGCCCTCGCCCGGCCGGCGCGCGCGGCGGGCGCCAGGGCGAGCCGGCCGCGCACGCGGGCGGCCGGGCGCTCCGCCTGACCGCGCAGGGAGGGGCTGTGGCCAAGACCGTCCTGGTGATCGACGACAACGCGGACTTCCTGCGCCTCGTGGAGCTGCTGCTGCAAAAGGCCGGCTACGAGGTGCACCTGGCCGAGAGCGCTCTCAAGGCGTCCGAGCTGCTGGAGCAGGAGATTCCCGACGCGATCCTGCTGGACATCATGATGCCCGTGCGCAACGGACTGGAGCTGCTGGAAAACCTGCGCTGGAATGCGCGCTTCGACAAGGTGCCCGTGATCGTGATTACCGCCATGCCGCTCACCGCGGAGGAGCGCGAGTTCATCGACGCCTTCTCGGTGGCCTGCCTGGACAAGGCGAGGACCGTCGAGGTGGTGGATCACCTGCGCGCATTGCTGGCCGAATGAGCGCGCCCCCGCGTGACGCGGGACGGGATGCCGCCGCGCCGGTGGCCCCGGGGCAGCGGGCCGGCGCACACCCTGCCGCTCCCCGCTCCTGACCATGGCCTCCGCGCCCACCCCCGCCCCACCGCCCGCAGCGCCGAGCCGAGCGGCACCCGCCGCCCTGATCTGCGTGTGCCTGAAGCCGGTCTGGCGCACGGACGTGCCGCTGCGCCTCGCTGCGGCGGGGCAGTCCCCCCGGGCCGGCGAGGCGCTGGCGGTGACCAATGGCGCCGATCTCGCCGCGCTGCAACTGGCGCTGGAGCTGCGCGCGGGGCAGCCGGGCCTGCGCGTGCTGGCGCTGACCGTGGGGCCTCCCGCCGCCGCGGCCGTGCTGCGCGAGGCGCTGGCGGCGGGCGCGGACGAGGTGCTGCGGGTCTGGGGCGCGGACTGGCCGGCGGACGAGCCGCCCGTCGACGGCACGGGCGGTGTCGCGCACGCGCTGGCGGCCGCCGCGGCCGAGGCCCTGCGTCCCCGCGCGCCGCGGCTGGTGCTGACCGGCGAGCGCAGCGCGGACCTGGGGCAGGAGCTGTTCGGCGGCTTCCTCGCCGCCGCGCTGGGCGCCGACTTCGCCCATCGCGCCACGGAGCTGCGGCCCGCTGCGGCGGGCTGGCAGGCGACTGTGCGCCTGGAGCGCGGCTACGGGCAGGTGCTGCCGCTCGCGGCCCCGGCGCTGGTGACCGTGTCCGAGCGGCTGCCGCGGCCGCCCTACGCCGCGCTGCCGGCGTGGCTGGCCAGCCGGGCGGCGCCCGTGCCGCACGCGGTCGCTTCCGGCCCCGCGCCCCAGCCCGCGCAGACGGCGCTGCGAATTCCGCTGCCGCGCGTGAAGCGGTACCGCGTGCCGGGCGGCGGCCTGCCGGCCGAGGCGCGCATCCGCGCCATGGTCACGCTGGAGGCGCGCGGCGGCGGCACCGTGCTGGCCGGCGAGCCGCCGGAGGCGCAGGCCGAGGCCCTGCTGCGCCTGCTGCGCGAGCGCGGCTATGTCTAGCGCCGGTTGCAGCGCACGCCTTGGCGCCGTTTACGGAGCGATGCGCATCCCATGATCTCCCTCTCGCGTGTGCTGGAAGTGCTGCGCGTCTCGCTGGTGCTGGGGCTGACCTCCTTCGGCGGGCCGCTGGCGCACCTGGGCTACTTCCGGCAGGAATTCGTGGAGCGCCGCCGCTGGCTGGACGAGCGCAGCTTCGTCGACCTGGTGGCGCTGTGCCAGTTCCTGCCGGGCCCAGCCAGCAGCCAGGTCAGCATCGGTGTCGGCGTGGCGCGGGCAGGCCTGTGGGGCGGCCTGGCGGCGTGGATCGGCTTCACGCTGCCCTCGGCGGCTGCGCTGATCGCCTTCGCTTACGGCGTGACGGCGCTGGCGGGGCAGCTCCCCCACGGGCTGCTGCAGGGCCTCAAGGTGGTGGCCGTGGCCGTGGTGGCCCAGGCGGTGTGGGGCATGGCGCGCTCCCTGGCGCCGGACCGGCCACGCGGCACGCTGGCCCTGCTCGCTGCCGGCGCGGTCTCGTTGTGGCCCGGCGCCGCGGCGCAGATCGGCGTGATCGTCGCGAGTGGGTTGGTGGGTTGGGCGCGCCTGCGCCAGGATGCCCCGCCGGAAGGCGCCCATACTCCCTGGCACGGCATGAGCCGCGCGCTGGGGGCCGCTTGCCTGCTGCTCTTCGCGCTGGGGCTGGTGGGCCTGCCGCTGCTGGCGCTGGCTTGGCCGGGTGCGGCCCTGCAACTGGCCGCCGGCCTGTACCGGGTCGGTTCGCTGGTGTTCGGCGGCGGGCACGTGGTGCTGCCGCTGCTGCAGGAGGTGGTGGTGCCGCCGGGCTGGGTGAGCCAGGACGCCTTCCTGGCCGGCTATGGCGCCGCGCAAGCCGTGCCCGGGCCCCTGTTCACCTTCGCCGCGTACCTGGGCGCCGTACTGCAGGCGCCGGACGCCGCTCCGCCCTGGGCCTATGGCCTGCTGGCGCTGGGCGCCGTCTTCGCGCCGTCGTTCCTGCTGGTGTACGGGGCCCTGCCCTTCTGGGACGCGCTGCGGCGCTGGCAGCCGGCCCAGGCGGCCCTGCGCGGCGTCAACGCCGGGGTGGTGGGCCTCCTGGCCGCGGCGCTCTACGACCCGGTGTGGACGGCGGGGGTGCGCACCCCGCGGGAGTTCGCCCTGGCCCTGGCGGCCTTCGCCCTGCTGGTGCTGTGGCGCACGCCGCCCTGGGGGGTCGTGCTGCTCAGCGCGCTGACGGGCGCGCTGGCGCTCTAAGGGGCAGCGGGCCGCCGCAGGTCACTGGACGCAGCGCAGGCCCATGAAGCGGCTCGAGTAGGTCGGCTTATCCCCGCTCAATTCGCGGTTGGAGTTCTCCAGGATGTTCGCGCCGTCGTAGTACGAGCCGCCGCGCGCGACGGACTTTCCGCCAATGCGGGTGCTCGTGGATTCCCAGACGTTGCCGCCCATATGGAACACCCCTTCCGGCGTAGCGCCCTTGGGATGTGAGTCCCCGGGCAGCGGATCGCCCTCCAATCCCTGTCTGAAGTTGGCCACCTCTGAATCGGGAGGAGTGTCGCCCCAGGGATACTTGCGGCGCCCCTCGCCCGCCGCCAGTCCCCATTCCAGGCTGGTCGGCAAGCGTTTCTTGCGCCATTTGCAGTAGGCCTCCGCAACCATGGCCGACACGAATACCACGGGGATGTTGCGCAGCTCGTCGCGGAACGAGAAATCGTCGGCCCAGCGCTTCAGGTAGTCCTGGTCGTTGACTTGCGGCGTGATACGGCTCTTGCGGAACTCCGGATTGGCCTTCACGAATTCCAGGAATTCCGCGTTGGTGGTCTCGTAGATATCCATATTGATCGGGTCTACGGGAGTCCCATTCACGCTGCCGCCGGGGATGGTGACCATTCCGCCCGGGCGCTCGAACTCCTTCTGCACCTGGCGGCGCAGGGCCGAATCGCGAGATTCCACCTCCCATTCCACCAGCTGCAATTCCGCCTGGTCTCGCGATCCCTGGCGCAGAGCGGCACGGACCTTGGCGGCACGTGCCAGATCATCCAGTTCGCGGGCCTGCTGGGGCGGCAGACCGAGGGCCTTGGCCTTCTCATAGTAGGCGGTGGCCGTGTTGTCCTGACCGCCTCCCAGGTATTCGTAACGGGCCAGTTCCATCAGCCAATCGACGGTCTGCTGCCGCAATGCGACGTACAGGGAATGCTGCCGGTAGGTGGGCGGCAGGGTCGCTACGACCTGGTAGAAATCTTCATTGTATTCCTTGTTTCCGCGCAACTGCGCCAGATCGTCGGTCATGATGTGCAATTGAGCAAACACCGCCTCCTGCGAACCTGGATAATCGCGGATGATGCTTTGCAGCAGTTCGCGCGCGGGTTCGGGGCGGCCGCGCTGCTGGAACACCTCGGCCATCTTGTACTTCTTCAGTGCATCGGGATCGGAGGCCGCTTGACCCCCCGCGATCCGCGCATAGCGAGCGCTCACTTCCGGAGCGTTGGAGGGCAGCAACAGGTGCTGGGGCGCCCCGCTGACCTTCTGCACCGATTGCGCCAGCGTCACTCCGGTCTTGACGTCGATCAGGAAGCTCACGATCTCCACATTGGCGCCGCCGAGCACCTCGTAGGTCCCGTGCACAAACAGGTCGGCGGTGAGCAGCTGACCCAGCTTGATCCGCTGGCTCTCGTCGAAAATCACATTCTGGTTGCGCAGTCCCTCCTTCACCAGGATCTCGACCACCATCCCCTGTGAGACGAATCGCAGTTTGCGCTGCTGGTCCCGCTCGAACATCTGGATGCGCATCTTGCGCATCAGGTGATCGCCGAGCTTCAGTTCGGGCCCTCCCGCAGGGGAGAACTGCATGACCGCCAGGTTCTTGCCTCCCGCTGCATTCTGGGCGCCGGTCACCATTTCGGAGGCCGAGCGATCGATGGCCTCGTCCATCGTGGCCGAGCGCACCGCCTCCGGCGTGCTGGCGAGCAGCAGCAGCGCAGCGGCCAGCGGCACGGCGAGTGCGTGCATCATACCGAGCTTCATCGACGTCCCCCGCATGAATGGTCCCACATCCGCTCGTCGCTCCCACCGGCCAGTCGGCGCGGCGGCATGGAGAGCGGGCAATACCGTCAGTGCGGCTCTAGTTCACCGATTTCAGGAACGTGTCCAACTGCATCATCAACCCTTCAAAATCGGGATTGTAGCTCAGCCTGCGCAAAATGTATTTGTTCAGCGCATCCTTGGACAATTCCCCGTACTTGATCTCGCCTCGCCCCTCCTTGCATGCCTTCCATTTGGGCGCATCGTCAAGATAGTGCAGGCAATTCTTATAATCCCCGTTACGCCCATAATGCGGATTCTGCGGGGAAATGTGGACGGATAGATGGGCGAAGTTCAGGATGTCGAATTCGGGGTACGCGCTGCGCCTGCGCTCGATGCGAGAGTCGTCGGACTTTTCGACGCTGTTCGAGTAGACAATCAAGCGGCTGTTCGGATTGGACTGCGCCTTGAAGAACGCGATCCCGTCGGCTGCATCGATCGTCGCGTCGTCTTCGCTCAGCGCCATGAAGATCGGGATGCGCACCTTATTTGTTCCTGCCTCACTGTCCAGACGCTTGGTCAGCAGGTAAATCTGGTCGGCCGCGTTGAATGTGAACGACTCGTACTTGGCGTAGTCCTCGTCCGGCGCGATGTCGATCCAGCGCTTTTCCTTATCGGCCCAACTGATCGCTTTGTGCCAGTTGGCCATGAAGCCCAAGTTGGTCTTGAGCTTCACAGCCGGAGAGAACAGCACCAGGGCATCCACCGGTTCCTGCGTCAATCCCTCGTAGATTGCCAGCGTCCCCCCCGTAGAGAATCCCGCCACGACCAGCCGCTCGACCTCGTGGCCCGCCACGAAGCTGTCCACAGCGTATCGAGTGGCCTTGATCCACTCTTGGAACGTCACGGACAGCAGGTCGCCCGGCACCGTGCCGTGGCCCGGCAGCAGGATCGCTCTCACCAGGTAGCAGCGCTGCAAAAAGAACTTCGCCAGGTCGCGCATCTGGTAAGGAGAATCCGACAGGCCATGGATCAACAGCGCGCCGCGCCGAAAGCGTGCCTGTCCTGGCTGCCTGCATTCGGGCCCCGCAGGGCGCCATTCGAACGGACTGTTGGCATCGATGATCTGCAGTCGCCGCTCCGGAGCGAGGTCCAGCCGCGCCTTGGCGACGATCCTGCGCATGGCGTTGATGTACTCGTCGAACGGGACGCCGGTCAGCCGGAACTCCGAATTGATCTGCGATTCCAGATGGCGCGTGGACAGATCGACGCCCGCCGCCGGCCGGCCCAGTGCGACGGCAAGCGCGGCAACGAGGAAGCAGCCCTTCGCCAACGCGAAACGCCTCCTCGTCGGCGCACCGGTTCGGTGCTGCGCCGTCCAGACGCTTGTGAGAGGTATGCCCATCCTTGTCCCCTCGCGACTTGGGGCCCCCCCATCGCAGCAGCGCCGGCCTAGCTGCGCGGGTTGAGGCGGTTGTCCACCAGCGACTTCACCACGGCCGGATCGGCGAGCGTGGACGTATCGCCCACGTTGTCCACCTCGTTGGCCGCGATCTTGCGCAGGATACGGCGCATGATCTTGCCGCTGCGGGTCTTGGGCAGGGCGGGCGCCCACTGGATCACGTCCGGCGTGGCGATGGGGCCGATCTGCGTGCGCACGTGCTTCACGAGCGCCTTGCGCAGGTCTTCGGTGCCCTCCTGGCCCACCTTCAGCGTCACGTAGGCGTAGATGCCCTGGCCCTTGATCTCGTGCGGCATCCCCACCACCGCCGCCTCCGCCACGGCCGGGTGCGAGACGAGCGCGGACTCCACCTCGGCGGTGCCGAGCCGGTGACCCGAGACGTTGATCACGTCGTCCACGCGGCCGAGCAGCCAGTAGTAGCCGTCCTCATCGCGGCGGGCGCCATCCCCCGTGAAGTACA
>JBGOUY010000360.1:0-3872 GCA_041477795.1 bacterium
CGCGACGGCACGCTGCCGCTGGTCTCCCTGGCCCAGAACATGGAGGATCAACTGGCCAACGCCATCCAGACCACGCAGCAGGGCACCTACCTGGGCCTGGACCCGGAGATGGCGCAAAACATCATCCAGAACATCGAGGGCCAGCTGGAGCGGTTTTCCGTGCTCAACTACCAACCGATCCTGCTCTGCTCGCCGCTGATCCGGCCCCACGTGAAGAAGCTGACCGAACGCTTCATCCCCAACCTCATCGTGCTCTCGCACAATGAAATCTCGAACGACGTGCGGATCGAGTCGCTCGGGATTGTCGGCTAACAGCAGGCGGGCCGCACGGAAGCGGCGCCTCCTTCAAGACAAAGGAAGGGATGCAGATCAAACGTTACCGCGGCGCTGACATGCAGGAGGCCCTGCAGAAGGTGAAGCAGGAGCTCGGCACGGAAGCCATCATCCTTTCGACCCGCCAGGTGCGCGGTGGCGGGAGCAAGTTTGGTCTTTTCGGCAAGCCCATTCTGGAAGTGACCGCCGCGAGGGACGTGGACGGCAGCATCGACACCAACGGTGCGGTGCCCGATCCCCTCGCGCCGGGCAGCAACGGCCGCTGGAGCCGCCTGCAGGCGCTCCTGAAGGGACGCGCCGGCCAGCAGGAGCCGGCGGAGAACACCTTCATGCGGCAGATCATGGCCAAGAACCGCATGGAGACGCGCCAGCTCCTCACGCCCCTGCAGGACGACATCCAGGAGCTCAAGGAGATCCTGCACGCCGTGGGCGATTCCCAGCGCAGCGCCCTGCGCGGGGAGGAGGATCTGCACCAGATCCGCGCCGAGATGGGCGACATGCGCCAGATGCTCAACGCCATCACGGCGCAATCGGCCGGCCTGCGCGATGCGAACTACCACGAGAACCTGGTGGTGCTCTACCAGCAGCTCATCTTCAACGGGGTGGAGGAAAAGTTCGCGCGGCGCCTCATCGAAGAGGCCTCCAAGAACATCCCGGCCCAGGAGATCGAAGACTTCAACTACGTGAAGATCTTCCTGGCGCGCATGCTGATGAAGATCGTCAAGGTGAGCGGAGGGATCAAGACCGCGCCGGATCAGCGCCGCATCCTGGCGCTGATCGGCCCCACGGGCGTGGGCAAGACCACCACCGTGGCCAAGCTGGCCTCCGAGCAGCTACTCAAGCACAAGCGCCAGGTGGCCCTGATCACGGTGGACACCTTCCGCATCGCGGCCGTGGAGCAGCTCAAGGTCTACGCACGCATCATGGGCCTGCCCATCTCGGTGGTGAACAGCAAGGCCGAGCTGCGCCAGGCCATCGCCAGCCACGCCAACTGCGACGCCCTCTTCATCGATACCGGCGGCCGCTCGCAGCGTGACGATCTGCAGATGTCCGAGCTGCGCAAGCTCTTCGGCGGGGAGGACGGCATCGAGATCGCCCTCACGCTCAGTTCGACGACCAAGGATTCGGATCTGTCGGACATCACGCGCCGCTTCGGGGAGCTGCCCGTCAGCCAGGTGCTGTTCACCAAGCTGGACGAGAGCACCACGTACGGCTCCATGTTCAACCACGCCATTCGCTTCAAGCTGCCGATCGGCTACCTGGCCACCGGGCAGAAGGTGCCCGAGGACATCGAGGTGGCCACCAAGGAGCGGCTGGTGGACCTGGTGCTGAACATTTCCGCCGGGTAGTCCCGCTGTACGCAAGCCGGCGCCCTACGCCGGCCGCGCGCATTTCCTGCAAGCCCCGGGCAAGGAAGCTGCGGGGCAGTCGAGGCGTCCACTGATGGACCAAGCCAATACCCTGCGCCAGATCGTCGAGCAGCAGAAGCGCAGCCGCCCGGCCCCCCGCCCGGCCGCGGCCGGCGCCGGCCCCCGCGTCATCGCCATCACCAGCGGCAAGGGCGGGGTGGGCAAGACCAATACCGTGCTCAACCTGAGCCTGGCCCTGAGCCGCCTGCAACGCCGCGTGCTGCTGCTCGATGCGGACATGGGCCTGGCCAACGTGGACGTGCTGCTCGGCCTCACGCCGCGCTACACCCTGGAGCACGTGCTGGCCGGGCAGAAGGACATCAGCGACGTGGTGCTGCAGGGGCCGCTCGGCCTGCGCATCCTCCCGTCCAGCTCGGGCATCAGCGAGCTGTCCGAGCTCAGCCTGGAGGATCAGACGCGGCTCTTCGCGGAGCTGAGCCGCATCGACGACGAGGTGGATTACCTGTTCATCGATACGGGCGCGGGCATCTCCTCCAACGTGATGCGCTTCAACGCCTCGGCGGGCGAGGTCTACCTGGTGGTGAGCCCGGAGCCCACCTCCATGACGGACGCCTACGCGCTGATGAAGCTGCTCGCCATCAAGTACCACGTGCGCGACTTCGGCCTGATCGCCAATCAGGTGCTCTCCGAGGCGGACGGCCGGGGCGTCTTCGACCGCCTCAACCGCGTGTGCGGGCAGTTCCTGCAAGCGCGGCTGACGTTCCTGGGCAGCGTGCCGCTGGACAAGCACGTGCAGAAAGCCGTCCGCCAGCAGCGCGCGCTGCTGGAGCTGTACCCCCACTCCCCGGCGGGACGCAGCCTGACCCGCATCGCCGCGGTGATCGACCAGAATGGCTTGCTCGCCTCGCGCGCAAGCGGCCGCGCGCCCGCCCCACGCGGCACTGCGCCGGGCGCCGCAGCCCCCGCCGCACCCCCCTCCGCAAGCCCCCCCGAGGCCGTTTTCTGGGACCGCTTATTGCATTGGCGTAAAGCGAAGTAGTGCGGGTTCGCCTGCACGTCCCGAATACGCGGCAGTCGCAGGCAGCGCTCTGTCCGCCGGAGCAGTGGAGACCGGTGATGAATAATCCCTATTCCCGGCAGGCCTATCGCGGGAAGTCCAAGGAGGAGGTGGTGCTGGAGTATGCGCCGCTGGTTCGCCACATCGCGAACCGGCTGGCCGCCCGTCTGCCCGAAAGCCTGGACCGGGAGGACCTCATCCAGGCGGGCATGATCGGGCTGCTGGACGCCATCGAGAAGTACGACAGCGGCCGCGAGGCCCAGTTCCGCACCTACGCCGAGTTCCGCATCAAGGGCGCCATGCTGGACGATCTGCGCGCGACCGACTGGGTGCCGCGCACCGTGCGCGAGCATGCGGACCGCATCTCCAAGACCCACACCGAGCTCGCCGCCAAGCTCGGCCGGGCCCCGGCGGAGTCGGAAATCGCCGAGCGCATGAGCATGACCCTGGACGAGTACCACGACCTGCTGCTCAAGGCGCGCGCCATCAACCTGCTCTCCCTCGAGGATCTCAGCCCCGGCGGAGACGAGCAGGAGCGCGGCAATATCTTCGATGTGATCGAGGATCCCTTCGCCAGCGATCCCCTGGAAGCCCTCTCGCTGCAGGACATGAAGCGCCGCCTGGTCGAGGCCATCAAGGCTCTACCGGAAAAGGAACAGCTCGTGCTCTCGCTGTACTACGACGAGGGGCTGAACCTGAAGGAGATCGGATCGGTGCTGGGCATCACCGAATCGCGCGCGTCCCAGATCCGCACCCAGTCCATCACCCGCCTGCGCGGCGCCGTGCGCGACCTCAGCTCGCCGGCGGCCCTGGAAGCCCTGCTGGACAAGCGCGCCCCCTGATCCGGCGCGTGCCGCCTTCCGTCAATCGCCTGCTGTCTGGAGAGGGGAAAGCATCCCACTGCGTGTCGCGCTGCGGGCAGCGTGCGCGAGGGTGCCGCCGCGGCGCAAGGGCGCACACGCGATCGGCCGTGGACGCAGCAGCGCGTTTGGGCACAACACTCGGGATGGCGGGGGAGTCGCTGGCGGCCGCTGGGGCCAAGCTAGGATGCGCGCAGCATCCCGCGCGGGCCGTAGGTGGTAGTGCGGGATTCGTCCTTGATGGCGGCCGCA
>JBGOUY010000423.1:0-2743 GCA_041477795.1 bacterium
GCGCCGCCGGCCGGCTCTGCCCGGAGCGGCACCGTCCCGCTGGAAATCCCCGCGGATCCCTTCGCGGGGCTGGCCCAGCGCTTCCGCCTGTTGGCCCAGCAGGACGACCTCTCCAAGGACTGGCAGCGCGGGCTCATGCGCTGGCAGGCCGTGGCGACGCTCGACCCGGCGGACCCGGTGGCGCGCCAGCGCATTGTGGCCATCCAGGGTCTGCTCAAGACCAACGCGGAGCGCCACTTCGCCCTGGCCAAGGCGGCCCTGCAGAAGGAGCAGTACGCCAGGGCCTTCCGCGAGTTCCTGCGCACGCTGAGCTACGACCCGGCCAATCACCTCGCGCTGGAGATGGTGAAGCACGAGCTGAACGCCAAGAGCGTGATGGAGTACACGGTGGTGCGGGGCGACACGTTGCGCAAGATCGCCCTGGCGGAGTACGACGACCCCGACCTGACCTACCTCGTGCAATACTACAACGACGTGACCGATCCGCGGGCGCTCGAGGTCGGCCAGGTGCTCAAGCTGCCCGTGATGGTGGGGGTCAACCTGGCAGCGCCGGTCCCGCCGGCCCCACCCGCGACGGCCGCAACGGCCGCCGCGCCGGAGACGCCCAAGCCGGCGCCCCCGGCGGCCGCCCCCGCCGCGCCAACGGTGAGCAGGGCCGAACCCGAGCGCAAGGCGCGCCAGGCGGCGCCTGCGGCCGCCTCGGATGCCGCGCGCGAGGCCGCCGGCACGGCGATCGTGGCCGCGGAGGCCAGCCAGACGCCCCAGAGCAGCACGGACTACAGCCCTTCCGCCACCAACCCGGCCCTTGCCAAGGCCAAGGCCCTCTTCGACGCCAAGCAGTACGAGCAGGCGGCAGACACCGCGGAATCGGTGCTGGAGAACGACCCGGTCAATCACGACGCGCGCGAGCTGGTCAACGCGGCCGACTACGAGCGCGGCCAGGAGCTGCGCCGGCAGAAGCAGCCAGTGGCCGCGCTGCAAGTGCTCACGCGGGTGGACCCCGACTACAAGGACACCACCACCGTCGTCGCCTCGCTCAAGGACGAGCTGAAGGGCCAGGAGGCCGAGGTGCACTACATTGCGGGGGTCACGGCCTATCTGCAGGAAGACCTGGTCACCGCCATCCGGGAATGGGAGCTGACGCTCAAGCTGGACCCCGGCCACCGCCAGGCCACGAAGGATCTGGAGAACGCCAAGGCGCTGCGCGAAAAGCTTTCCACCGTGAAGTGACCCGGCCGGCCCTCCGAGCGCCTCCCCCCTCCGCGCGGCACCCATGAAGCTGTACTGCAGCCACAACTCCCCCTACGCCCGCAAAGTGCGAGTCGTGCTGGCGGAGCTGGGCATCGCCTGCGAGCCGATTCTCACCGACGTGAACCATCTGCCGCCGGACTATGCGCGGGCCAATCCCAACCTGCGCATTCCCTGCCTGCTGGACGGGGAGCGCACGCTGTTCGAATCCAACGTGATCGTGGACTACCTGCTGGGGCGGGGCAGCGCGCCGGCCGGGCCACCGCCGCCCCTCGCGCGCACGATGACGCGCCCCTCCCACGACCTGGAGGAGCGGCTCGTGCTGGC
Source organism: bacterium (assembly GCA_041477795.1). Lineage (GTDB taxonomy): Bacteria > SAR324 > SAR324 > SAR324 > JACQKK01 > DATFMP01. Next base: position 1,576 of record JBGOUY010000423.1, read on the forward strand.
GACCATCGACACGCTGCTGGACAGCGGGCTCAACCTGTTCGTGCTGAGCCGCGACGGCATCCGGCCCGAGCAGTCGGGCACCCTGCGCCGCGAGCTGCGCCGCATGCAGGCGGAGCTGGACTGGCTGGAGACCCGCGTGACGCCGCAGGGCTTCGTGCCGGGCGTCTTTTCCATCCAGGACCTGAATCTCACCATCGCGCTGCTGTGGCTGGACTTCCGCCAGCCGCTGCCCTGGCGGGGGCAAGGGCGCCCGCGGCTGGAGGCGCTGGTGGAGCGGTACCGGGAGCGGCCCTCGCTGCTGGCCACGCAACCCGTCCCCTGAGGCTGAACAACGGCCCGCGGCGCCGCGCCAGCCGGGTGCGGAGCCGCCTCGCTTCTCTTCTCATCGTGAGCGACCATGAAACTCTACTACACCGTCAACTCCCCCTACGCCCGCAAGGTGCGCGTCGTGCTGGCCGAGCGCGGCATCGCGCACGAGGCCGTCACCGTCAACCTGGACGAGGCCCCGGCGGAGTTCACGCGGGCCAATCCGAACCTGAAGGTGCCCTGCCTCGTCGACGGCAAGCGCGAGCTGTTCGAGTCCAACCTGATCGTCGACTATCTGCTGAAGCAGGGCGGCGGCAAGGCCGCCGGGGGCCAGCCGCCCCTGGCCGGCACGGTGACCCGGCCGGAGCAGCACTGGGACGACCTGCTCGTGCTCGTCACCATCGAGACGCTGCTGGACAGCGCGTCCAATGCCTACGGGCTCAAGCGCGACAACATCCAGCCCGCGCAGTCGGGCACCCTGCGGCGCGAACTGCGGCGAATCGAGGCGGAGCTGGACTGGCTGGAGGCGCGGGTGACGCCGCAGGGCTTCGTCCCGGGCGTGTTCTCGATCCAGGACCTGAACCTGGCCATCGCCCTGCTCTGGCTGGACTTCCGCAAGCCCGCCCCCTGGCGCGGCCGCAAGAAGCTGGAGGCCCTGGTCGCCCGCAGCGAGGGGCGGCCCTCCCTGCAGGCCACCAAGCCCGGCCCCTAGCGTGCTGTCCCAGAGATGACCGCAAGCATGGGGGGGGGGAGGGGTGCCCCCCCCCCCCCCGATGGGGGGGGGGGGGGGGGGGGCCCCCCCCCCCCGCCCAAAATGGTTGGATTGGGGTAGGGCCCCCCCGGGGGGGGGGGGGGGGGGCCC